>DASRJA010000566.1:0-4958 GCA_035649695.1 Mycobacterium sp. | reverse complement strand
TCGACGACACCGTGATCCCGCAGCTGGAGCGGGCCCTGATCGCCGGGCACGACGTGGTGCTGCTCGGCGAACGCGGGCAGGGCAAGACGCGGCTTCTGCGTGCGCTGCCCGGGCTGCTCGACGAGTGGACACCGGTGATCGCGGGCGCGGAACTGGGCGAGCATCCGTACACCCCGATCACGCCGGAGTCGATCCGGCGGGCCGCCGAGCTGGGCGACGAGCTACCCGTGGCGTGGCGGCACCGCAGCGAGCGGTACACGGAGAAACTGGCCACCCCGGACACCAGCGTGGCCGACCTGGTCGGTGACATCGATCCGATCAAGGTGGCCGAGGGCCGCAGCCTCGGCGACCCGGAGACCATCGCGTACGGGCTGATTCCGCGTGCGCACCGGGGCGTCGTCGCCATCAACGAGCTGCCCGACCTGGCCGAGCGCATTCAGGTGTCGATGCTCAACGTGATGGAGGAGCGCGACATTCAGGTGCGCGGCTACACGCTGCGGCTACCGCTTGACGTGGTCGTCGTCGCCAGCGCGAACCCCGAGGACTACACCAACCGCGGCCGCATCATCACTCCGCTCAAGGACCGGTTCGGCGCCGAGATCCGCACCCACTACCCGCTGGAACTCGACGCGGAAGTCGGTGTCATCAAACAGGAGGCGCACCTGGCCGCAGAGGTGCCGGAGTACCTGCTGCAGGTGCTCGCGCGGTTCGCCCGCCACCTGCGTGAGTCGCACTCGATCGATCAGCGCTCGGGCGTCTCGGCGCGGTTCGCGATCGCTGCCGCGGAGACCGTCGCCGCTGCCGCCACGCACCGCTCCGCAGTGCTCGGCGAGCAGAATCCGGTGGCCCGGGTGTGCGACCTCGGCACAGTGATCGACGTGCTGCGCGGCAAGCTGGAATTCGAATCCGGCGAGGAAGGCCGCGAACAGGCGGTGCTGGAGCATCTGCTGCGACGGGCCACCGCGGACACCGCACAGCGGCTGCTCGGCGGCATCGACGTCGGGCCGCTGGTGACCGCGATCGAGAACGGCTCGGCCGTCACGACCGGTGAGCGGGTATCCGCGAGGGCGGTGTTGGACGCGGTGCCGGAAGTGCCCGCGATCGCCCAGGTTCAGCAGCGCCTCGGCGCTAAGTCCGACGGCGAGCGCGCGGCCGCGGTCGAACTGTCGCTGGAGGCACTGTATTTGGCGAAGCGCATCGACAAGGTGACGGGAGAAGGCGAAACCGTCTATGGCTAGACACGCGCGATCATCGCGGTACTCCGCCTACACCGGCGGGCCGGACCCGCTGGCGCCGCCCGTCGACCTGCGCGAGGCGCTGGAGCAGATCGGCCAGGACGTGATGGAGGGCAGCTCGCCGCGACGGGCGCTCTCCGAGCTGATGCGGCGCGGCACCAGGAATATGCGCGGTGCCGACCGGCTGGCCGCCGAGGCGAACCGTCGGCGCCGGGAACTGTTGCAACGCAACAACCTTGACGGGACGCTGCAGGAGATCAAGAAGCTGCTCGACGAGGCCGTGCTGGCCGAGCGCAAGGAGCTGGCGCGCGCGCTCGACGACGACGCGCGGTTCAACGAGATGCGGATCGAGTCGCTGCCGGCGTCGCCGGCCAAGGCCGTGCAGGAGCTGTCCGACTACGACTGGCGCAGCCAGGAGGCGCGCGAAAAGTACGAGCAGATCAAGGATCTGCTGGGCCGCGAGATGCTCGATCAGCGGTTCGCCGGCATGAAGCAGGCGCTGGAGAACGCGACCGACGAGGACCGGCAGCGCGTCAACGAGATGCTCGACGACCTGAATGACTTGTTGGACAAGCATTCTCGTGGCGAGGACACCCAGCAGGACTTCGATGACTTCATGGCCAAGCACGGCGAGTTCTTCCCGGAGAACCCGCAGAACGTCGAAGAGCTGCTCGACTCGTTAGCCCAACGGGCAGCGGCTGCCCAGCGGTTCCGCAACAGCCTGTCGGCCGAACAGCGCGCCGAGCTGGATGCGTTGGCGCAGCAGGCTTTTGGCTCGCCGTCACTGATGAACGCGCTCAACCGGCTGGATGGCCACCTGCAGGCGGCCCGTCCCGGTGAGGACTGGACGGGCTCATCGCGGTTCTCGGGTGACAACCCGATGGGGATGGGCGAAGGCACGCAAGCGCTGGCCGACATCGCCGAGCTCGAACAGCTCGCGGAGGCGCTATCGCAGAGCTACGCCGGTGCCACCATGGACGACGTCGACCTCGACATGCTGGCCCGCCAACTGGGCGAGGACGCAGCCGTCGACGCCAAGACGCTCGCCGAGCTGGAGCGGGCACTGGTCAACCAGGGTTTCCTGGACCGCGGCTCCGACGGACAATGGCGGCTGTCGCCAAAGGCGATGCGCCAGCTCGGCCAAACGGCGTTGCGTGATGTGGCGGAACAACTTTCGGGCCGTCACGGTGAGCGCGACACCCGCCGCGCGGGGGCCGCTGGTGAGCTGACCGGCGCCACCCGGCCATGGCAGTTCGGCGACACCGAACCGTGGAACGTCACCCGCACGCTGACCAACGCGGTCCTGCGGCAGGCCGGTACCGGTGTGGCGGAGCTGCCCATGAGGATCACTGTCGACGACGTCGAGATCTCCGAGACCGAGACGCGCACGCAGGCCGCCGTGGCGCTGCTGGTGGACACGTCGTTCTCGATGGTGATGGAGAACCGCTGGCTGCCGATGAAGCGCACCGCGTTGGCCCTCAACCATCTGGTCAGCACCCGGTTCCGCTCGGATGCCTTGCAAATCATCGCCTTTGGCCGCTATGCGCGCACGGTCAGCGCCGCCGAACTGACTGCGCTGGAAGGCGTCTACGAGCAGGGCACCAACCTGCATCACGCGTTGGCGCTCGCCGGACGCCACCTGCGTCGTCACCCCAACGCGCAACCGGTGGTGCTCGTCGTCACCGACGGTGAGCCCACCGCGCACCTCGAGGACTTCGACGGCGAAGGCACGTCGGTGTTTTTCGACTACCCGCCGCATCCGCGGACCATTGCCCACACGGTCAAGGGTTTCGACGACGTCGCCCGGCTGGGCGCGCAGGTGACGATTTTCCGGCTCGGCAGCGACCCAGGTCTGGCCCGTTTCATAGATCAGGTCGCCCGCCGCGTCGAGGGCAGAGTCGTGGTGCCCGACTTGGACGGGTTGGGCGCCGCGGTGGTCGGCGACTATCTGAGGTCTCGCAGGCGGCGGTAACCCCGCCACAGCGCGACGCATGCGCGGGGAGCTCTGAACATAGACGGGTAGCGGCCGAGATCGGCTTCAGGCAGTTTGGCAAACGTCGATGAAGGGCTCCGGCGTACACGATTCGCGGCACGCTTCTCGGTTGACGGAAGCAAATCGCCTAGCACTCCCGAACCCTGATGAGTGTCGATCGCGGCGCGGGTTCGTCACAGACAGGCCGGGATACGCCGTCGGAAGGAATCGCGCAAGCCCCTTTTTATGTCTGTGCCCTTAGCTGACCCACGTTGTTCGCCCAAGTCGGGCTGGCGCGTCACCTAATTTGTGAGTCCGGGAGCTATTTTGGCGGTTAGTTAAATTTTGCCCAACTCGCTGGAAGTTTGCTGTGCGTCAGGGTTTTTTAAGGTAGATTGCTCTCACCGGACGGATGTTCTCGTCCACTCAATGTCATACACCTGGCAAGCGGTCGAGGCTCCGCATCCGAGAGAGGTCACAACCGTGTGGGCGAAGATTTCCACTTCAGCAACGGCGATGGCGTGCGCGGCGTGCATCGCAACGGCAGCAACGCTGCCGACGATGGGCCCGGCCGCAGAACAGCTCGCGAAGACGGCATCCGTGAAACTCTCTGCGCTGACCAGTTTGAGCGCATCGCCCTTGTACGAAGCCTTCCTGGCAAATCCGAACGCGACGACCTTGGGCGCGTTGCTTGATGGCGTGTATGGAACGAGCGCGACGACTCTCTACACCGACTTCCTCGCAGATCCGAGCGAGACCACCTTGAGCGCGTTGCTGACCGTTGTGGGTGCGTCGACCTTGGGCGCGGTACCGCTTTACGCCGACTTCCTGGCAGATCCGAGCGAGACGACCTTGGGCTCGTTGCTTGATGGCGTGAAGGCGACGAGCGCGACGACTCTCTACACCGACTTCCTCGCAGATCCGAATGAGACGACCTTGCGCGCGTTGCTGGCCGTTGTGGGTGCGCCGACCTTGGGCGCGGTACCGCTTTACGCCGGGTTTCTCGCAGATCCGAGCGAAACGACCTTGGGCGCGTTGCTTGATGGCGTGAAGGCGACGAGCGCGACGACTCTCTACACCGACTTCCTCGCAGATCCGAATGAGACGACCTTGGGCGCGTTGCTGGCCGTTGTGGGTGCGCCGACCTTGGGCGCGGTACCTGTTTACTTGAAGGCGCTGAGTGATCCGTCCGCGTTGGCCGGTATCAATGGGTTAAGTGCGTTGCCCGACTACCTTGGTATCGATCCGCCGGAGGCCGCGCCAGACATCCTAAACGTCGCGGTGACGAAGGCGACGCTTGCTCAGGAGTCCGCATCGACCTCCTCCACGCCGACCACCGATTCCAACCCGTCGGTGGTGCAGGCGGCAAGCGCCGCTCTTCCGGATCAACTCGCGCCTGCACCACCAGTGGAGCCGGCAGTGGAGGCAACAGAGGTCGCTCCGACTGTCGCCGACAACAGTGGCTTGGACTCCCAAAACATCACCAGGAATTCCCTGAAGTTCACTCCCGGATCGATCGGCGACTCTCCCATCCTGTTTGGGAGCGGTACCCCGGGCGGTGAGGGTATGCGTGGCTATGGATCGTTCCTCAAAAAGATTGGAATCAGCGCCGGCGAGGAGTCATCCAGCGGCACAGGGTAATCAGGTGCTTCAACGAATCGGGCGGCCTCATTTACGAGGCCGCCCGATTTTCGGTTTAGGCGCTGTCCGAAACACTGGGGGGGCGGCGTTTCTTGCGCTTGACGCCGACG
>DASRJA010000565.1:0-3510 GCA_035649695.1 Mycobacterium sp. | reverse complement strand
AGCATCCTCGCCACCCGGGTCGCGACCGGTTTCGGGCAACCAGTTTTCGCGGGCGCGGCACCGGGCGATACCGGCCGTCTGTTCGTCGTGGAGAAAACCGGGCTGATCAAAATTCTCGATCTTGCCACAGGAGCGGTTCTGGCAACGCCGTTCCTCGACCTGACGGGTCAGATTCGGACCGAAGGTGAGCGCGGCCTGCTCGGCCTCGCTTTCGATCCTGACTTCGCTACCAACGGTTTTTTCTACGTCTATCTCATCAATAACCCCAATGCTGACGCCGAAATCCGTCGCTATCACGTGTCGTCGGACCCAAACGTCGCCGACCCCCTAAGCGTCACACCGATTATCACCATCGACCAGACCACCAACAACAACCACAAGTCTGGCTGGATCGGTTTTGGACCCGACGGCTACCTCTATATCGCGTCCGGTGACGGCGCCCCATCCACCAATGGGCAGGATCTCAATGTCTTGCTCGGCAAGATCCTGCGCATCGACGTGCACAATGATGGCTTCCCCGCCGATCTTGCGCGCAACTATGCGGTGCCGGCCGATAATCCCTTCGCGACGACGACCGGCGCCGACGAGATATTCGCACTCGGCTTGCGCAACCCGTGGCGGGACAGCTTCGACCGCGGACTCGGCGACTTCTACATCGCCGACGTCGGGGCCAATACGTGGGAGGAGGTCAATTTCGGCCAGAGCGGCGCCAACTACGGTTGGAACGCGTTCGAGGGACCGGATGTCTTCCCTGGCGGCGGTCCACTTTCGACCCCATCGGCGGTCTTCCCCATTTACTACTATAGCCACACGGTAGGGCAGTCGATCACCGGCGGCTACGTCTATCGAGGCGAAGCGGAGGCGCTACAGGGGCAGTATTTCTTCGCCGACTTCGTGCAAGGCAAGATTTTCACTCTGCGTCTCGACGGCACATCGTGGGTCGCCACCGAACGCACCTCGCAAGTCACCCCCGATTTCGGCGCCATCAACAATCCATCGTCGTTTGGCGAAGACGCCCGCGGCAATCTTTATCTGGTCGACTTCGACGGCGAGGTCTTCAAGCTGACGCCCACCGGCGCTTCCGCCGACCAGGCGGATACGCTTCAGGGCTTTGGCGGCAATGACCTGCTGTTCGGTGGGTCGGGGAACGACACGCTCGACGGCGGCGCCGGCGCCGACACCATGCTGGGCGGCGCGGGCTCGGATACGGCGGATTATTCCTCCTCCCCGGTGGGCGTGACGGTGAACCTAGCGAGCGGCCTCGGCGCCGGCGGCGATGCCCAGGGCGACGTCCTCGGTGGCATCGAGAACATCATCGGCAGTGCGCACGAAGACGTGCTCATCGGCGACAGCGGCGCCAACACGCTCACCGGCGGTGCCGGCGTCGATGCGATGTACGGCGCGAACGGCAACGACGCATATTTCGTCGACAACATCAGCGATGCGGTGATCGAGAACCTCAACGAGGGCAACGACACGGTCCATGCCTCGGTCAACTATCGGCTGGGAGTGAACGTGGAATCCCTGGTGCTGCAGGGCAGCGCCGTTCAGGGCTACGGCAATGCTCTGTCGAACATGATCAACGGCACGAGTGCGGACAACCTGCTCGATGGCGATACCGGCGCCGACGCGATGTATGGCGGAGCTGGCAACGACGCGTATTTCGTCGACACTACGAGCGACCAGGTGATCGAGAACTCCGGCGAGGGCAACGACACGGTTTATGCGCCGGTCAACTATCGGCTGGGGGCGAACGTAGAATACCTGGTACTGCAGGGCAGTGCCGTGCAGGGCTACGGTAACGCTCTGTCGAACGTGATCAGCGGCACCAGTGCGGACAACCTGCTCGACGGCGACGCCGGCGTCGACGCGATGTACGGCGGGGCCGGCAACGATGCGTATTTTGTCGACAACATCAACGATGTGGTGGTCGAGAACCTCAACGAGGGCAACGACACGGTCTATGCGTCGATCAACTACCGGCTGGGGACGAACGTGGAATACCTGGTGCTGCAGGGCAGCGCCGTGCAAGGCTACGGTAACGCTCTATCGAACGTGATCAGCGGTACTGGTGCGGACAACCTGCTTGACGGCGATGCCGGCGTCGACGCGATGTATGGCGGGGCCGGCAACGACGCATATTTCGTCGACAACAACGGCGATGTGGTGATCGAGAATCTCAACGAGGGCAACGACACGGTCTATGCGTCGATCGACTATCGGCTGGGAGCGAACGTGGAAAATCTCGTGCTGCAAGGAGGCGCCATACAGGGCTACGGCAACGGTCTGGCGAACGCGCTCAGCGGCACCTCCGATGCCAACCTCCTCAATGGCGGCGGGGGTGGCGACTTTCTCACCGCCGGCGACGGCAACGATTTCTTCGTGTTCAACGCCGGGGAAGCCAACGGCGACATCGTCGCCGACTTTGCCGGCAACGGCGCCGGCGCTGGGGATTTCCTCGTATTCGTCGGCTTCGGCACCACCGTGCAAGGGGCCACATTCACCCAGATGGGCACGAGCAATCAATGGCAGATCCACTCCGGCCTTGACGCCCACAACGAGATCATCACCTTCAGCAACGGTGCTTCGATCGATCCGACCGACTTCGCGTTCGCTTGAAGCGGCGGCAACATGGTCGGTCTGCCGTGCCGCGCGTACAACCGCTTGACTTCCACTCATGAAAGAGAAAGAGGCGCGCCCGGGGCGCGCCTCGATCTCATCAGAACCAAATTGCGAAGGGTTATCTGGTCGGAGCCGCTGGCGGCTGCTGCTGTTGCTGGCCCTCGAGCTTCTTGCGCGCCTCCTCGGCCCGCTTCTGCAGCTCGTCCTGCAGCTGCTTCTGCTGCTCCTCGAATTTCTTGGGGTCGGTCGGCGGGCCATCGTAGGCCTTGGCGAAGTCCTGAAGCGGAACCACGAGGCTGATGGGCTGGCCGGCGCCGTTGATGCCCTGGATGACCAAGCCCTGCCCTTTCTTCAGCTTGCCGATCAACTCCCCGCTCGCCTCGTAGTCGGCCATGCAGCCGTTGTTGAAGCAGATCACGTAGGGCCCGGTCATGGGCTGGCCTTGGTCGACGATCACGCGCGTTCCGGGCTGCAGCGACATGCCCAGGGGCAAGGTGACGCGAAGCACCTTCTTGGGATCGTTCTCCGGCTCGATCAGGACGGCGGCCACGACCGGCATGCCCGACTCGACTCGGCCATCCTTGCCGGTGAAGCAGACCTGCTTGGCGTTGGCCTCCTGGCCCTTCAGACAGAACTTGGTCCAGGGCGAAAAGATGAGCTGCGGCTGATCGCCGCCGGGTGCCTGCGCCTGCGGGGCGGGTGTCTCGGCCGGCTTCGGCGCCGGCGCTGCTTTGGGCGCGGCCTTGGGGGCAGCTTTTGGCGCGGCAGGTGCCGGCGCGGCGGGTGCCGGTGGCGCCGGCGGGGTCTGCGCCAAGGCGGCCGCACCAATCAGCGCGGTGAGCATCGTCGTTGCCGCTGCGACGGCAAACGCGCGTGCGGCCGGCCGGG
>DASRJA010000564.1:0-14050 GCA_035649695.1 Mycobacterium sp. | reverse complement strand
AAGTGACGATCGAACAGCTGCCGATCCCCTACACCGCCGTCTCCACCGACCTGCTCTCGGGCAAATCCGTTTGGCTGCAACGCGGTCCGGTCGACGCCGCGATCCGGGCGTCCATCGCGATCCCCGGCGTGATCACACCGCACGTATTCGACGGGCGCTTGCTTGCCGACGGCGGCATCCTCGACCCACTGCCGATGGCGCCGATCGCGGCGGTCAACGCGGACCTCACCATCGCGGTCAGCCTCGCGGGCAGCGAAGCAGGCGGCCGCTACGAGCCGACCGAGACCGAGCCAAGGGCGACGACGGAGTGGTTGAGCAGGATGTGGCGCAGCACCACCGCGTTGTTCGAGTCCAACCGCGCCGTCACGCCACCAGATGAGACAGCCAGCCCCGACGAACTCGTCGACACGTCCAAAGAGGAGGCGGTGGTGCCCAAGCTCGGCAGCTTTGAGGTGATGAACCGCACCATCGACATCGCGCAGGCCGCGCTGGCGCGTCATACGCTCGCGGCGTATCCACCCGACCTGCTCATCGAGGTGCCCCGCACCGCATGCCGAAGCCTGGAATTTCACCGTGCGGCCGAAGTGATCGATATCGGGTCCGAGTTGGCCGCCATCGCGCTCGACGAACTCGAAAAGGCAACGCCACAAAGCTGATTCAGGCGCCGAGGAAGTCAGTGATGGCGCCTGCGAGCCGCCGACCTTGCTCACGGCCGGCCAGTGCGGATGGCTTCCGGCACGCGGGGTCGAGCGGATTGCGGCCGAACGCGGTGAGCGACTCGTCGTCGGCGAACATACCAAAGGTCGACCCGCCGAACGCGTCGACCTCCTCGGCCGCGCCCGAGTCGAACGGGGACGGTGCAGACCTGCCCGACGGCACCAGCACCACCGCGACATCGCAGTCGTTCGCCAGGGCCAGGTTGACGCTGCTACCGACGCCGCCGTCCATGTAGCGGCGGCCACCGATCGTCACGGGCGGCCACACGCCGGGCACCGCGCAGCTGGCAGCGACCGCGTCGACCAAGCCGACGCCCGAGTTCCGGTCGAACATGACCAGTTCACCCGTGGCGGTGTCGATCGCCGAGATCCGCAGCACGCGATCCGGCCAGTCATGCGATGGCAGCCGTTGGGCGATGACGTCCCGGCGCACCCCTTCCGTGACGGTCACCGTAGACAGCGCCACGGCGCCGATCTTCTGAAGCTTCTCGGCCTTCGTCGTGTTCGGCGTCACCATCGCGGTGAGGAAGAGTTCGGCGATCTCCTCGACTTCCACGTTCGGATTGAGCTCGGCCGACGTCGCGGTGATCTGGCGATCGAACAGCGCGTCGAGTCCCAGCCCGCTGCTCAGTTGAGCGGCGACCGTCGAGCCGGCCGACGTGCCCACCAGCACGTCGGCGTCAAGCACGGCCTTAGCGGTCTCGGGTGACTCGTCGGCGATGCCCCGCAATATGCCCGTCTCCCACGCGATGCCCGCCAATCCCCCGCCGGCCAGCACCAACGCTCGTTTGGTTGTCACGGCAGCGAGTGTGCCAGGCCGCCGTTAGGGTCCAATCATGCGTACTCTTGCCGCGCTGGTCGCCGCCGTCACCGGGATGCTGATCGGGTTCGCGCCCACCGCACTCGCCGAGCCGCCCGCACCACCGGCGCCGATCATCCCGCCGCCGGTGCAGCCGGCCAACATCGGCGATCTGAAGTTCACGGCGATCGACTATTACAACAGCGGTGCGTACCTGACCGATCTGCAGATCGCGACCGCCCCGGCGATCGCGTGGATCACCGAGGAGGCGCCGCGGGTGGACCGACCGGCGGTGGTGTTCGACATCGATGAGACCGCGCTGTCGAACTGGGAAGCCCTCAAGGCCAACGACTTTGGTCGTATCTACAACGGCGGATGCGACAGATTGCCGCACGGACCCTGCGGATTGATCGCCTGGGATCAGCGCGCACAGTCGACGGTGATCCAGCCTACGATGAACGTTTTCACCACCGCCAGGGACAGTGGCGCGGCGATCTTTTTCATCACCGGCCGCGGCGAGAGCCAGCGCGCCGCGACCGAGCGCAATCTGCAGGCTGTCGGCTACACCGGCTACACCCAGTTGATCATGGAACCACCTGGCGCCCATTACATTTCGGCAGCGGACTTCAAGGCGCCGCAGCGGGCCCAGATCGAGCAGCAGGGCTACACCATCATCGCCAATCTCGGCGACCAGCCGTCCGACCTAGACGGCGGATTCGCCGAGCGCACCTACCAGTTGCCCAACCCGTTCTACCGGATCCCGTGATCACTCGACGGAGGCGTGTTGCGACGCAGCGGCCCGCGCTGTCAGATCATCTTGGCGCAGTTGATGTTTGGGCGGATCCGGAAGGGCAATGCGGCGGTCGATCTGCAGGTCGGCATCGACATGCGCCAACTCCCCCGGTTCCATGAGCTGCCAGCGCGGATCGTCATCCATCGGCTCGCTGGCGAAGATCACTTTCGGCAGCGCCATCAGGTGCCGGCTGCGGGCATGAATGCGGTCGGTGCTCAACTCGAACAGCTGGTCCGGCGCCAACACTTTCCGGCGGTCGAGCAGATACAGCTCGTGGGTTTCCGGATAGCGCAGCGCCCACATGTCGGTCGCGGTGCTCAGCAGCATGTTGACGGCGAAAATCGGCACGGTCTCGGCGAGCCAGCCGACCGCGTCGACGATGCCGGCGCCGACATCGCCACCACGGCGGGTGCAGGCGGTGATCAACGCAAAAATCCGCTCCGAATCCGTGTCGCCCAGCACCAAATCGCCGACGCCGAGCGCGTGTAGCCGCTCGTCGACCACGTCGAGACCGGTCACCACGCCGTTGTGGGCGAAGATCCGGTCATCCTGCAGAAACGGGTGCGTGTTGCGGGTCTCCAGCGCGGCGCTCGACGAGTAGCGGACATGCGCGATGAACGTCGTGCCGGTCAACTGGTGTGCTTCCGTTGCGAATTGGCGGTCCTGCCAGGCGGCGACGGGTTCCTTGTACACCACCGGCCTGCCGTCGGGATCGAACACCCCCAGCCCGGTGCCGTCGGGATTGCGCTTGCTCTGCTCGACGAGATTGTCGGGCGCCTCGAGCAGCCAGAAGGTCGCGGTCACCACCCGTTTATCGGCGTGCAGACCGAATAGCCGACACATGGTCCGATGGTAGCGTGGCGGAATGGTGGACACCATGCGGGCCGAACGCTTCTACGCTGACTCCAAAACCATTGCGGTGGAAGATATTCCGGTACCCGAGCCCGGTCCCGGCGAGGTGCTCGTCAAGGTCGCGTTCTGCGGCATCTGCCATTCCGACCTGAGCCTGATCAACGGCACCTTCCCGGCGCAGCGACCGGTGGTGACGCAGGGCCACGAAGCGTCTGGGACGATCGCCAAGCTCGGCCCCGGAGTCACCGGGTGGGCCGAAGGCGACCGGGTGATCGTCGCCGCGGGACGGCCCTGCACGACGTGCCCGAACTGCCGGCGTGGCGACATCGCCAATTGCCAGCGGATCCAGTTGATGGCGTTCGCCTACGACGGCGCATGGGCCGAGTACACCGTCGCGCAGGCGGTTGGCCTGACCCGGGTGCCTGACAATGTTCCGCTGGAGCAGGCCGCCATCCTGGCCGATGCGGTGTCGACGCCATTCGGCGCCGTAGTGCGTACCGGGCAGGTAGGCATCGGTGAGTCGGTCGGGGTGTGGGGCGTCGGCGGGGTCGGCACGCACATCGTGCAGCTGGCGCGGTTAGTCGGCGCGGTGCCGGTGATCGCCGTCGACATCAAGCCCGCCGTGTTGGATCGGGCACTCGAGATGGGCGCCGACCACGCGTTGGACGCGAGCGACCCCGCGCTGCGGGAAAAGATTGCCGAGATCACCGGCGGCCGGATGCTCGATGTGGCGTTCGACGCGGTCGGGCTCAAGTCGACATTCGAGCAGGCCCTCGATTGCGTCACAGTTGGCGGGCGCTTCGTCTGTGTGGGGATGAGCGCCGAGGCTCCGAGCGTTGGGCCAACCAATATGTTCGGACTCACGCAGAAGCACGTGCTGGGCCATCTCGGGTACCAGAACGTCGACATCGAAACCCTCGCCACGCTTGTGTCGCACGGGCGGCTGGACCTGTCGCGGTCCATCAGCGACATCGTCTCCCTCGAAGACGTCAGGGTGGGCATCGAGAAGCTGGACCGCCAGGAGGGCAACCCGATTCGGATTCTGGTGAAGCCGTGACGGCCTTGACCGACAGGGTGGCCCTGCTGACCGGCGCGTCCGGCGGCATCGGCAAGGGCATCGCCCGCGCCCTCGCCGAGGAGGGCGTCGACCTGTTTCTGGCCTATGGGCGCCACGGCCACGACGCCGAGGAGGCCGCCACCTACGCGCGCGACCTCGGCAGGCGCGCCGTCATCGCATCGGCGGACCTAGCCGACCCCGCCGCGCCCGCGCGTCTCGTCGCGCAGGCCAATAGCGAACTGGGCGTCGTCGACATCCTGGTCGCCAACGCAGGAACAGCGGACGTAAAGGGTTGGCAGAACATCGATCTCGAGTCCTGGAATGCCACGTTGGCGGTCAACCTGACCGCGCCGTTCCTGCTGGCCCAGCAGGTGTTGCCCGGCATGATCGAGCGAAAGTTCGGGCGCGTGTTGTTCATCTCGTCGATCGCAGGGCTCAACGGCGGCGTCGTGGGGGCGCATTACGCCGCGAGCAAAGCCGGATTGCACGGGTTGACGCATCATCTGGCGGCGCGGGTGGCCGCCGACGGCGTCACCGTCAACGCGTTGGCTCCGGCGCTGATCGGTGACACCGGGATGTTCCCCGTCGATCCGGAGACGCGCACCACGCCGATGCCCATTCCGGTCGGCCGAGCCGGCCGGCCCGCGGAGGTAGCGGACATCGCAATTGCCATGCTGCGCAACGGGTATCTGACCAACAAAGTGGTGCCGTTGGACGGCGGAATCCTGCCGCGCTAAGGCGGCTTGTGTTAGCTCAGTCCTGGCGCTGCCTTGCCGCTGATCAACGGCAGATCGAGATACGTGGCGATCCCTGGTTTGGCCGCACACACCGCGGGAATCGAATTCACGCAGTGTGCGGCGGTGCCCACCACGCCGTATTCGGGGCCTTCGCCACCAATCTCGGACTGAAAACCCTTGACCACGATCGAAATGTCAGGGTTGCCGCGGACCTCGATCTCGTAGCGCTGCCCTTCGGGGCCGAATGTCCATGCGGGGTCCAGGTTTTCCTCACCCATCAACCAGTTCACCGTCACGCGGACCACGACATCGTCGCCAACCAGGGCCTCCCAGTGGAACTTCCGGCCTGCGACCTGTCCCGGCTCGATGACCCCGATCGGTGAGTCGATCGGGGCCGTCGCCACCGCGATCTCCTGCGTCGACCGCACCTTCGGGTCGGCGTTGAAGCCCAGCTTGTCGACACAAATCCGGACCGACTGGATGAAGCCGCCGTCGAGCAGCTTCTGCATCGGCCCGGACAACGCCTTCTCCGGGACCTCGCCGAAGCCCATCACGTGCCGGACCACATCGGGGGCCTCGTAGCTACGCAGATCGGAAAACTCCTCGGCACGAACGAATGTCACGCCCGTCGACATGATCGAGAACATCAACGGGAACTTCTCGCTGATACCGCCGGGCGCCATCCCCGTGCCATGTAACGTCGCGTTGCCCTCCAACGCGGCCTCCCGCAGCGGCGCACCCTGCCGCTCACTGGGATAGACCCAACCCACCGGGGTCACTACGTTCTTGCCGGACCGCAGCAGCGCCGCGACCTCGTCGGGGTTGGGCAGCAGCGGTGCGTACACCACGGCGTCGGCGTCCAGGGCCAGGATCTCGTCGACGCTGTTGGTGGCGGTGACACCCAGCGGTTCGATGCCGATGATATCGCCGACGTCCTTGCCCGCCTTGCTCTCCGAGTGCACCCAACAGCCGACGAGTTCGAGGTCGGGATGCTCCAGCACGCCCTTGATGGCGGCGACGCCGACGCCACCCGTCGCCCACTGCACGACCCGCAGGCCCATGTCATCTCCTCTGAAAACTAGAACACGTTCTACTCCGGTCTACACCACAACGCACCGGGAGCGAACCAGAAACTCAGGATTCTTTTCGCCAGTACTCGACTGACTGGATTTGTCGTGCGTGTGCGGCATGATCGGCGCCGTGGCGGCGGTCAAGTTGCGGC
This sequence comes from Mycobacterium sp., assembly GCA_035649695.1. Lineage (GTDB taxonomy): Bacteria > Actinomycetota > Actinomycetes > Mycobacteriales > Mycobacteriaceae > Mycobacterium. The sequence continues at coordinate 7,874 of DASRJA010000564.1, read as the reverse complement.
AGTGGCGTGGGGTGAAGCCAGTCGGCGGTCCAGCTGGGGTGGCGATCACCACCCGGTTCGCCACCACACCCGAAGACGAGCGGGTGCTCGACTTGGTTGCCGACCATCAGGGCCGGGTGCGGCGGGCAGATCTGGCCACGGTCGCTCGACCGGAGCCAATGGTGCCGACCCACAACGCGACCGCCCAGCGGCAAGCGCGTCGTGACCGGCTTAACGCCCGCAAGACCGCGTTAACCGCCGAGTCAAGCGCGCGGTGGGCCAACGCGATTATCGCCGCCAACGACGCCCAGTACCGGTCGGCTCGCGACGCCCAGCATCGCCACATCATTGGCCTGAGGGCAGCGATCGCCACCATCGAAACCCGGTTAGCCCAACCCACCGCCGACACCGTCAGCCCCAAGCAACGCAGGGTGCGCAGGAAGGCCAAGCTACCGAAAGGCTATGCAACGCAGGCAGAGCGATTCCAGAAGCAGCGCCGGCTGCAAATGCTGCGTGCCAGACTGCACCGCGTTCAAGCCGACTTCGACGACCGGATCGAGCACGTCGTCGAGGGCGGCAAACGACCGGTCGACAAGCGCCATCACCTCGACACCGCGAACCTGACCGATTTATATGGCGCGAAAAGTGGGAATGCGCCCGCGACCGCATCGAAGCCCTCGGCTCAGGCGATGAGCCGTTCGGGAACTTAACCATCACGGTCACCGCGGGGGGCGAACTCAGCCTGCGGCTGCCAAAACAGTTGGAGCACCTCGCCAACGCCAAGCACGGCCGCTACGTGTTTTCCGGCCAGGCGGTGTTTCGCTACCGCGCCGATGAATGGCGAGGCAGGATCACCAGCGGTAAGCCTGTGTCCTACACGATCACTCGCAAACCGGGCCGCGCCGGCCGCTACCTCACCGCCTCATGGGTCGCTCGCATGGCCACCCGGCGACCGCGACCCTGAGACCCGCGAATGCGATATTCGGGTAGCCGGGCCGGTTTGGGGGTGGACCTCAACGCCGACCACCTCGCCGTGCGGCGCCTCGACCCGCACGGCAACCCGGTCGGCCAACCCAAGCGGATAGACCTAGACCTGTCGGGGTCGTCGTATCGCCGCGATGCCCAGATCCGGCATGCAATTACCCAGCTTGTCCACTACACCCAGCAGCACAACATCGGCTCTGTCGCGGTGGAGGACCTCGACTTCACCGACGCCCGCACCACGGGCCGCGAAACCATGGGACGTGGGCGCCGCGGCAAACGGTTCCGTCGAGCGGTGGCCGGAATTCCAACGACGGTATTTCGCAACAGGCTCACCGCCCAAACCCCTAGACATGGCATGGCGTTGTATGCCGTCAACCCCGCCTACACCAGCGCATGGAGTGATGAGCATTGGCGCACTCCATATGAGAACGTCACCCGACACGAGGCAGCCGCCACCGTGATCGGCAGACGCGCCCAAGGTTTCAAGGCGCGGCGACGGAATGGTGTGACACGCATGCGACCAGCGGATCGCGTCGTGAGAGCTACCGACCAGGCTGCGCCCGATGACCGACAGGTGAGTACCAGAAGCCGCCACCGGCCAGGGACGCGGGGAACCGAATCCCGCGCGCTCGGCCGGGCAAGAACGCGGCACCTGGGCCGGGCAACCGTTACCCCGGCACCGGCCAACAATGGCTATCTAAGACAGTAACGGTGACAATTGGCCTGATGAACAAGATCGGTTTCGGTGTGCTCGGGCCGCTGCAGATGACGGTCGACGGCACGCCTGTGCCGCTTGGCACCCCGAAACAACGCGCCGTGCTGGCAGTGCTGGTCATGAACCGCAACCGGCCGGTCGGGATCGACTCGCTGATCACCGCGGCGTGGGAACAGTGGCCGCCGTCGGAAGCTCGGGCCAGCCTGCATTCCTACATCTCGAACCTGCGCAGGCTGCTTGGCGACTCACGGTCGATGTTGGTCAACGCGCCACCGGGATACCGACTCGCAGTCGACGACACCGCCTGCGACATCGGCCGATTCATCCTCGAGAAGAGCGCGGGCGTACAGGCCGCCGCCGCGGGCCATTTCGAGGAAGCCAGCCGCCACCTGACCACCGCGCTGGCCGAATGGCGCGGACCGGTACTGGAGGATCTGCGCGACTTCCAGTTCGTCGACGCGTTCGCCACCGCCCTGACCGAGGACAAGGTGGTCGCCCACACCGCTCGGGCGGAAGCCGAAATCGCTTGCGGGCGTGGGTACGCCGTCATCGGCGAGCTCGAATCGTTGACGGTCGAACATTCCTATCGCGAGCCGTTGTGGGCGCAGTTGATCACCGCCTATTACTTGGCTGAACGCCAATCGGAGGCGCTCGACGCCTACCAGCGGCTGAAGACCACGCTCGCCGATGACCTGGGCATCGACCCGGGCCCCACGGTGCGTGCCCTACACGAACGGATCCTGCGCCAGGAGCCGCTCGACGTGAAGAAGGCGGCCAAGACGACCGCAGTGCACACCATCCACAAGATCGAACTGCGCACGTCGATCAGCCCTTCGCACGCGCACGCGAGTCTGCGTTCGACGAACGGGCGGGTGTATCCCTTGCATGCCGCCGCCACTCGGATCGGGCGGCTCGACGACAACGACATCGTGCTCGACGACGCCAACGTCAGTCGCCACCACGCCGTCATCATCGACACCGGCACAAGTTTCGTCATCACCGACCTGCGCTCGGCGAACGGAGTCGACGTGGGCAACGAACGAATCCGCGGCACGGCGACGCTGGCGAACGGCGATCGGATCCGCATCTGTGACCACGAGTTCACGTTCGAGATCGCCCCGCGTGAGACGTAGTGCGGCATTAGGGTGTGTTCGCTGGCAAACGCATCCGAGGAGTAACCGATGAGCGACCCCGACCGGGAATCACGTGTGGGTTCCCAGATCGGTCCGTATCGCTTGCGGCGGCTCCTCGGCAGGGGCGGCATGGGTGAGGTCTACGAGGCCGAGGACACCGTCAAGGACCGCGTCGTCGCGCTGAAACTCTTGCCGGAAGCGGTCTCTCACGACCCGGTGTTCCGAAAGCGGCTGCAGCGCGAAGCCCATTCGGCGGGGCGACTGCAGGAACCCCATGTGGTGCCGATCCACGACTACGGCGAGGTCGACGGGCTGCTCTACGTCGACATGCGAATGATCGACGGCACGGATCTGCGCCACATGCTCAAGCGGTACGGGCCGATGACGCCGGCGCGGGCCGTGGCGATCGTGCGACAGGTCGCCTCGGCGCTGGATGCCGCGCACGAGAGCGGCGTCATGCACCGCGACGTCAAACCCGAGAACATTCTGATCACCCGCGACGACTTCGCGTATCTCGTCGACTTCGGTATCGCCAACGCGGCCACGGACGAGAAGCTGACGGAGTTGGGCACCGCGGTGGGGACCTACGCGTATATGGCGCCGGAACGGTTCACCAACGACGAAGTCACCTACCGCGCCGACGTGTACGCGCTGACCTGTGTCCTCCACGAATGCCTTACCGGATCGCAGCCGTATCCGGGCGACAGCGTCAGCGTGGTCATCACCGCGCATCTGATGCAGCCGATCCCTAAACCGAGCGCGGAGCGCCCTGGCATTCCGGGCGCCTTCGACACGGTGATCGCCAAGGGGATGGCGAAGAAGCCGGAGGATCGATTCGCCAGCGCCGGGGACCTAGCGATCGCCGCGAACGAGGCGATGAGCCAACGGGATCAGGACAAGGCCGCGACGATCCTGCAGCGCAGTCAGGACGCGACGATGCCGGGCACGCCGATACCCCCCATGCAGCCCGGCCGACCGATTCACCAAACGCCGCCGCCGACGCCACCACCTACCCCACCGCCGTTCGCGGCGACGCCACCACCTACCCCACCGCCGTTCGCGGCGACGCCTCCACCGACACCGCCGCCCGCCCGACCCGTCGCCTTCCACACCCCGCCGCCGCCGAGTGGGCCGCGCAGCGGGCCGATGTGGACGGCCGTCCCGCCCCCGCCCGGACCACCGCGCGCCAAGAACAAGGTTCCGTGGATACCGATCGCTGCGGCGGCAGGCGTCCTCGTCCTGGTCCTCGGCGGGGTGGGCATCTGGTTGATGACGAAGTCCGACGACACGACGTCGTCAACGGGACCGACGACCAGCGCCACCTCGGAGACCGCTGAGCCGACGGAAACGACGAGGCGCACCCCTAGAACGACGACGCCCACCAACGAGCAATCGTTCGACTCCCAGCTCATGGCGGTGCTACCACGCGGCTACGACGACGGCGTGTGTCAGGCCGTGCATCCGCCGGCCACCGGCGCGTTGGCGACGGTCGACTGCGGCCAGTCATCGATCGCAGGCGGCCCGGCGAATGCCCGGTATTCGTTGTTCGCCGATCAGCAGACGCTGGACACCCACTTCGATGGCGCCATCAAGGAGAACTCCGAGCTGTTCCAATGTCCGGGCAGCGGCGTCGACTCGCCGACCACGTGGCACTACACCGAAACGCCCGCCGACGTCGAGGGCCGCATCGCGTGCGGTACCTACAACAACGGACCCGACCTGGTGTGGTCCAAGAACTCGGACCTGATGCTCGCCGACGCGCAGGCGCCCAACATCGATGACCTGCACAATTGGTGGCTGAAGTACACCCGCTGAGAACGACGTCACAACCGCCAAGAATCTTTCAAGAATCCGCCAAGACCGCTATCGGACTCTGATGTCAACCCGGAAACACCCGGAACAAAACGACATCACCAAGGAGTCCAATGTTCGCCACGCATCGCCTCACCACGTTCGCCGGCACCGCTCTCGTCGCGGCCGCCCTCGGACTGGCCGCCGTTGCTACCGCCGGCACCGCCGGCGCCCTCGTCTCGGTGGACGACGCGTTTCTGAGCGAGATCAGCAGCGAGGGCATCGCGTACGACAGCCCGAAGGCGGCCGTCGCCAACGCTCACGCCGTGTGCAGCGCCCTGGATGACGGCGCCGACCCCGTGGACGTCGGCCAGGAGATCCTGGACAACACGGATCTGACCACCCATCAGGCCGCCGTCTTCGTGGTCTCCGCGGTGAACGCCTACTGCGCCGAGTACACCGTCTACTTCGAATAACCCCTCCCCCCGCGGGGGCCCCGCTGCGGCGGCGGGGCCCCCGCACCACCCCTAAGAGAACGACCATGAACAACAACCGAACCGCACCGCTTCAGGTGCCCCAGCCCATCTCGGCGGCTACCGCGCGGCGCCGGCACGGATCGGGCGCGCTGCTCGTCGACATCCGCCCCCAGGTCGCCCGCCATCAGGGCACCATCACCGGGGCGTTGATCATCGACCCCGCAGCCATCGCCGACCAGATCACCGACCGCCGACGCGAAATCGTGGTCTGCAGCGTCTCGTCGCAGCGCGCCATTCCAGCCGCCGAACAGCTCAGCCAGCTCGGCTACGACCGCGTGCACTACCTCGCCGGCGGATACGGCGCCTGGACGGCGCGTAAATAGAGCATCTAGACAGTTCGCCCGCTTTGTGTTTCTGTCGATCGCAGGAACAGGGAAGGGAAACTGCGATGCCGAACAAGGTTTTCGTCGTCGGCGTGGGGATGACGAAGTTTGAGAAGCCGGGCCGCCGCGAGGGCTGGGACTACCCGGACATGGCGCGTGAATCAGGGACGAATGCGTTGAAGGACGCTGGCATCGACTACTCCGAGGTGGAGCAGGGCTTCGTCGGCTATGTGGCCGGCGACTCGACGTCCGGCAATCGGGCGCTCTACGAGCTCGGCATGACCGGCATCCCGATCGTCAACGTCAACAACAACTGTTCGACTGGTTCTACGGCGTTGTTCCTTGCGGCGCAGGCCGTCCGCGGCGGGCTTGTCGACTGCGCGATCGCGCTTGGCTTCGAGAAGATGCAGCCCGGCCCGCTGCAAGGCGGCGCCCAGGACCGCGAGTCGCCGATGGGCAAGCACGTCAAGGCGATGTCCGAGATCGACGAGTTCGCATTCCCGGTGGCGCCGTGGATGTTCGGTGCCGCGGGTCGCGAGCACATGCGCCAATATGGCACCACCGCAGAGCATTTCGCGAAGATCGGGCTGAAGAATCACAAGCACTCGGTGAACAACCCCTACGCCCAGTTCCAAGACGAGTATTCGCTCGACGACATCCTGGCGGCGAAGATGATCTCCGATCCGCTGACCAAGCTGCAGTGCTCGCCGACCTCCGACGGGTCGGGCGCGGCGATCGTGGCCAGCGAGGGGTTTGTCGACAAACACGGGCTGGCTCCTCAGGCGGTGGAGATCGTCGGCCAAGCGATGACCACCGACTTCGACAGCACCTTCGACGGCAGCGCCAAGAACCTGATCGGCTATGACATGAATGTTCAAGCCGCACAAAAGGTTTACGATCAGTCTGGGCTCGGCCCGTCAGACTTCCAGGTGATCGAGCTGCACGACTGCTTCTCCGCCAACGAGCTGCTGTTGTACGAGGCGCTGGGACTGTGCGGCGAGGGCGACGCCCCGAAGCTGATCGACAACAACGACACCACCTACGGCGGCCGTTGGGTGGTCAATCCGTCCGGCGGGCTGATCTCCAAGGGCCATCCGCTGGGTGCGACGGGCCTTGCGCAATGCGCGGAGCTGACATGGCAGCTGCGCGGCACGGCCGACAAGCGGCAGGTGGACAACGTCACCGCCGCGCTGCAGCACAACATCGGCCTCGGCGGGGCAGCGGTGGTGACGGCCTACCAACGTGCCGAGCGGTAAGGGTTCTCCTAGCGCGAGCAGACGCAAAAGGCCCCAATTTCTGGGCGTTTCGGGGCCTTTTATGTCTGCTCGCGCTGCCGCGGGAACGAATTAGGTGGCCCGCGTCGTTGAGGTGGAGGAGTATTGACCTAGGCAAAGGACGGGAGGTGCGGCCATGCGGACAAAGGTGATGCTTGCCGCTGTCGCTGTGGGTGTATGCGGAGCGATCGCCGCCCCCGCGGGCCTCGCGTCGGCCGACGAGTCAGCCCAGCAGACGATCAGCCGGCTGCAGAGCGAGGGCTACACCGTCAACGTCGACCGCATCGGCACCGGTCCGATCGACCAATGCGTGGTGACGAACGTCAGGAATCCTCAGCAAGTCAAGCAGTGGGTGCCCTACACCGGGCCCGGCAGGGACGGCGACCGCGTGCTCGTGCAAGTGATTACGAGCCAAACGATTTCCGTGACCCTGAACTGCTCGCGCTGAGCTGACACAGCAGCCACACACGGCAAGGCCCGACCGGGTTACTCCGGCCGGGCCTTGCACTGTCAGCGTCGGGAGCAGTCCAGCGACACCGTGACGGTGCGGTCGACGATCACGGGGACCACGCCGCCACGATCGCGGTCGCCGATCACGGGCACGAATTCCGTTCGGTTCCTTGGGTTTCGGACGTTGGTGACCACGCACTCGGAGAGCGGTGCGCTCCCGACGCGATCGATCTTCACGTCAAAGCCCTGGGCCTGTAACGAGCCGATGGTGACGATTGCAGACTCGGCCGCTGAGGCCGAAGGGGCGAGGATCAAACCGCAAGCCGCAGCGGCCAACCCGATCAGTGTGAGCAAGATGGCACGCATGGCGAGCCTCCGTTTCTTTCCGTTGAGTGGATGTCAGCCGGTTCAACGGGCGGAGGTCGCAGGGGGTTCAAAGGAATTTCAAAAACTCTTCGAGACGTCGCCGAAACTGCTGTGAGATCGCGATTTCTTGCGATTTCGCGATCCCACCGCAGTGTCGAGGCATGAGAAAGGCCCGGCCGACGGGGGGGAGTTCGGCCGGGCCTTTCGTTCGCGCGCCCTACGCCGGCACAGGGACACGCTCCTGTGCCGGTTCTTCGGCGTGCGAGGTGCGATCGTCGTCGACCATGGTGAGTTCGTCGAACGGGTCCTCTCCACCCAGAACG
>DASRJA010000563.1:0-2421 GCA_035649695.1 Mycobacterium sp. | reverse complement strand
CTGACTATCTCTCGGCCTATGTCCTGGAGTGGACGCTGCACCACCTCGATCTGATCGCACACTTGCCTGGCGTGGCCGAACCGCCCGCGGACGGCCTCGCTCGGTCGCGCGAGATGCTCGAGACGATAGTCGGCGCTGCATTCCCAAAGCTGTTGCCCGACAAGGACGCTCTGCTGATCGGCACCGGGCGGCGTACTCCGACCGACACTGAGAAAGCTCAATTAGGTGACCTCGCGGCGAAACTTCCCGTCGTTCTCGGCTGACCGTCTAGTCCTCCCTTGGCGCCTTAGTACAACGGTGACCAGGCCGAGGTCCGCAGGAGCCTGCTCTCCCACTGGTCGCGGTATTTCAGCGCCTCGAACATGTACGTGCCCGGGCCGCGATGCTCAGGTGAGATGTCGGAGGTGAGCAGGTGCACGAGCGTGGCGTAGTCGTTGGCCGGCGAGATTTTCTGCCACAGCATGGCTTCTCGCCGTCGGTAGCTGCCATGCGCCACTTGGAAGCAGGCCTGGATGTCGAGTATCTGCGACGTCGTGGACAGCGGCCGGTAGTAGATCTCGTCCCACGACCGGATGTAGTCGTCCAGCGGAGCGTAGGGCCAGCCGGTGTCCTCCATGAAGAGGCTCAGTGGATGCGCTGCACCATCAGTCGGAACGGTGGCCAGATCTACTTCCTGAAGGGGTGACCACTCGACCGGCAGCAAGATCTTGCCGGTCACCTCGTGACGCAGGTTGTCCAGCTCACGCATCCAGGGTTGCAGGTCCCCCGATTGGACGCGCAGGGCGAGGCGTTCCCAAGCTGCGCCGTCGGCGATCCCAGTGATGGTGACGACGTTGTAGGACACCCCGGAACCGTGAGCGTGGTTGGTGTACCACAGAAGTCGCGCGTCCTCCCCCTGCGCAAGCGTCGGCATCCAGCCCTCGCGGTAGGCGGCCTCGAACTCGTCCTCGCGCGCGCCGACCACCTTGTGGGTTTCGTGAAGGAACAGCACGGCGACTCCTCTCGCTCAGGCCCCGTCGGCGATCAATGCGGCGAGCTGACGGCGGTTCACCTTGCCGGTCTCGGTGTACGGGATGCGTTCGACCATCTTCAGGCGCTCCGGCAGCTTGAAGTAGGCGATCAACTCGCGGCAGTGCGACCGCAGTTCCTCGAGGGTCAGCGGATAGCGGGCGACGACGGCGGCGCCTACCCGCTGACCCATCTCCTCGTCGGCGATTCCGGCGACGGCCACGTCGCGCACGGCCGGATGGGTCCGAATGGCGTCCTCGATCTCGATCGGCCCGAACTTCTCTCCCCCGCGGTTGATGGTGTCCTTCAACCGGCCGACCGGATAGATGTAGCCGTCGGCATCCTCACGAGCGAGATCGCCTGTATGCAGCCAGTCTTCGCCGGTGACGTTCTGGGTGGTGTTCACCCACAACTCGCCGACGGTCCCGACGTCGACGTCGATCCCGGTGTCGGGGTCGACCACTCGGACCTCGACTCCGGGTAGTGGACGGCCGACGGAACCTGCGCGGTTGGGGTCGCGATGATCGGCCGGCAGCAGAGTGGTATAGGCGCCCAAGGTCTCCGTCTGCCCAAATACGTTGGCGAATCCAACATGCGGCATGGCGTCCATGGCCCTGCGCACCAACGCGATTGGTGCGGCCGCGGCCCCGTAAGCGATGGCAGTCAACGACGAGAGGTCCGTGTTGCCGAAGTTGGGATGGTCGAGGATCCGCCGCAGCATCGTCGGCACCATGAAGGTGGATGTGACCCGGTGCGCTTGCACCAGACGCAACCACTCTCCGGCGTCGAACCGATTCTGCACCAGGTAGGTGTTGCCCGAGTACAGGTTTCCGAGCACGCCGATGGCGCCGCCGACGTGGAAAAAGGGCACGCTCATCATGCTCACAACTGGCGGTGCGTCCGCCCGGAAAGGTGTTGTGACTCCATAGATTCGAGCACTCAACCGCCTGTGGGTGACGCCGATCGGCTTCGGGAGTCCGGTAGTGCCGCTGGTGAACAGCACCAGCGCTTCGCGGTCGTCGACGTCGTCAGCGGGCGGCGGCGCAGGCGGCGCACCGTCGTCATCGATCAGGTCGGTGGCCGTCCACACCGCGACCAGACCAGCGTCAAGGAGGCGGTCGACGTATTCGGCTCCAGCCACGCCCGTTGGGTCACACCCGGCGGTCTTCACCAGCCCCAGCAACTCCGGTGGTGTCAACGCGGGATTCATCAGGGCCGCGGCCGAGCCGATCCGGGCGGCACCGAACATGGTCGCGATGGACGCCAGGCTGCCAACGTCGACGACGGCGACGCGTGCGCCGGCCACTGTGCTGTCCGACAGGCGCGCGGCGCAGCGTTCGACGGCCGTCGCCAATTCGCCGTAGCTGATGACGCGCCCATCGATGATGAGCGCGGCGCGGTCGGGATCCCCTG
>DASRJA010000562.1:0-8632 GCA_035649695.1 Mycobacterium sp. | reverse complement strand
TCGACAACCACCCGTGCGAGGGCATTCGCGGTCTCGTAAAGGCTGCCTCCGCGATCCGCTTCTCCAACGGCGGCAGCCAAATCCGCGAGCGCGTCGCCACCCCTGCCGTTCGTCCCCACCGCACACCTCCCCTTGCTGCGGTTCAGTGTGAGCGCATGCGCACAATCGGGGCTACCGGATTACGTGACCGTTCTCGCACACACCCCGGGGTGAACCTCGACGCGATGCAGGTCGTCGCCGATCTCGATCTGCCGGTCGAACGCAGTGGCCGCCAGCGCGCGCCAATCGTCCTCCTGACCCGGTTCGATGCCCGGCACGTAGTGAGTGAGGATCAGAATGCCGACGCCGGCGCGTGCCGCGGTGGCCGCGGCCTGTTCGACCGACGAGTGGTAATCGCAGATGTCGCGGATGCGCTGCATCGGCATCTTGTCGATCAGATCCTTGCGAATCACGGTGTGCACCAACCCGCCAGCACCCGCCGCGAGCGCGTCGAGGGTCTCGCACGGCACGGTGTCACCGGCCAACACCACCGAGGCGTCGCCGTGCTCGATGCGGAATCCAATCGTCGGTGCGACGGGCCGGTGGTCCGTCGGCGCCACCCGGATCGTCACTCCGTCGCGGTCCCACACGTCGCCGTCGGTGTACTCGTGCACCTCCACCGGTGGCGGCGTAGTCAGATCGGCGTGATGCGCGATCCGGTAACCGATGTCGAAACCGAAGGCCTTCAGCGAGGCGTCGACCACCTCGGCCGTGCCCGGCGGGCCGATGATTGGCAGCGGCACAGGGTTCGGGTCGAACGTCGTCACCCACCGCGTGATCAGCACGTCGCCCAGATCGGCGATGTGATCGCTGTGCAGATGCGTCAGCAGTAGCGCTGTCAATACGTTGGCGCCGGTGCCGGCCGCCGTCATGCGTTGCTGCACACCGCGTCCGCAGTCGACCAGAAACGTCTGTCCGCCCGCACGTACGAGCGTCGACGGTCCCGCTCGTCGGGCGTCGGGAATGGGACTGCCAGTGCCAAGCAGGGTGACCTCGATCATGGTGTCATTCCTACCGTTTTCGTGCACGTCAGAAAGTGAAACCTTCGTTTCAATACTGTATTGAGACGTCGGTCGAAAGACGCATGTAACTGACGCAATGGCGCCGATCAATCGCCATCCGAATTTCAATAGGTCATTTACGGTCACGAAACGGACCCGCAACAGAGCGCCCATAGCGTCGGTGCCATGACATTCGACTACACCCGACTGACGGCAACCTGTGCCGTCGAGTCACCCGACAAGGCGATCACGCTGCCGCCCGAGGCGTACGGCAGCGATGACTTGTACGCCGCCGAGGTCGATCGGATCTTCAAGCGCGGGTGGATTCCGCTCTGCCGCGTCGAGCAGGTGTCCACGCCGGGCAGCTACTACAGCATCGACATCCTCGGCACCCCGCTGGTGGTCACGCGCGACCGCCACTCGGAGATCCGGGTGCTGTCGCGCAACTGCACACATCGCTGGATGGAGGTGTGTAGCGGCGCCGGCGAGGCCAACGTGCTGCAGTGTCCGTACCACCTGTGGTCGTTCGGCCTGGACGGGCACCTCGCCGGAGCGCCGGAAATGAAGAAGTCGCCCGGATTCGACCGAAATGACTATCCGCTCAAGAAGTTCCGCCACGAAGTGTGGAAGGGCTTCGTCATGGTGAACTTCGACGGGCAGGCGGAGTCTTTGGCGAGCCAGTACGCGGCGCTCGACCCGATCGTTGACGCCTACGACCTGGAGAACTACCAGACCGTCGAGCAGACCGACTGGGGTGTGTGCGACTGGGACTGGAAGATCATGGTGGACAACTTCATGGAGTGCTACCACCATATGGGTCCGCACCGTGGGTCGCTGGAGGACCGATTCCCCGCCACTATGAGCTTCACCGGTGAGGTCGGCGACTACTTCACCACGATGTGGTCGCAGCAGAGGCCCGAATACCCCGCGGATCCGCCGTTCCTGTCGCCCGGCGCCGACACACTGACGGCGGAGCACAAAGACAGATCGCTGATCTTCATCGCGTACCCGCTGCTGCAGATCGCGATGGGCCCGGCATATATGTACTGGCTCAAGACACTTCCGCTCGGGGCCGGCAAGATCGAACTTCAGCTCGACATCTGCATGTCCCCGGCCTCGCTGGCCGCGCCCAATGTCGAGGAACGCCGCAGTGAGCTGGTCAAGCTGATCTGCGATATCCACCGCGAGGATCTCGACGTCTGCGCCGCAGTGCAGCGCGCGGTCCGGGCCGGCGTGACCAGCACCGGCCGGCTTTCGCACCTGGAGCGACCACTGTGGGAGTTCTACCGCTACCTCGGCCGCGAGCTCGGACTCATCAACCCCACAACCACTCTCGCATCGGCAGGATGACACAACAGATGACGACAACCCTCAACGGACAGACCGCCATCGCATCGACCGCCCGCGATGTCGCCGACGCACTGGCGGCCAAGGGCGTCAAGTACGCCGCCATCAGCTTCGTCGACATGCACGGCAAGCCCAAGAGCAAGATGGTGCCGCTCGGCCATCTGACCCAGGCGGCGCTCGGGTCGGAGATGTTCACCGGCGCTGCGCTCGACGGCGTGCCGCAGGATGTCAACGACGACGAGGTCGCGCCGCATCCCGACCTCGACCACCCGATCGTCATGCCCTTCAATCCCGAGATCGCCTGGTTCCCAGGCGATCTGTGGATCGGTGAAACCCCGTTCGAGGCATGCAGCAGGCAGATCCTCAAACGCGTGACGGCCGACGCGGCCACACTGGGGTACACCTTCAACCTCGGCATCGAAACCGAGTTCTTCCTGCTCACTGATTCCGAGCAACCGGGTCCCGCGAGCCCCGACGACAACCTCGACAAGCCGTGCTACGACCTGCGCACGATGCTGCACAACTACCCGGTGGTCGACGAGATCGTGTCCGCGATGAACGAACTCGGCTGGGACGTCTACTCGTTCGACCACGAGGATGGCAACGGACAGTTCGAGACCGACTTCGCCTACACCGATGTGGTGGGCATGTCGGACCGGCTGGTGTTCTTCCGGATGATGGTCGGCGAGATCGCCCGCAAGCACGGCCTGTTCGCATCGTGGATGCCCAAACCGTTCGCCGATCGCACGGGCAGCGGCGCTCACTACAACATGTCGCTGGCCGATGCTGCAGGGACGAACCTCTTTGCGGCCGACGATGATCCGCGTGAGTGCGGGCTTTCCACCCTCGGCTACCAGTTCATCGCCGGGGTGCTGCGTCACGTGGACGCCATCTGCGCGGTCATCGCGCCGACGGTCAACAGTTATAAGCGGCTGGTCAAGCAGGGCAGCATGTCCGGCCTGACTTGGGCCCCAGTGTTCGCCTGTTACGGCGACAACAACCGGACGAACATGTTGCGCATCCCGAGGGGCGGTGGTCGCGTCGAATGCCGCGCCGCCGATAGCGCCAACAACCCCTACCTCGGCGGCGCCCTCATGCTGGCGGCCGGGCTGGAAGGGATCCGCGAGGGACTCGATCCGGGCGAGCCGAACCGGGACAACCTCTACCGGCTCACTGAACCCGAGCTGGTGACACGTGGAATCGGTTGGCTGCCAAGGTCACTGGGCGAAGCGATCGACGCACTGGAAGCGGACCCGTTGGTTCGTCAGGTGTTCGGTGACGCGATGTTCGAGTCGTTCGTCGCCGAGAAGCGCGCCGAGTGGGACGGGTACACCGCGCACGTGTCCTCGTGGGAGACCGACCGTTACCTGAGGTTCTGGTGACCATGACCCATCTATGGGAAGAGCTGACGTCGGCGCAACTGGCCGACCGCCTTGCCGAAGACCCTGACTGCGTGGCGCTGATACCCGTCGGCGCGACCGAGCAACACGGCCCGCACCTTCCGGTGGGTACCGACACCATCATCGCGACGGCGCTCGCCGATGCGGCCGCGGGGGAGGTGGCCGTCGTGTTGCCACCACTTGCGTTCGGCGCCAGCTTCTTTCACGGCACACGGCTGGCAGGCACGGTCGCGTTCTCCGGCGAGGAGACGGCGGCGACGGCTGGCCTGGTCGCCGAAGCTTGCGTGGACTCTGGCTTTCGCCGGGTGCTCTTCGTGAACGGTCACGTCGGCAATGCGGCCGCGCTGTGGATCTCCTGCGACCGCTTCCGGAGAGAGTTTCCCGAGCTGCGAATTGGTGTCGTACAGTGGTGGGATCTGACGCCTGATATCGCGCGGCGGGCGACCGAGGACGCCGCCGACTGGCACGCGAACGCGGCCGAGACGTCGATCATGCTGGTGCTGCGGCCCGAACTGGTCGACACGGACAGGATGCGCGAGGCCGACGACCCCGACCGCACCGAGGGCACCGTTTTCCGCTACGCGGTACAGCACGTCTCGACCAACGGGGTCACCGGCTACCCGTCGTGTGCGTCGAAGTCGATAGGGCTCGAGCTGTGGCAGGACGTGGTCGCCGCGGCGCGTGACCTGGTTGAGCGCGCGCACAGTGAGAAGCCGCCGCTTGGCTAAGATTCACGCCATCGGACGACCCCGCAACAAGACCGCCACCGCGCCGACGACGTCACCCCGCGCCGACATTGTCAACGCGGCGACCAAGTTGTTCTCCGAAAAGGGTTACGCCCAAACGACGATGAGCGACATCGCCCGCGCGTCGGGTCTTCAGCAGTCGTCGCTGTACTACTGGTTCCGCAACAAGGAACAGCTTCTGCAGGAGACTCTGCTGGTCAACCGGGCGCCGCTGAAGTTCATCGCGGAGGTCGGGGCAGGCTCCGGCTCGCCTGCGGTCAAGCTGTACCGGCTGCTGCGGTTCGACACCATGCAGCTGGCACTCTCCCCGATCGACTTCAACGAGATCCAGCGCATCGCCCACGATCAGCGCACCGAATTCCACCAGTTCTGGACGGATTACGAGCGGTTGAAGAATTGGGTCGTCGATCTGATCGGGGCGGCGATCAGCGAGGGCAAGTTCATCGACTGCGACCGCGAGGAAACCGCGGGCCTGCTGCTGAACTTCGACGAGGGCGCGCAGAAGCGCACCCGCTTGCACAGCGATGAGGGCGACCGCGCCGACGAGGCCATCCGGGTCGGCGAGCAGGTCGCGATCATCGCCGTGCGCGGACTGCTGAAGCGTCCCAGCGAGATCGCCAGGATCAGCGCCCAGGCCGCCCAATTCGACGACGCGGCGATCGCACTAAGGGTCGCCCGGCCGCAGCCGGACTGACTACTCGCGCCCGGCCGACACCCACGTCATATCCGCGAACCGGTTGCCCGACACCGCCGCGCCCGCGGCGTCCAGCGTGTCGAGCTGCTCCGGTGTCAGCGTCACCGACAGCGAGCCGAGGTTCTCCTCGACACGCGCTGCCCGCCGGGTGCCGGGGATCGGCACCGACGCGACGCCGAGCGCGTCGGCACGGTGACGCAGCCACGCCAGCGCCACCTGCGCGGGCGTCACACCCTGCTGCGCCGCCACCGACTTCACGACCTCGACCACGGCGAGGTTGGCGTCCAGTGCGCCCCCGCTGAATCGGGGCATGGTCTTGCGGAAGTCGTTCGGCGACGACAGGTCGGCGGCCGAGCGGACCGTTCCGGTCAAAAACCCCCGCCCCAGCGGCGAATACGGCACGAAGCCGACACCGAGCTCGGCGGCCGCGGGCACGACGTTGCGTTCGACGTCGCGGCTCCAGATCGACCACTCGCTCTGCACCGCGGCGATCGGATGCACGGCGACGGCGGCCTGCAGCTCGTCGGCAGTCACCTCCGACAGCCCGAGATGACGCACCTTGCCCGCGGCCACCAATTCGGCCATGGCGCCGACAGTCTCCTCGATCGGCACGTTCACGTCGCGGCGGTGCATGTAATACAGATCGACGACGTCGGTCTGTAGCCGCTGCAGGCTCTCGTCGATGCACTGGCGCACGTACGCCGCGTCGCCGCGGACGCCGATGCGGCCTGCGGCGCGGTCAGCGGGGTTCCCCTGGATGCCGAACTTGGTGGCGAGCGTGACCTCGTCGCGGCGGTCGGCGAGCAGCTTGGCGATGAGCTTCTCGTTGTTGCCGTTGCCGTAGATGTTGGCGGTGTCGATGAATGTCACGCCGAGGTCCACCGTGCGGTGCAGGGTGGCCAGCGACTCGGTGTCGTCGACCTCGCCGTATACCGGTGTCAACGCCATGGCGCCGAACCCGATTGCACTGACAGTTAATTCGTCACCCAGCTTCACCGCGGGCACAGAGTTGGCACTTGTCATGGCTTGACCTAACGAGTCTCGCCGAAACTGTATTCCGGCAGGCCGCTACGGGAATGCCATTTCCCACGGGGGATGCCCAGCCGTGCCGCCGCGCTGGCCAGGGGCATCAGGTGCATGGCGGCGTTGCGTAAGGCGATGCCCGCTGACGTGGCGGGAATCAACAGCCGCGTCGCGTATGCCACGGAGTTCTCCTTGGCCGCGCGCTGGGGTCGGTGCCGCGCCTCATAGCTGCGCAGACCCGCCGATATGTCGCCGTCCAGTGAGTCGGCCAGGGTGAACGCCCCGATCATCGCCAGACTGGAGCCGTCGCCGAACAACGAGACACACGATGCGGCGTCACCGACCAGGCCGATCCGACCTCGAGACCACGTCGGCACCTGAATCCGGCTGACCGAGTCGAAGTACAGGTCATCGGCGGCGCGGACCCGGTCCAGCAGTTCGGGCACTCGCCAGCCTGCTCCGGCATACGCATCACACAGCAGACGCTTGTGCTGCTCGACGTCCCGGTGATCGAACTGTGGGATCTGCGGGGCGCGGAACATGAACGCGGCGCCCGGGTGGCCACCTGCAGGGTGGATCGCCACGGCTCGACCGGGCGTGTTGTACAGGACGAGGTCTGTCCCGGTTTCCCCGGCTAGCGGCAGCGTGGCGACGTACACGCCGAGGTGTTTGAGGTAGTCGGACTCGGGGCCGAAGGCCAACGCTCGGACACCCGAGTGCGCCCCGTCGGCACCAATCACCACGTCGAATCGACGCGCGGGCCCCGATACGAACTCCGCCGTGACTCCGGCCGCGTCCTGGGCGAGCGCCGTCACCGCGTTGCCGAACTGAAACTCCACGTCGTCGGGCACCGCGTCGCGCAGGATCGCCGCGAGCTCACCGCGGGATAGCTCGACGTCGCCGGATTCGGCCCAGGTGGTGCGCATGTTGACGCGGCTGACCACGCGGCCGCGCGAGTTGACGAAGACCATGTTGCGCACGCGTGTGTCGGCGGTGCGGATCCGCGCCATGACTCCTATCCGCTCGGCCACCTCGACGGCGGCGCCTCGGACGTCGACCGGGCTGCCGCTCGATCGCAGGTCCTGCGCCTGTTCTGTGACCGTCACTTCAAAACCAGCTTTGGCCAGCCAATATGCCGTTGTCGAGCCGGCGATGCCCGCGCCGGAGATCAATGCCTTTCGCATATCGACCACGCTAATTACAGTAAGTGCAAAATTGCAATGAATGCAGAAAACTCTCAGTTTCGCGGTAGGCTCCGGGCATGTCGTCACTGCGCGAGCGCAAACGCGTCCGCACCCGGAAGGCGCTGATCGACGCTGCCGCGGAGCTGTTCGAACAACGCGGTTACGACGGCACCACGATCGCCGACATCGCGGCCGCCGCGGACGTCAGCACCCGCACCTTCTTCTCGTACTTCGCGAGTAAAGAGGACGTGTTGTTTCCCGACGCCGATGCGCGGGTGAAGGCGGCGCTGACCGCGATCGATGAGCGCCGACCCGGCGAACGTCCGACCGCAATTCTGTTGCGCGCGTTGGGTGAACTCGGTGACGCCGGCGCTGACCTGGTCGGCCCGATGGCGGCGCTGCGGCTGCGGTTCGTGAGATCGGTTCCGTCCGTGCGGGGTCGGGGTCTTCAGCGCCAGCTCGACGCGCAGACCGAGATCGCGGCCCGGCTGCAGGCCGCGTTCCCCGACGAGTTGGACGAGGTCGAGGCCGCGGCGTTGGTCGGGGCGTTCGTCGGCGCCATCGCCGGCGCGCTGGAAGTTTTGCTCCGCGACGAAGACGATCCCGACGTGCTTCGAGAGCGTCTGCAGAGCGCAACGGCCATCGCGTTGCGGCCGTGGACGTGACCCGGTTGCAACCTCGGAATCTCTTTCGTGACGGGCGCGTCGGCCCTAGCCTGTGAATTAGGTCACGAGAGCGGAGGCATCGATGCGAATCGCGGACGTATTGCGGAACAAGGGTGCGTCGGTGGCGACCATCACCCCGGAGACGTCCGTCTCCGGCCTGCTCACCGAGCTCACCGTGCACAACATCGGCGCCATGGTGGTGATGTCGCAGGATGGGTTGGTCGGCATCGTGTCGGAGCGCGATGTCGTGCGCAAACTGCACGAGTTGGGCGCCGACATTCTCCGGCGGCCGGTGTCAGAGATCATGACGACGGTGGTGGCGACCTGCACCCCGGACGATTCCGTCAACAGCCTCAGCGTGTTGATGACCGAGAAGCGGGTTCGGCATGTCCCTGTGGTCGTGAACGGCCGGCTGGCCGGGATCGTCAGCATCGGCGACGTGGTCAAGACGCGGATGGAAGAACTCGAAACCCAGCAGCAGCAGCTCGAGGCCTACATCACTCAGGGTCGTTAATGGCGTCCGTAGACGCCCG
>DASRJA010000561.1:0-3336 GCA_035649695.1 Mycobacterium sp. | reverse complement strand
CGCCTTGCACGCCTCGTTGGTGCGCATTTGGACCGCCACGATCTTCGGAATGGACCAATGACGGAAGGGCGGTACTGATTCCATGACATGCCGGTTTAAGGACCGCACCGTGCTATTGACCGGAGCGGCCCGCGGAATGGGGGAATCGCATGCCCGTGCGTTCGCCGCCGAGGGCGCCAGAGTCGTCATTGCCGATGTCCTCGACGACGAAGGCCACGCGCTGGCTGACGAACTCGGCGACGCGGCACTCTACGTCCACCTCGACGTCAGCGACATCGAGGGCTGGCGGATGGCACTCGAGCGCACCGAGAACCTATTCGGGCCACTGCACGTTCTGATCAACAATGCCGGTATCGGTGGACTGCCGGCCACACTGGTCGACACCGACATCGACCAATGGCGCCGAGTCTTGGCAGTCAACCTCAATGGCACCTTCTACGGGATCAAAGTCGCGGCCCCGTCGATCATCCGGGCCGGCGGCGGTGCCATCGTCAACGTCTCGTCGTTCGCCGGGCTGATGGGCTCGCCGATGCTCGGGGGATACGCGGCGAGCAAGTTCGGCGTGCGCGGGCTGACCAAAGTGGCCGCGATGGAGTTGGGGCCGCACGGAGTTCGGGTCAACTCGATCCACCCCGGCTACATTCGCACCGCGTTGCTGGAGGGTATCCCGGATGCCGCGGTGCGCGGCCGGCTGGCCATCGAGCGTGTCGCCACCCCGACCGATGTGACCCCGGTGGTGCTGTTCGCAGCCAGCGATGAAGCCGCCTATTGCACCGGCGCCGAGTTCGCGGTCGATGGCGGATGGTCGGCCGGTGAGCCCAGCCCGATCTTCGTCGCCCCAGGGGCCGCAATGCCCGAGGGCGTCGCGCTGTGAAGCCCGTAATGCCCGAGATCGGCTTCTACACGCTGGCCGGCCAGGCAGACCAACCACGCGACCTCATCCGCGAGGTCACCCATGCCGAAACACTGGGCATCGGTGAGTGTTTCATCTCCGAACGCTATTGCACCAAAGAAGCCGCCACGATATCCGGGGCGGTCGGCGCGGTCACTGAATCCATTGGGATCACCACCGCCGCCACGAACCACAACACCCGCCACCCGATGGTGACCGCCGCGTTCGCCACCACGATGCACCGGCTCACCCGCGGACGCTTCACCCTGGGCATCGGCCGTGGGATACCGCCGCTGCAGCGGGCTTTCGGCATGTCCGAGATCACAACGGCGCAAATGGAAGACTTCGCCCACGTGATGCGCCGGTTGTTTCGCGGCGAAACTGTCGTGGGTCATGACGGCCCGATCGGCCGCTACCCCGCGCTGCGCTTGGACCCGGACTTCGACGAGGACGTCAAACTCGGCATCGTCGCGTTCGGCGCAAACTCGCTTGCGTTGGGCGGGCGTGCGTTCGACAAGGTCATTCTGCACACGTTCTTCACCGACGAGACGCTCGCGCGCTGTGTGCGCACCGTCAAGGACGCAGCTGAGGCAGCCGGTCGAAATCCCCAACGCGTACAGGTGTGGTCGTGTCTGGCGACCATCGGCGATCACATGCCCGAGGAACTGCGTCTGCGCAAGACCGTGGGCCGGCTCGCCACGTACCTGCAGGGATACGGCGACCTTCTGGTATCAACAAACAACTGGGATCCATTGGCGCTCAAGCGGTTCCGCGACGATCCGGTGGTAGCAAGTTTCCACCCACCCGGCGGTGCACTAAGGGTTATCGACAGCCCGTCGACGACGATCGACCAGCTCGAACACATCGCCACGTTGCTGCCCGACGAGTGGCTGGCGCCCGCGGCAACCGGCACGCCGCAGCAGTGCGCTGCCACCGTGAAGACTCAGTTATCCCTCGGCGCCGACGGTGTGATCCTGCACGGCGCCTCGCCGAGCGAACTGGCCCCGATCCTGCCCGCCTACCGAGCGATTCGCTGAACGAAAGGCCGATCCTGATGACGGTTTCCGACTACACCATCGCCGAATTCACCCCCGATGTCCTGAACGGCATGCTGGCTGCGACGCGCGGCTGGCAGGGGTCGAGATCGAACGCGTCCATGCCGTACCGGTGGGCACGGGACAGATGGCCGACAGCTACCGGCTACGGCTGGACTACGCTCACCAGCCCGACGGCGCGCCCGACACCGTCATCGCCAAGGTGTCCAGCACCGACGAGGCGAGCAGGCAGATGGCGATCGCCACAGGCGCGTATCAGCGCGAAGTGCTGTTTTACCGGCACCTGAGCGGTCTCACCGACGCGCGTTGTCCGACATGCTTTTTCGCCGATATCGCCGACGACCTGTGCGGGTTCGTGCTGCTACTGGAAGACATGGGGCCCGCCAAGAGTGTGGACCAGTTGACAGGTTGCAGTCCCGACCAGGCCGACCTCGCCCTGGCCCAGGCCGCTGCGCTGCACGGGGCCTCGTGGAATCACCCGAAACTCGCCGAGCAGAGCTGGCTGCCTGTCGAACACGTCTGGTCCGCCCTCGGCGGGGCGGTTCCGCAGATCACGGACCCGTGGCTGGAGCGATTCGGCGCTTACTTGAAGCCTGACCACGTTGCGGCCGTTCACCAGCTTGGGCGCGAAGTGACATCGTGGCTGTCGACTCTTCGCGAGCACCGGACGCTATGGCACGGCGACTTCCGTCTGGACAACCTACTCTTCGATGCGCAGGACGGCCGGACGCCGATCGCCGTGGTCGACTGGCAAAGCACCGCCGCCGCGCCTGGGATCATCGACGTGTCCTACTTCCTTGGCAACTCCTTGACCGAGGACGACCGGGCCATCCACGAACGCGACCTGGTCACCGAGTACCACAGGCGCCTGCTGTCCTATGGAGTCGAGGACTACACCGCGGAACAGTGCTGGCGCGAGTACCAGGCGCACGCCCTCTATGGCCTCGTGCTGACCATCCCGGTCTCGCTGGGCGTGGAAACGACCGAACGCGGCGACGCCATGTTCGGCGCGATGGCCAGTCGTGCTGCTGAACAAATCGTGGCCAACGACAGCTTCGCCGCGCTAGCGGAGCTGACCCGGTGATCGTGCAGCGGAGACCCGCTGGGTGGGTGAGAATTGTTCGAGCACATCGAGATCGGCCAGCACGGCGCGCAATTCGGCACCGAACGCTTCGCGTCGGCTCTTCTGGTCGCCGCCCGGCTGCAACAAGCCCTGGTCGGCGGCCACGCGACCTGCTGTGGCGAACAGTAGCGACGACACCGACTCGTTGCTGCGCAGCCATCCCTGAGCGAAATACTGGCGGCCTACCCCCAATGCCCTTGCAATCAGCTCGTTCTCATCGGGTTCGTCCTCCGATCGACTCAGCACGTCGGCCACGATCATGTATG
>DASRJA010000560.1:0-4277 GCA_035649695.1 Mycobacterium sp. | reverse complement strand
CGGATCGGCACTGGCTGGCGTGCTCGCCGCGATACATGCCAAGGGAATCGTCCACTGTGACGTGAAGCCGTCGAATCTGCTCGTACGCGGCCATGACATACGCGTGATCGACTTCGGCATCGCCCGATATGTCGGCGAGCCGTGCGCGGATGACGGGATCGTGCACTGCACCCGCGGCTGGGCCGCACCGGAACAACTGCGCGCCGCACCAGCAACTCCGGCGATAGACGTCTTCGCGTGGGGTTGCCTACTCGCCCACATGGCCAGCGGCGTACACCCGTTTGCCAGCCAGAGCGAACAGGAATGGATCCTGCGCCTCCAGGCTGCGGAACCCGACCTGCTCGGCCTACCCCCAGACCTCGACGACCTAATCCGCTCCACGCTGGCCCGCAACCCCAAGGACCGGCCCAACGCACACGAACTTGCCACGATCTGTCAGGGCGCGCCGTGCCAATACTGAGTGCCCTTACCGCCGTGGCCCGTGGGACAACGAGACCGAAAGGCAAGGAGGCCATGTTCTCTACAGCGACAGCGCCGACGCGCCGTTGACGCTCTTCAGCAGCACGCCATGCCCGACCTCATAAGGAGACCGTACGCCATGACCGTGAACGCCAGGATCAAGAGCGCGGTTCGAGCCGTCAAGTACAAGGCCCAGGAAACCAGGGGCAGGGCGAAGCAGACAGCCGGCACAGCCACCGGCAACGACACACTTCGCCGCGAAGGCAAGGCCGAGGAACTCAAGAGCAAACTCCACCAGATCGCAAAGAGGATCAAGGAAGCCATCACGCCCAATCGGTAGGTCACGAGCACGTGCCGCTCCGCTGGTCGACGGGCCGCCACCCAACTGTGTTGCTGACCGCCATGGCGGCATCGATGGGGCGGCCTATATCACGTGCTTCGTCCTCATGCCCGTCGCGCGACGACCGAACGTCAGCGTGGATCGGCACGCGGGACAGTTTGGAATTCAAGGGGTCAGGGAACCACCCCAACGAAGGAGGGATCAATCATGACCACTGCTGGAATTGTCATCCTGATCGTCGTCGGCGTGGTGGTGGTCGCGCTCGTCGTCGGCGGCTGGCTGATTACCAGGCGGCGCGCCCTGCAGAAGAGATTCGGCCCGGAGTACGACCGGGTGGCCGCCGAGAAGCCCAGCCGCGCCGCGGCGGAACAGGAACTGCGGGGGCGCGAACGCAGGCACAGTGAGCTGGAGTTGCGGCCGCTGGCGCCGGACGCCCGGGCACGGTACGCGGCCGAGTGGGAGGAGATACAGGCTCGCTTCGTGGACTCGCCAAGCCACGTGGTACGCGAGTGCGACGCGTTGGTCACCCGACTGATCACCGACATCGGGTACCCGACCGACGGCGCCGACGAGCGGCTCGCGCTGCTCTCCGTCGAATACGCCGGTACCCTCGGTCGCTACCGCGACGCGCACGAGATCTCGTTGCGCGACGCGCGCGGCGAGGCCAGCACCGAGCAGTTGCGCCAGGCGCTTGTGCACTACCGCACGCTGTTCGCCGAACTGCTCGGCGAACAGCCCGTCGCCCAGACCGATGAGCCGATCGCCACAGAACCGGGCGTGAGTGGGCCGGTTGAGGACGGCGCCATCAACAACTCGGTCCCGACGCCCGTACCCGCTGGCCCGCCGAGGAGGCATTCATGACCGACCAACGCCAAAGCACCCGTGATCAATGGGCGCCGCCGGCCCCTACCCTGGAACAGGCCGATCCGGATTGGACCGGACCGGCATCGTCCTCTCAGAACAGTGCGGCGAAGGACTTGACTGACGCGGAACGCCCAGCCGTGGACGGCACTGTTTACGAGAGTGCCGCGCACGAGTCGGCCATCGACGAATCCGTCCCGGCCGACCGCTCCGATCTTGACGACGCCGACCCCGAGCACGCCGACCTCGAGCACGCCGACCTCGAACATGCCGACCCCGAGCCCGCCGTCGGCGTGGCGCCAGTACCGGACGCCGTCGCGGCAACAGACACGGAGGCCGATACCGTCGATCGCGGCGACTTCGACCCTCCGGGTGGCGTTGCCCAGGACGCCGCCCGGATCGACGGACCGAACGGGGCGTACGGCATCAAGGGGAACCCGGCCGACGCGCCGGCCGCCGTGGAGGAACAGGAACCGACCGAGGAGCACGGCAGCGTCGCTGTGGCCACCGACACCGGCCAGCCGGTGGACGGCTTCGACGAGCGCGTCGAACCCGCCGATGGTGAGGTGCCGCTTGTGCCGGTACCCGGCGATGACGCCGTCGCGTCCGACGTCACCGGCTCCGGTGAGCTGCTGCCCGGCGACGTGCCGGACGAGCCGGGCCTCGCGCTGCTCGATGGCGACACGACCGGACGGTTCCGGGATCGGTGGCAGGAGTTGCAACTGCGCTTCGTTGATGACCCGCACACCGCGGCGGATCAGGCCGGCGCGCTGGTGGATGAGGTGGTCGCCGCGCTGCGTGACGCGGTGGACGGGCAGCGCTCCGCACTGGAGGAATGGCAGTCCGGCGATGGCATCGACACACACTTCGGCGACACCGAACGACTGCGGGTCGCGGTCCGCCGCTACCGGGACTTCCTGGACCGCCTACTCGGCCTGTGACTGCCCCAACACCGTCCACCTGACAAAGGGCCGGCACCGAAGCCGCGGAGCAGGAGATTGCTACAGCCGGGTGCGGAACGCTGATCGCGACAGCGCCGACATGGCAGTGGGGCCGCATAGGCTCGGGAGACCCTCCTCGCCGTGAGGGACGGGAAGGGCTATGCGAGCTCCTTGGTCGGATCGGTCACGTCCGAGTATCGGCGTTCTTGGTGCTGGGTCGCATTGCTGACGTGTCCGGTCGCGGTGGCTCGGCGTGCTCGTGCCGCTTCCGTATGGGTGCCATCTGCATTCACCCCAGTGTTCATGTCGTCAATGCGGCTTGGCGCCGGGTCGGGCGCCGCGAAGGCCTTGCTTCTGGGTGTCACCAAAGCGTGAAGGAATCCGGCGATGGCCAGCAGCAGCATGAGGCCGGCGGCGAGGTAGGCGACGGTGGCGGCCTGGCCGGCCTTGGTGCCAAACTCGCTGAAGCCGTACGAGGTGAGCAGCAGGCCGCGTAGCGTCTCCCCCTTGAAGAGAGTTTCGCGCTGGCTGGTGACATCCGCGAGCTGCTTCTGCAGTTCGGCAAGATTCGGCGCGTTGGCGGTCTCGGCCTGGGCGATCTGTGTGCGGAGCTGGCTTTGGGGGACGCCGAGCTCAGCGTAGGTCTGGCCGTTGGCCGTCGACTTTAGGTGCAGGCCGATGAAGTTGTTGGCGTAGCACTCGGCCTGCTTGCCGGTGGTGAGCTTCTGGCCGGCGTTGGTGATGAGGCAGTCGGCCTGCTTCTCTTCGTCGGTGAGCGTGTCGGCCGTCTTGAAGGTGATGTTCTGCTGGCTGAGTTGGTCGGTGACGTAGTTGTTCGCGAAGTTCGCGTTCGAAGATAGGACGAGTCCGGCGACGAGCAGTAGGCCGGCGAGAACCAGCAAACCCCCGCTGAATAGGACGTCCAGCGTTTTGCGTTTCATTGGATCCCTTCCGTTGCTTGGGGCCTGCCCGATGGCTCAGCTCGAACCGGGTTCTGCAATACGAGCGTTCGCGGGCCAGGTCGAAGGGCGACGACGCGCCCGCACGCGTCGTCCACCAGATTGCCGACAGATGTCGTTTGCGAGATACCGATCGGGTCGGACACATAGAGATCTACTCGGTCATGACGACCTCGACTGGTGGGTACATCGAAGGCGGTGGCGGGCAGACGGCCACCGGGGACCCGAGCGACAAAATCACCCTACACGTCATTGCCCCGGACAGCACCGAGTGAACGATCGACATGATCGTTGAACCCGCGCCACACGCCCATTTGGCACGGCGGCATCGCGTAGCCGAACGACGACCAGATCGGTCAGCTCAGCGGCGCTGGCTGGTGGTCGTTGCTGGCGGGATCTGTTCGGAGCCATCGACGATGGCCTGGGCGAGTTCAGATAGGCGCCGGTTGCGGCTGCGGGCCCCGTGGCGAAGCAGCGCGAAGGCTTCGGCAACGTCCACATGGAGGCGTTCGGCCAGGAGGCCCTTGGCCTGTTCGATCAGGACGCGGCTGTTCAGCGCGGTTTGCAGCTGTTCGGTGAGGACGCCGCGACGATGGATGGCGCGGTGCTGCAGCAGCCCGATGGTGGCCGCGTCGGCCAGGGCCTGGCCGATACGCAGTTTGCCCTCGTCGAGCGCGCCCGTAATGGTGTCGAAAAAGTTCACCGCGCCGATGACCT
>DASRJA010000559.1:0-2652 GCA_035649695.1 Mycobacterium sp. | reverse complement strand
GGCGGTCAACGGAGCCGCCGTCGGCGCCGGGTTGAATCTGGCACTGGCCGCCGATGTCCGGATCGCCGGTCCGGCAGCGCTTTTCGACCCGCGGTTCCAGAAACTCGGCATCCATCCCGGCGGCGGCGCCACGTGGATGCTTCAGCGCGCCGTCGGCCCCCAAGTGGCCCGCGCCTCACTGCTTTTCGGCATGCGCTTCGATGCCGAGGCTGCGGTGCGCTACGGGCTGGCGCTGCAGATCGCCGACGATCCCGTCGCGGCCGCACGCGAACTCGCCGCCGGCCCGGCCGCCGCACCCCGCGGCGTGGTCATCGCCACCAAGGCCTCCATGCGCGCGACCGCCAATCCCGGGGTAATCGATACCGAACAGCACCGGATCGCCGTCGACACCGAACTGGGACCTCAAGCCGCCTCAATAACCTCGCCGGAGTTCGCAAGACGGTTGGCTGCCGCCCGGCGAAAGTGACCCGGGCTTCAGGAATGCGGCATACGCTGAGGTGGGCCGGGTCAGCAAGAGGAGCATGAGATGAAGAAGCTGGCAGCAGTGCTAATGACTGCCGCCGCGGCTGCGGCAGTGGTGCCCGTGGCTGTCGCGCCGGTGGCCCAGGCCGACATCTGCGCAGGCGCGCACGGGCGCCATGTCGGAGTGGGTGGCTGCACCAACATCGCCGGGGACGTGGCGACGGGCGTGGCCATAGCGGCGGCCACCGATCCGTACGTTCCCGGCGAGATACCGTGCTACACGGTCGAGGGCGTGCCGTACTACACACCGCCCGGCGACCCCTGCTGACTAGAGATCGAGCAGCGCGAGTTCCGGCGCCTCGACGAGGTCGCGCAACTCGCGAAGGAATGCCGCCACCTGAGCGCCATCGACGATGCGATGGTCGAAGGCACACGTCAGTGACATTGTCGGCCGCACAACCACTTCGTTATCGACGACGGCCGGGCGCGGCTTGAGTGAGCCCATCCCGAGGATGGCCGCCTCGGGATAGTTGATCACCGGAACGCCCTCGTCCAACCCCAGCGCGCCGAAGTTGGACACCGTGAACGTCGAGCCTTGCAGTTCCGACGGTTTGAGCGTGCCGGCCCGTGCGTCGCGGATGAGCCGCGCGATCACGGTCGCCAGCTCCCGAGTGGTCTTGTCCTGCGCATCGCTGACCACGGGCACCAGCAGTCCGCGTGGCGCCGCCACGCCGAAACCCAGATGCACGGCGGAGTGCAAGTGGATCTGTGGCCCGTCGGTGGTGTCCACCCATGTCGAATTCAGGTTGGGGTGGTGTCGCAGCGCGATCGTCAACAGCCGCAAGGTCAGCACGAACGGCGTGATCGGCGACTCGTCGTCCGTGCTGTCGCGCAAGCGATCGCGCATCTGGATCAGGCTCGAACAGTCGACCTGAACACCGGCGTGCGCATCGGGTATCTGCCTGCGCGACAGCGTCATTCGGTGCGCCATCTCCGCCTGCACACCGCGCACCGCGACCATCTCGGGGGTTGGCGCAGACCTGCCCGCCGCAGCGAGGACATCCTCGCGAGTGATCACACCATCCGGGCCGGAACCGGTCACACCGGACAGGTCGACGTTCAACTCGGCCGCCAGCTTCCGCACCGGCGGCTTGGCCCGGGGCCGTTCACCGACCGACGCCCGCCTGCTGGTGTCCATGTCGTCGTCGGCACCGTAGCCGACGAGAACCGGCTTGCGCTTGGGGGTGCCGTTCTCCGACTCCACCGGAGTCAAGTCATCGGTGGCAATGCGAACCAACATCGTGCCGACGTTCAGCGTGTCGCCCTCGGCGCCTCCGAGTTCGACGATGCGCCCCGCATACGGGCTGGGGATTTCGACTTCGGCCTTGTTGGTCTCCACCGTGCACAGCGTCTGATTCAGTTCGACGTCGTCACCGACCGCCACGCTCCAGCCGGTGATCGTCGCGTCTTCGAGACCTTCGCCCAAGTCAGGAACGAGGAACTCCTTTACGGCGCTCACGGCTTTTCCATTGCCCGCTCGACACAGTCCAACAGCCGGTCCGGGCCCGGTAGCCACAACTTCTCCAGCCGGGCCGGTGGATACGGCGTGTCAAACCCTGTGGCGCGCAACACCGGTGCCTCCAAGTCGTAGAACAACTCCTCCTGGATGCGTGCGGCCAGCTCGGCGCCGAAGCCCAACGTGCGCGGGCCTTCGTGCATCACCACCGCGCGGCCGGTCTTGCGCACCGAGTCGGCGACGGTGTCGAAGTCGAGCGGGTTCAACGACCGCAGGTCGACGACTTCGAGGCTCCAGCCGTGCTCTTCGGCAAGGTCGGCGGCGCTGAGCGCCGTGGCGACCAGCGACCCGTACGTCACCACCGTGACATCCGCGCCGACGCGACGAACCGCTGCGCGTCCGATCGGCAGTGCGGGCGTGTTGGTGTCGACGGCCTCGCGGGTCCAGTACCGCCGTTTGGGTTCGAGGTAGACGACGGGGTCCCGGCTGACAATCGCCTGCCGCAGTAGCCAATACGCATCCGACGGCGTCGACGGCACCACGACCTTGAGGCCTGCGGTGTGCAGCCAGTAGCTCTCGGTGGACTCCGAATGATGTTCCACCGCGCCGATCCCGCCGAACGACGGAATGCGGATGGTCACCGGCATGTCGACGTCGCCGCGGGTGCGCATCCG
>DASRJA010000558.1:0-6726 GCA_035649695.1 Mycobacterium sp. | reverse complement strand
GCCTTCATCAGGCTCATCATCAGCGGCCAGAGCACGGATCCCCCGTCGCCGGCAACGAGGCCGCTAGCGACATGGGTATCGGCGAAGAACGCGCGGTCTGACATCAGCGTGATGTCGCACAGAACCGCAATGCTGCAACCGAATCCGACCGCAGGGCCGTTCACCGCGGCGACGATCGGTAGCGGGAAGTCGATCATGTCGCGCACGATGCGGCGGGCATCTCGCATACCTTCACGTCGCGTGACCGGATTGTTGACGTGCGTCTCCAGCCACTCCACGAGATTTCCGCCAGCCGAGAAATAGTCTCCGCTGCCGGTGATGAGCACCGCCCGAGCGTCGGGATCCTCGCCGAGTGTCGTCCACAGCCGCGCGAACGCGCCGTGCATCGCATTGTTGACCGCGTTGGCGTCGCCGGGGTTGTTCAACGTCACGATCCGGACAGGACCGTCGTCGGCTACCAGGATCTCGTCGCAGCCGGTCAGCTTGGAAGTCCCCGCTGGTAACTCGGTCATCGCATTGCTCCGCAGAGCCGTTCGGTGATGATCTGTTCGGCCTCGGTCACGATCCGTGACACGAGTTCGCCCGCTGTCGGGATGTCGTCGATCAATCCCATTGCCGTCCCCACCCACCAGATTCCGGCATCGAGGTCGCCGGTTTCGTACACCTTCACACCACGCTTGCCGGCGACCAAATGAGCGATGTCCTCGAATTGACCACCTTCATTGAGGATTTCGACAAC
The DNA here is from genome assembly GCA_035649695.1 of Mycobacterium sp. Lineage (GTDB taxonomy): Bacteria > Actinomycetota > Actinomycetes > Mycobacteriales > Mycobacteriaceae > Mycobacterium. The sequence goes on along the minus strand of DASRJA010000558.1, from coordinate 5,987 downwards.
CTCTCGCGACACGGTGTTGCTTGCGACGCGGCCCGTGTTGCGTAGCGTTCGGAAGATCAGCTCGGTGTCGAGCTCGCTGCCGGCCACGATGGCGTCCTTGACCTTCTGGTGAATCGGGGACTCGACCGTGCACATGAAGCGCGAACCCATGTTGATGCCGTCTGCGCCCAGCGCCAGCGCAGCGACCAGACCGCGGGCGTCGGCGAAGCCGCCCGACGCGATCATCGGGATCTCGATTTCCTTGGCAGCGGCGGGAATCAAGACGAGGCCAGGGATATCGTCCTCGCCCGGGTGGCCCGCGCACTCAAACCCGTCGATGCTGATGCCGTCTACACCCAGGCTCTGCGCCTTGACCGCGTGACGCACCGAGGTGCACTTGTGCAGCACCTTGATCCCGTTGTCGTGGAACATCGGCAGATGCGGGGCCGGGTTGGACCCCGCCGTCTCGACGATCTTGATGCCCGCGTCGACGATCACCCGGCGGTATTCGTCATAAGGTGGCGGGTCGATGGTCGGCAGGATCGTCAAGTTCACACCGAACGGCTTGTCGGTGAGGTCGCGGGCACGCGCGATCTCGTTGGCCAGGTCCGCCGGAGTCGGCTGCGTCAGCGCCGTGATGAGCCCGAGCCCGCCTGCGTCCGAAACAGCCGCCGCCAGTTCCGCACGGCCCACCCATTGCATTCCACCCTGCACAATGGGCTGCTCGATGCCGAACGATTCGGTGAACCTCGTTGTTATCAAAGCAGTCAATCCCTTTCAGGAGCCAGACGGCATCCATGACGGCCTACGGGTATGGACGAATGCGTCGCGATCTGAGTTGACCGACCAACGCGGCGAACGCTTCTCGAGGAAGGCAGAGAACGCCTCGATTTGTTCGGACGTTCCGATCGACGACCAGTAACCGCTGACGTCGACGGCGGGAAGAGCGCGTGCCATCTCCCGCTTCATCGCCGCGCGTGCGGCCGGGCCGGTCTTGCGCACCCGATCCAGCAGCGTTTGTGTTTCTGAAGCAAGGGCCTCGTGCGGGACGATCTTGCCGACCAGTCCGAGCCTTTCGGCCTCGACAGCGTCGACCCAATCATTCCCATAGATCATGTGGTTGGCGCGCAACGTACCGATGCGTTGCGGGATTCGTGCCGCAACAAATGCCTCGTACACGCCGCGGGTCAGATCGGGGACGCGCAGCCGGGCCCTATCCGAGGCGATCACCAGATCGGCGAACAGTGTCATCACCAGGCCCCCGCCCATCGCGATGCCGTTGACCGCGCACACGACGATTTTCGGGATTTTGCCGAGCACTTCAAACGGAGTGGCGTCGTACGCCTCCGTGAACGCGTCCCAGGAACGATCGGGATTGCTCACCGAGTTCATGTCGCCGCCGGCACAGAAGACGTCGTCGGATCCGGTGATCACGAGGAACTGCAGACCTGGTTCGTCCGCCACGATCATCGCTGCGCGCTTGATGCCGTGATAGCCGTCAGCGGTCACCGCGTTGCGCTTCTCCGGCCGGTTGATGGTGACTGTGAGTGTGTCGCCGACGATTTCACCGATCAACTCGGGTGCACCGAGATCGATTTTCAAGGAGTCGGGCAATCCGGTCACGAGATCACCGCGATGAGTTCGCCGACGTCGTAGGTGCCCCCCACCTCGACCCTCCACGTGACCACACCGGATGCCGGCGCCTCGATATCCATTTCGACCTTGTCGGTGGCGATCGCGTACAGCGGGTCGCCCTCGACCGCGGACTGGCCCTCGGCTACATAGAACTCCGTCACCTCAGCTTCGGTGATGGCGTCCCCTGGTTTGGGCATCCGAATCTCTGTCACACGATTCTCCTGATTGCCTCGATGAGCTGCGCCGCGCCCGGGCGGCACGCGGCCTCCAAGGTCGCGGCGCGCGGTACCGGCGTGTAGGTCCCTGCCACCCGTTGGATCGGCGCCGCCAGGACCCCGAACAGTTCGGTGCCGACGGCGGCCGCGATCTCGGCGCCAGGTCCACAGAAGCCGACCGACTCGTGAGCGACGACAAGGCGCTTGGTTTTGCGGACTGAATCCAAAACGGTTTCGAGGTCAAGCGGCACGAGTGTGCGGAGGTCGACAACCTCTACTGAAACTCCTTCGCTGTCGAGTTCTTTCGCCGCTTCGAGTGCTGCGTGCACCATCACGCCATAGGTGCAGATGGTCACGTCACTGCCCGGCCGTTTCACGTCGGCCTGCCCAAGCGGAATGACGTAATCGGCCACGGGGACCGGCCCTTTGCCGCCACCGTAGTAGAGCTTCATGGATTCGACGAACAGACATGGGTCGTCTTCGCGCAGGCATGCATTGAGCAGCCCTGCCGCATCGGCCGCGGTGCTCGGCCACACCACCTTGATGCCCGGGGTGTGCATCGCCCACGCCTCAAAAGCCTGCGAATGTTGAGGCCCCGCAGCCATTCCCACCATCGTGCGGATGACCAGCGGCGCGCCCTTACGGCCGCCGGACATGTAGCGGACCTTCGCGGCGTGATTGGCGATCTGATCCATGGCCACCCCGAGGAAGTCCATGAACATGAGTTCGGCGACGGGGCGCAATCCCGCCAGCGAGGCGCCGATCGCGGCCCCGATGATCGATGACTCTGCAATTGGAGTGTCCAACACCCGGTTCTCACCGTACTTCGCCGAAAGACCCGCAGTGACCTTGAACATCCCTCCGCCCGACGGGTCACCGATGTCCTCACCCAGCAGGATGATCGAGTCGTCGGACTCCATCGCCCGGTCGAGAGTGCGATGGATGGCTTGCACGAGGCCGAGATCCTCGGTTTCGCCATCGGGAACGGCCGCATGCACCTGCCCACGCACGGAAAATTGGGTTCCGTTGCCGGAGAAGACATCACGGGTGAGTTCAACCACGTCGGGCGGCGCGGCATCGCGGGCCTGGGAGAACGCGTCCTCGATCTCTGCCGACACCTCGGCATCGATCCGGTCGAGTTCTGCCTCGGCTGTGATTCCTTCGTCGACCAAACGGCGTCGATAGCGCGCGAACGGCGGGTCGGCACGCTTGGCCGCGAGCTCGTCGGGATCGGCATAGCCCATCCCGTCACCGAAGTAGTGGCCCTGCAACCGGTAGGCGACCGCTTCGACAAACGACGGACCGCCGCCCGAGCGAGCGCGTTCGGCGGCCTCCGACACCGCGGCGTACACCTCGTGCGGGTCCGTGCCGTCAATCGTCACGCCGAGCATCGCGTAGCCGCTCGCGCGATCGGAAAGTTTCGTCGTGCGCGTATACCTCGACATCGCAGTGCACTCGGCCCACGCGTTGTTCTGGCAGAAGAACACCACCGGAAGCGACCACAGCGCCGCCATATTCATTGCTTCGTGGACGTAGCCGATGCTGGTCGCACCGTCCCCGAAGCTGACGAGGACCACTTGCCCGGTATTGCGGATCGACGCGGCCAGCGCGATGCCATTCGCGATGAGCGGGCCCGCGCCGACGATGCCCGTGGTCCATGCGATCCCATGCGCAGGATCGAAGACGCCCATGGCGCCGGCCTTTCCCCTCGACAGGCCGGTCTCACGACCGAGGATCTCGCCGAAGTACCCGCCCAGGTCGATGCCCTTGGCGACGACGTCACCCAGCCCTCGGTAGGTAGTGACGAGTTGATCAGCGTCAGATAGCGCCAGGGCCGCACCTGCCGACATCGCCTCCTGACCGTCCACCGGCCAGTAACTCATCGCGATCTCACCCGACGACAAGCCTTTTCGGACTCGTTGATCAGCGTGGTGAACCTTGCTCATCAGGCGGTACAACTCGACGGCGCGATCGCTGGTCGATGACTGCGCCTCGGTGTCCAACTGCGTGGCCATACACACTCCTTGCCCGTGCACTTCGGCGGACCGATTCTACAACATGACGAATTTTGTCTAATCGTTCAATAGCTCCAGCTGTGCCGCGAACAGCATCCGGTCGAAGTAGCAGCGCTCGAGGACCAGTCCAGTGCCGTCGAAACCGAACAGGTTCACGCTGAACATGTCGATCGGTGTCCCCGGACAGGTCGTCCTGGTCTCCACGATCAAACCGTCCGGGCCGTGGTAGATGCCCTCCGCGGTGTACTGCATCCACGGCAACTCGTCCCATTGCCGCAATATCATCTCCCGCACCGCTTCGTCGCCGTCGTAAACCATTGCGCTCGGTACGATTTCGTAACGCGGACGCGTGAACGTCGCCATCACGGCTTCCAGATCGCGGTCGTTCTCCCCCGCGACGTGGCGCAGCACGATTTCCTCGCGGATTCGCCGCAGGTCGCTTGCGGCGCTCATGGTGCCTCGAAGATCGGGAGGTTGCGTCCGTCGTCCAGCGCGACCCACCCCAGCGATACCGCGTCGCCGACCGCTGGCGGTGTGCCGAACACGTTCGACATCATCCGCACGCCCTCTTCGAGGTCCACCAGCACAACCGAGTAGGGCACCCGGTCGGCGAACGCAGGATGGGCGGCGCGGTGGTGCACGCTGACCGCGTAGACCACACCCCGGCCCGACAGCTGCTCCCAGCGCAACGAGAACTCGCCACACCGCGGACACAGCGCGCGCGGATACCAGACCAACCGATGGCATGATTCGCAGCGCTGCATCATCAGCTGATGCTTCTCGGTCGCCGCCCAAAACGGCGCGGACACCGCACTGGGCGCCGGCACCGGGAACGTCTCGCTCATAGGGTGGCCTCCGTTCCCAGGATCACCGTCGACGTCGCCGAGAGCACGCCCCCGGTTCCGTGCGCCAGGGCTGTCTGAGCATTTGCCACCTGTCGTTCGCCGCAGTCGCCGCGCAATTGCCGGGTGGCCTCGACGAGCAGGAAGGCCCCGAACGCACCGGGATGCGTGTACGCGAGTCCACCCCCGGTGGTCTGGCCGGGAAGGTCACCGCCCGGCGCAAGTACTCCGTCCGCGACGAACGGCCCTCCTTCGCCCTTTTTGCAGAAGCCGAGGTCTTCCAACGCGAGCAGCACGGTGATGGTGAAAGAGTCGTACAACTGCACGACGTCGATCTGGCTCGGAGTCACGCCAGCACCTTCGAATGCGGCAGGTCCCGACATGGCGCCGGGCGTGATGGTGAGATCCGGCATCTGCGTGATCATTGCGTGCGATGCCGCCGACGCCGCCCCCAGCACATACGCAGGAGGCCGCGCGAGATCGCGGGCCCGTTCGGCGCTGGTGACGACAACCGCGGCGGCGCCATCGGTGACGAGACAGCATTCAAGCTTGTGGACCGGCTCGGCGAGGAAGCCCGAGCCAAGCACGTCGTCGACGGTGATCGGGTCGCGCAGGTGCGCACGCGGATTGCGGGTGGCCCAGCTCCTCGTGTCAACCGCGATCTGCGCGAGTTGCTCTGCGGTGGTGCCGTAGGCCGCCATGTGTCGATTGGCGGCAAGTGCGTAGGCACTGATCGGCAGCATCACGCCGAACGGTGTTTCCCATTCCAGCCGCTCGGGTGTGGCGAAGACACCGAGTCCTTTTTCGCCGCGTTTGCGCGAGGCACGTGGCGTGGAGGCGTAGACGATGACCACGGTTTCTGCGAGACCCGCGGCGATGGCCGCCGCGGCATGTTCGAGGTACAACCCGTAGCTCGCACCACCGGTTTGCGTGGCATCGGTGAATCTCGGTGTAATGCCCAGGTATTCGGCAAGTTCGACGGAGTGCATCAAGGTGCCGCCGGTACATGTGCACAGGCCGTCGACATCACTGAGAGCCAGGCCGGCATCCGATAGCGCGGAGGTGATGACGCGCGCCTCGAGCTCCCGCAGCGGTACATCGATCACGCCCGAAGGTGACACTTCGTCGGCGACACCGACCACGGCGGCGGCACCTCGGATGTTGGAATTCACTTCCGCTCCTGTTCGAACAGTTCGCGCAGTTCGGATTGACTGACCTTCAACGACGGGGTTCTCGGCAGCTCGTCGACGATCAACAGCTTCGCGGGCACTTGGTATCGGGTGAGGCGTCCGCGCGCATAG
>DASRJA010000557.1:0-2526 GCA_035649695.1 Mycobacterium sp. | reverse complement strand
GCGCGAAGGCGAAGATCCGGCAATGGTTCGCCAAGGAGCGTCGCGAAGAGGCGCTGGAATCCGGTAAGGACGCGATCGCACGCGAGGTGCGTCGCAGCGGAATTCCCTTGCAGCGCTTGATGAATGCCGAGTCGATGGCGGCGCTGGCCCGAGAACTGCGCTACACGGATGTGTCGGCGCTCTACACGGCGGTGGGCGAGGGTCACGTCTCCGCGCGGCACGTGGTGCAGCGACTGGTGGCCCAGCTCGGCGGTGACGAGGAAGCCGCCGACGAGCTCGCCGAACGCTCGACACCAGCGACCATGCCGGTGCGTCAGCGCAGCACCGACGACGTCGGGGTCTCGGTGCCCGGCGCTCCCGGCGTGCTGACGAAGCTCGCAAAGTGCTGCACGCCGGTACCCGGCGACAACATCATGGGGTTCGTCACCCGCGGCGGAGGTGTGAGCGTGCACCGCACCGACTGCACGAACGCCGCGTCGCTGCAAGCACAGTCGGAGCGAATCATCGACGTGCAGTGGGCTCCGTCGCCGTCGTCTGTGTTCCTGGTGGCCATCCAAGTCGAAGCGCTGGATCGGCACCGGCTGCTCTCGGACGTCACCCGGGTGTTGGCCGACGAGAAGGTCAACATCCTGTCCGCGTCGGTGACGACGTCCGACGACCGGGTGGCGATCAGCCGGTTCACCTTCGAGATGGGTGATCCGAAGCATTTGGGTCACCTGCTGAACGTGGTGCGCAACGTGGAGGGCGTCTACGACGTCTACCGCGTGACATCCGCGGCGTGAACGTCCGCTTAAATGCGCTTCGGCATTTGCGATGTCTGGAATACTGCGGCGATGCGCACTGCATTGGTGGTTGTAATCGCTTCGCTGGCGATGGTGTTGTCCGGTTGTGGTTCCACGATCAAGCCCGAGGGAGCGGCGGGGTCCGTCACCGACCTGGTGTCCAAACAGACCGGCTTCAAGCCCAATGACGTCAAGTGCCCGTCGGGCGTCGACGCGAAGGAAGGCACCGAGTTCGAATGCCACTTCACCGGGCCTGAGGGCAAGGAATACACCGCTCACATGAAGGTCACCAAGGTCGAGGGCGACGACGTTCAGTTCTACATCAAGACCGAACCGAGCAAATAGTGCGCTGTTCCTAGCCGATCTGGACTGACGTGATCGTCACGTCGACAATGGGCTTGCCGTCGTCGCTTCCGCCGGAAACCCCCGCCGCGGCGACCGTGTCCAACGTCGTCAGTCCGGCGCTGTCGATGGTGCCGAACACCGTGTAGGTCGGCGGCAGCTGAGAATCCTTGTACACCAAGAAGAATTGGCTGCCGTTGGTGCCGGGCCCGGAGTTCGCCATCGCAAGTGTGCCGCGCGGGTACAGCACCGGAATCTTCAGCGCGGGATCCGCCAGCCGGTACTGGTTGGTCGGATATTCGTTCGGGAACCGATAACCCGGACCGCCCGTGCCGGTGCCGGTCGGATCGCCGCACTGCAGCACACCGAGTTCGGGTGTGGTGGTCAGCCGGTGGCACGTGGTGTTGTCGAAGAACCCCTGCTTGGCCAGGCTGGTGAAGTTGTTGATCGTGCATGGCGTCATGCTGTTGTCCAACTCCAGTCCGAGCGTGCCCTGACTGGTCGCGATGCTCGCGCGGATGAGGGCCGGATCGGTCGCGATCCGACCGTTCTGCGGCGGCTTGACGGGCTTGCTCGGCGGTTCCGTCGTCGCCGGATATTGGCAATTGGAGCCCAACGTCTTCGGCGGGTCGAACGGCGGCAAGTTGTTGGCCGGCGGCGATGGGAACGCCGTGACGTCCGGGTACTCCGGGGTCAGGCCGTCCATGGACTCGAGGTCACGCGCGACCTGGACGACGAACACGACGCTGAGCACCACCACCACGATCGTGAGGACCGTGATCAGGTAGCTGATCACCAACCCCGCGATTGCCAGCCCGCGGCCCTCCTCGCCGGTCTTGCGGATCTGCGACAGCGAGATGTGGCCGAAGATGATGCCCAGCGGCGCGAACAGGAACGCGCACACCAACGACACGATGGCCAGCGCATTGGTCGACTGCGGCTGGGCATATTGCGGATAGCCGTAGTACCCCGGGTACGGGCCTGGCGGTGGCGGGTAGGCGCCGTACGGCGGGGGCGGGGTGGTCATGGCCGGTCTAGTCGAGCTGGATCGACTTGATTTGCACGTCGTTCTTCGGCTTACCGTCCTGGCCGCCGTCGGCGGTGCCTGCAGCTGCGATCTTGTCCAGCGTCGCCAGGCCGGTCTGGTCGATCGTGCCGAACACCGTGTAATTCGGCGGCAGCTCCGAATCCTTGTACACGAGGAAGAACTGGCTGCCGTTGGTGCCGGGCCCGGCGTTGGCCATCGCGAGCGTGCCCCGCGGATACTTCACCGGCTCCTGCAGCTTCGGATCGTCGGGCTGGAACTGGTTCGTCGGGTACTCGTTCTCGAACTGGTAGCCCGGTCCGCCGGTGCCCTGGCCCGTCGGGTCGCCGCACTGCAACACGGCCAGGCCCTCAGTGG
>DASRJA010000556.1:0-8872 GCA_035649695.1 Mycobacterium sp. | reverse complement strand
ATCTGAGCAGTTTGTTTCCAAGAGATAAGACAGCGTCAGAAGTTGGTCGTTGCGGGACATCGCTGAGCTGGGGGTTCGCTCGTAGGTTTCTCATCACGAACTCAGCGATGAGTTCCCCAAGACAAAAGGCCAACGATTCCGCCCGCGGAGAATGCGAGAGATCCAATGCTCTTCCCGATCATGATCTTCCTGATGGTGCTGTCCCCGCTGTACATCCCGATCGCCGTCACGGTGGTTCACGAGTTCGGCAACTGGCGCGGCAATCGTGTCGCTCGTCCGGTCGGCTCGGTTCGCCAGTTCCGCGCGCAGCCGGCGGCCGCGTAATACGCATACACTCACGAACGTGACGCCAACCGGCGTCACGTTCGTCGCGTTTCACGACCCTGACGGCACCGATGGCAGCACCCGGATGTGGTCGCCGATCACGTCGACGCTGATCATGGGGCGGCATGACGCGTTCTGGTCGAACCGCGTGTCAGTCAGCCCATGGTGATTGTGCTGCCGCTTGTTCCATGCGGGTCACGCCGTGTTGGCGGCGTTCGTGCAGGAGCTCGCCTGGGATGGAGTAGCGGGGTGCGGCTGCGTCGCTGCGACCGGCATGCTCGACGATGGCGTCGACCAGGGAACGCACCATCGCCAGTCGCGGATAGTGCGCGTGGATCGCTTCTTGGTGATTGAGCACGACCTTTGCCTGGCGACCAAAGTCGATACCGACTCCCTCGCGAGTGAGATAGGCGAGCAATCCGCGTCGTTCGGCGATTCCGGCACTGGTGTGGATGGCGATCGCTTCCCACACACGATCGACGTCACTGGTCGAGACTCCGTGCGCGATAAGCAGTTCCGCGGCAAGGTCTGCGCCCTCGACCTCGAATCGCTGCTGGCCGCGAGCGCCGCTGCCGACGCCAAGGTCGTGCATGACGGTCGCGGCGAAGAGCAACACGGGATCGTAGTCCGCCTCGCCGGTGGCGTTTTCGTGTTCGGCCAGCAGCACCGCCCACAGGTAGCTGCGCACCGAGTGGTTGAACACCGACTTCGACTCGGTGGATCTCGCCAACTCCAGTGCAGCAGAGGCGATCGGGTCTCTCGGAAGGTCCGGGATCATCCGCATGTCAATGTTCACGACCGCGGCTGATCATTCCAGCCAGCGGCGCCTAGGACTTCGAACCACGTCACCGTTGGCGTTGTTGGGTACATCAGTTGGTGGAGATGCCCCGGAAAGGTGAGGGGGGGCCCCTTCTGCGGGTTGGCCTCCACCTGATCTGCGATGAGTTCGGTCAGCGCATAGCCGAGGTCGTGGCGCGGCCACGCCTCATGCACGCGATCGGCGAAACCCGGCGGAAGCAGGTGTTTGTCGTTGCCGACGATGTCAGCCCCGATACCCAAGTGGGTGATGGCTTGCTCCGCGCCAAACCTGTGGGCCAGGCCAACACTGGTGTGCAGCGCTATCGCCTGCCAGACGGTGGTGACCCGCGCTTCCGGCACCCCGTGGTCCCGCAGAAAGCGAGCAGCGGCATCGGCGCCGTCGACTTCGAACCGTTGATCACCGTTGGCGTGCTCGGTCACGCCAAGGTCGTGCAGCATGCAGCTGAGGAATACCAGCTCGTCGTCGTAGTCGACATCGGGTTTCAGTCCCTTGGCCGCCGCCAGTTCGCGACCGTAAAGGTAGCTGCGCAGGCTGTGGTGGGCGACGAATGCAGGAGACACGTCGTACGCGAACTGCTTTGCCGCGCAAGCGATCTCGGAGTCCGGGAGATCTATTCGACCGGTCGGGGGTGACATACCTCAACTGTGCCGGGACGACTCCGCGCATACCAGTGGCCAGATAGCCATATGTTGCTAAGATCTAGCCACATGATCGTTTGTGTGTTGGCGCTGGACCAGGTCATGGGTTTCGAACTGATGATTCCCGGCCAGGTCTTCGGCATGGCCAATCTGGCAGCAGGGGAGCTCGGAGCCCGCCGCAACGGCGATCCTCAGGGTCCCGCGGAATTTGAGGTACGAGTGTGCGGGCAGCGCTCGTCGATCAGCACGACCGCGGCGTGGGGCCTGGTCGAGATTCGCACGTCCTACGAAATGGACGCCCTCGCGGAAGCCGACCTAGTGGTGGTACCGGGAACGCATCGATTCTTGGAAGAGCCTGATCTGCAGGCGGTTTCGGCGCTGCGTGCCGCCGCCGACAACGGTGTGCGAATCGCAGCTATGTGCGTCGGGGCGTTCACGTTGGCAGCTACCGGCCTGCTGAATGGCAGGCGGGCGACCACCCATTGGCAGTGGGCCGGCGAGTTAGCGCGACGTTATCCCGAGATCGACGTCGATCCCAGTGTGCTGTTCGTCGACGAAGGTCCCGTGTTGACGTCGGCGGGAGTGGCGTCGGGCCTGGACCTGTGTCTGCATCTGCTCCGCCAACACGCGGGCGCCGACCTGGCCGCGCGCACTGCGCGTCGGGTGGTGGTACCCGCGTGGCGCGACGGCGGCCAGGCGCAGTACATCGAACACGTCGCCCCCGCCGACTCCGAGCATCCGCTTCAACCGACGATCGACTGGATGGAAGAGAACGCGCTCGACGCGCTCGATCTACAGGCCATCGCAAACCACGCTTCGGTGAGTGTGCGAACACTCAACCGCCAATTCCGGGACCACTTCGGCACCACCCCGTTGGGATTGCTCACCAGGATGCGCGTCGACCGCGCACGCCGGCTGCTGGAAACCACCGGCCTGACAGTTGACCGCGTCGCCGAGCAGTCCGGCTTCGGCTCCTACCCGTCGCTTCGGTATCACTTCCTCCGCACCGTCGGGGTGTCGCCACACAGGTACCGGCAGAGCTACACCGCCGGACGCTGAGGAGCAGGAGCTGAAGATACTCATGAAGCGATGGCCAGAACTTTCCATTTTGTGGCCATTTGACTGCTGTCGCCGTGCTTCGAAGCGAGCGAAAGTGGATGCCGTGTCGGAGGAAATCACAATTACGAGTCCATTCACTGGACTCATCGGCCGGTTTCTGATTTGATGACGACATGCTGCCGAGCTCGTACGACAGGCAGGACTGCTCACTCGCGCGGGCACTCGAGATTGTTGGTGAACGGTGGACGCTCCTGGTGCTGCGTGATGCGTTCTACGGCGTCCGGCGCTTCAATGACTTTCTCGCGCATCTGGACATGCCTCGCACGGTATTGAGCAACCGCCTACGGTCGCTCATCGAGAGCGGCGTGATGGTGAAGGTTCCCGATCCCAGCCATTCGGGCCGTTGGCTCTACGAGCTGACCGACGAAGGGATGGCGTTGTGGCCGGCGTTGTACGCGCTGCGCTCGTGGGGGGAACGGCACTCCGGTCGGCGGCCAAGGGCGTTCACCCACGATGCGTGTGGCACACAGCTTGATGTCACGGCGAGATGCGAGACGTGCGGGGTCCTGCCGGCGCCCGATCACGTCTTCGTGACGCCGGTGGGCGAATTCACGGCGCGTACCGACCCTGTGGCGCTTGGGCTGCGGCGCAAGCACCGCCTGCTCGATTTCCTGCCACGAGACGGCGACGCCGCATGAGGCCGTACGGGCCGCTTCGCGGTCGAGACGACGAGCTGTCCACGGCGCTGGCTGTCGTCCGCCGGACGCGCACGCACGGTGCCAGCGGTGTGGTGCTGATCTCAGGGAACGCCGGTGTCGGAAAGACCGCGCTGCTGTCTGAGATTTGTCGTCAGGCGGCGCACTTGAACATCCGACTGGCCCGGAGCAAGTGCGACGAGATCGAGCAGGCCAGTCCAGGGGCGCCGATGGTCGGGCTTTTACGCACCGGCCGCGAACCCCTCCTATCGGCGCCCGAATTCGAGGAGATCAGTGGGCTGCCCGCCGAGCCTTTGGTGCTCGTCGACCGCATCGCGGGCCATCTCGCCCGGCTGGCTGATGGGCAGCGCCTGTTACTGGCCGTCGACGACGTGCAGTGGGCCGATCGCGTCAGCCGGTATGCCCTGCGGGCATTGATCTCTCGGCTCGTCGGCGTTCCCGTCGTGTGGCTGCTGGTCAGCCGGTCCGATGACGTCGGTCTTGCCGTCAGCGCCGCCGATAGTGTTGAAGTCGAACACATCCGACTGGGCCCGCTGGCCGACTCGGCCATCGCCGATATCGCGCGGGATCGCCTCGGCCCCAACCTCGATGCACGCGTGGAGCAAATGCTCGACGCGGCAGGCGGCAATGCATTTCTCGCGCTCCAGATCATCGACGGGATGGCACAGCACGCCGAGACCGATGGTATGGACGGCATTCCCGCGCAGTTCAGATCGGCTGTGCGTCGACGGCTGACCGGTCTGTCGGGTGCGGCGCGGCGCCTCGTCGAAGCGGCGGCAGTCGCCGGACGTCCGGTTTCGATCATCGATTTGGCCGAGCTGTGCGAAATGAACGCAAGTCCTGCGCATGAGGAAGCCGTCGACGATGCGGTGGCGTCGGGCCTGCTCAATTCAACTGGCGCGGAATTGAATTTCGGCCACGACCTGGTGAAGGACGCGGTCTATGAGCTGATCGCTCCCGAGGTCCGGCGTCAGCTCCATTCGCGCTTCGCGCGCCATTTTGCGGGTAGGGTCGGCGATCCGGCGCTGGCTGCCGCGCATGCGCGCGCCGCAGCGACCGTCGGTGATATCGCCAACGCCCGCATCATGCTCGACGCCGCTGAGGCATTGGTCACCACGAGCGCTGTCGACGCCGCCGACCTTGCGCTGCAAGCCTTTCGGACTCTGCGGCCTAGCCAGCCGCAATGGCTCGAGCTAGGTGAACGAGCGGTCTGTGTGCTGTCGCGCACTCAACGCACCGCCGAAGCGATCGCAGTGGCCGACGCGCTCCTCGCGACCGTCGACGACGTCGATGTCGTCGGCCGGATCGAGACGTACACCATCAAGCCCATGTGGCTTTCCGGTCATTCGGCCGCTCTCGTCGCGCGAGCCGAGCGCGCCATAGCCCGGGCCGGAGCACGGCACGACCACGTTGCCCGATTCCGCGCGGCACGCGCGTTGGCCCACACCCGGATGCTTGCCGCGGACCAAGCCACCGAAGGGGCCGACGCGGCTCTGGCTGAGGCGAGGGCGTCACGCGACCACGATGCGCTCGCCTTTGGGCTACAGGCCGCCGGCGAAGCGGCCCACAACGAACGCCGACATCAGCTGGCGTTGAAGTATTTCCGTGAGCTGCGGTCGGTCACAGGCGTTCCCTATCTGGCCGAGGAGGTCATGGAGCTGCAGTTACTGGATCGCTACGACGATGCACAGATGCTGCTCGACGGCGCGACCAGCGACAGCGGCGGCAAGCTGGGTTCAATGCTGCCGGACCTGTTGTTTGCGCAACTCAAACAGGACTACAACCTGGGTCGGCTGCAGGAGGCCGATGACACTGCGTCGGTGCTCATCGAGCTCGGACAGGTGACTGGCAACACGGTTCACGTCGTTGAGGGCGTCCTGATGCGCACGACTGTGGCGTTGTTGCGCGGCGAGTCCGAGTTGGCAGCGCAACGGTTGCGACCGGCGTTGAGCCTTGCCGATGACGACACGATTCGCCATCCCGGCTTGGCTTTGTTGTCGGGATGGTTGACCACCGAGCAGGGCGATATCGATAGCGGGCGGCGGATGCTGTCCGAGTTGCTGGAAACATCCCAACGCACGCGCAGCTATTGGGCATGGTGGCCCTGCTTTGCGACCGTGCTATTCAGCATCGGATTGATCAGTGGCGCAACAAATATCACCGAGCGCACTGTCGAGTTCACCGAGGAGGGTGCGCGACGCAATCCCGGTGTCGCCACGCTCAACGGCTTGGCATTGAATCTGCGCGGACTGCTCGGCGGCGACGTCGGGACGGTGGCTGAGTCGGTGAAGATCCTGCAGAGCAGCCCCCGGCCGGTCTTGCGGGCCGCCGGAGCGGAAGGCTATGGCCGCATGCTACTGACGACCGGCCAACGTGAGGCCGCGCTCGACCACCTCGACGCGGCATGGGACGTATACGACCGCATGGGTGCATCGGCGCCACGCGCACGAGTGCAGCGACTGATGAGGGAAGCGGGGGCCCGCCGAGCGAAGTGGGTCGGCGATCACGCCCATGTCGATCGTGTGTCGTTGACCGAGGCCGAACGGCGGGTGGCTTATCTGATCGCGAACGGGCACACCAACAAAGCGACCGCGAAATCGCTTGGTATATCTATCAACACGGTGGGCACCCATCTGCGGTCGATCTACTCCAAACTCGGTGTCCAGTCTCGCGTTCAACTCGCAAATGTCTTGCGTGAGCTAGGTGAGATCGCCTGAGAGCGTGAGCTCAGCTGGTCAGCATGCCGCCTTCAACCGGAAGGGTGATACCGGTGACATAGCTGCCGGCGTCGCTGGCCAAGAAGATCAGTGCCGCGCTGAGCTCCGCAGCATGGCCGAGCCTGCCTTCCAGCGTGCGGGGCAGCACTGCGCGCTCGATGTAGTCGTCCTGAAACTGGTCCGTCATTTCGGACTCGAAATAGCCTGGCGCCAGCGCATTGACGCGGATCCCCTTCCGGCCGGTCCACTGCTGGGCGAGGTCGCGGGTCAGGCCGATCAGCCCGGCTTTCGACGCGGAATACGCCGCCTGCGGTATCCCGGCACTGGTCAAGCCCAGCACGCTCGCGATGTTGATGATGCTGCTTCCGGGTTGCATCACCCGGGCACATGCCTGAGCCATCCAATAACACCCGTTCAGGTTGACATCGATGACCGATCGAAACTGTTCGGGGGTTTCCCGGGTGGCCGGTACGGAGGTGCCGATGCCGGCGTTGTTGACCAAGATGTCGACCCTGCCGAAGGCGTGCACGGTGGCGTCGACGAGTACCCGGCAGTCGTCGGGACTGGCCACGTCGGTCCGCACTGTGATGGCCCGTCGCCCGGCGTCTTCGACAAGTTTGCGGGTGGCCGCCAGGCGGTCCTCGCGACGCGCGCCGAGTGACACGTCGGCCCCCGCTTCGGCGAGGGCCGCGGCGAAGGCGACGCCCAACCCGCTGGATGCCCCGGTGACGATCGCGACCCGATCGTCGATGCGGAAGCGGTCGAGAATTGTCATCGCACGGCTCCGTTAGCTGAAGCAGCTTGAGGGAGGCCCAATTCGTCCGACAGGCCGATGGAGCCCATGCCTGCCCACGTGTCGTCGACGAAGTGCGCCAGCATGACCAGGTCATGGAATTCCCCGTTGCGATCCCGGATGTGGTCGCGCAACAGCGCTTCGCCGGTGAAGCCCAGTGAGGCGAACATCGCCAGCGCATTGTCTTGATCGGCGGCCAGTTCCACGACCAGCTTGCGACGTCCGGCACGCACCGCTTCGATCAGCGCGTGGCGAGCAAGTGCGCTACCCACTCCGACACGACGCCGCGCCGGATCGACAACGAGCCGCAGCTCGCCCACATGATCAGACCACTCGGGTAGCGGGCGTACCGCGGCGTAGCCGACGATGTGAGTACCGTCGAGCGCCACCCACTGCTGTCCGGGACGCGCCGTCCATCGCCGTACCGCGACGGGATCGGTGAGGTTCTCTTTGATGAGGGTCAGATCTCGTTCGGACAGCTCTCCGAAGAGCTCGGTCAGCCTACGGCCGTGCTGTGCAGCGCACGCGACGATGTTCATGGTTTCACCCTGCTTCGCTGTTTGAGGAAATCGATGATGGTCGGGAGCGTGGTCTTGGCGGCGGTCTTGCCGACCAACAGCCCGACGTGCCCGGCATCGAGCCGAAGCTCATGTTTGTCGCGCGAGCCGACTAGGCCGGTCAACGGTGCCGCCGCCGCCTCGGGGATGATGTGATCGCGGCTGGCCAGCACATGCAGGAACGGCACCGTGATGTCCGACAGCTGAACCCGGTCGCCGCCGACCACCAATCGCTCTGTCATCAGCGGGTTCTCGCGCACCATGTCAACGATTTGTCGGGCGACCCCTCCCGGCAGGGGAACCTGTTCGGTAGCCCACCCGGTCATCGACTGATACGCAGCGACGTACTCATCGCTCCACAGCCGTTCCCACAGGTCGACGTATTGCGTGATCTCGCCGATCGGTCTCAGCGTGCGGAATCCCTGCAAGACGATGTCCGCGGGCACATTGCCGTCGCCGTCGATCAGGGTCTCAATGTCGAGCCCGCCACCGAGCAGATCCCCTAATTGGCCCAGACGCTGAAAGTCTGCCGGTGTGGTCAGAGCAGTCAGACTCCGCAGTGGCGCGTCGAGATGGTGAGCGACGTACAGCAGAGACAGCACCCCGCCGAAACAGTAGCCAAGCAAGTTGACCTGCTCGTCGTGAGAGACCCGGCATACGCGGTCGACGGCGGCCGGCAGGTATTCGTCGGCGTAGTCGTCGAGCGTGTTGCCGGCATCGCGCTCGTCGGGAATTCCGAAGTCCAGTAGATAGACGTCGAACCCGGCGTTGAGCAGATGCTCGACGAAGCTGTTGCCGGGCTGCAGGTCAAGGATGTAGCTGCGGTTGAAGAGGCTGTAAACGATGAGCAGCGGAGGAGAGACCCGGATCTGTTCATTGCGGTAGCGCCA
Source organism: Mycobacterium sp. (assembly GCA_035649695.1). Taxonomy (GTDB): domain Bacteria; phylum Actinomycetota; class Actinomycetes; order Mycobacteriales; family Mycobacteriaceae; genus Mycobacterium. Next base: position 358 of record DASRJA010000556.1, on the reverse strand, counting down.
GAGTTCAGTTCGACCTTTGCGCCACACGATCTCCTTGGGTGTCAGGCCGACGTCCGGCGGTCGGAGACCTGCAGCCAACCGGATTCCGTTTCGCGCCCGCAGTGCGTTGCGTTCGACCTCGCGGCGCACGCGTTCGACGACGCTCATCGGGAATCGCGATCGAGTTGCACGGACAGCCGCCTTATTTCGCGGTCCAAGACGCCGACCTGCATGCGTAGCCGCTGCACATCGGTACTCGCCGGCAGGTTCATCAGGTGCCAGACCCGCGCGGTGATCGCATTGGCCCGACTACCCGCCAGTCGCCTGCCGCGGGCGATCACCGCCGTCATGCGTGCGAACTCGTCACTGTGAACCAGTG
>DASRJA010000555.1:0-2190 GCA_035649695.1 Mycobacterium sp. | reverse complement strand
ACATCGCTGAGTGTCTCGCTCTCAACGATGATGCGACGGCCGGTCTGCTCGATGGGATCGCCGGCACGGTGTTCACACTCGGCGACAATGCCTATGAAAACGGTACGCTAGGCGATTACCAGAATTGTTACGACCCGACGTGGGGCCGTCATAAGGCACGGACCCATCCCGTCCCCGGGAATCACGACTACGACCCCGTTTCCAGCCCCACCGCGGCAGGCTATTTCGCGTACTTCGGCGCAGCTGCCGGCGAGGCCGGGAAGGGGTTTTACAGCTACGATCTCGGCGATTGGCACATCGTCGCGCTCAACAACTACATCCCGCTGGGCGCCGGTTCCGAGCAGCTGACTTGGCTGCAAAGCGACCTGGCCGCCACCACGAAGCCCTGCATTCTCGGCTACTGGCACGAGCCGCTCTACTCGTCCGGTACAGGGATTGGTTCGGGCGGGGATTCAAGCGCCTGGGTACGACCGCTCTTCCAGGCGCTCTATGACGCGGGCGCGGACGTTGTCCTCACCGGGCACCGGCACTTCTACGAGCGTCTCAGCCCGATGAATCCGCTAGGCCAGCTCGATGTCACGAATGGCATTCGGGAATTCGTCGTGGGCACGGGTGGAGGGGCCATGGGGAATCCCACCAACGCCCATCCCCTGAGCGAGTTGCGCTTCGGCAGCGCGAATTTCGGTGTCCTGAAGATGTATCTGTATTCCGACAGCTACGCCTGGAAGTTTCTCCCGGTCCCCGGAAGAACGCTGAGTGATACCGGCCTCGTTGCGTGTCACGGGGTCAGTTCCGGCGTTTCGCCATCGCATTCAACCGTTGTGGCCGCGCCGAGCCTGGTTCCCCTGGGCAGCCTGTCGACGATCAACGTCACCGTACGCAATGCCAGTGGCGATCCAATCTCCGGGGCAACGGTGCAGCTGTCGGTATCGCCTGCCGCGGGCAGCACGCTCACGCAGCCGGCCGCTGCTACCGGGGCTGACGGTGTCGCGATGGGCACGCTGAGGGCCGACGACGCCACGACTAAGGTCGTTACGGCGACGGTGACACTCGGTGGACAGACGACGGCCCTGAGCCAGTCTGCCACCGTGACCGTATCCGTGTCTGCGTCCGTCGTCCATACGCTGCTGACGGCAGGGACCAATCCGGCAAATCAGAACGTCTACACGACCGCCTCGATTTCTCCTGCGGCAAATGCGCTGATTACCGTTGCCGTAACGTCACGCAACGCACTCGGTGTCTCGCCCAGCCCGGTCCTAACCGGCGGCGGAATGACGACGTGGACGGAGGTGGGCTCGGCGATCTTCGACACGCGGACGACGCCGCTGCGGCGGGTCACGATCTATCGGGCCATGAGCGCGTCGCCGGGGAGTGGGCCGCTCACCATCACGTTTGCGGCGGGACAGAGCAACGCGCAGTGGATCGTGTCGCAGTGGACCGGGGTGGACGCGAGTGGTACGAACGGGTCAGGAGCGATCCTGCAGGTGGGGAGCACGAACGGGGATGCGGTCACCGGACTGAACGTGGCGCTGAACCCGTTTGAGCACGTGAACAATGTGGCGTACGGCGCGTTCGCCGTTACACGGAACGTGGCGGTAATCGATCCCGGCGCGGGCTTTGCCGAAATCTCCGAGCAAACATCGGGTGAGACCACCCCCGGCGACCTCCAAACCGAGTGGCGGGTGAACGACAACACGGTCGATGCCACCTGGGGTTCTCTGAGCTCGAACGGCGCGGCCGTGGCCCTGGAAATCAAGGGGGTGGGGACAGGGGACATTGGCGTGAATGCCGGCCAATCGTCGGTCACCGTCTCCCCGGCGACGATCGTTGCCGGCACCGCGACGTCAACGATCACGGTAACCGCGCGTAACGCGATTGGCGCGGCCGTCAGGGGAGCGGCGGTTCAGATCTCGGCGACGGGCAGCGGCAATACGATCTCCGCGCCGGCGCCGACCGATCCGAATGGCGTGACGACCGCGACCCTGAGCTCGACGGTCGCCGAAACCAAGGTGATCACGGTGACGGCGGGGGGGACCACGCTCGAGCAGGAGCCGTCCGTGCAAGTGACGAACGATGGTCCGTCGCCGACCCACTCGACCGTGACCGCGGCACCGACGACGATCCCGACCGACAGTGGGATCTCGACGATTACGGTGGTGGTGAAAGATCAATTCGACAACCCCATCAACG
>DASRJA010000554.1:0-8424 GCA_035649695.1 Mycobacterium sp. | reverse complement strand
TCGGGTAACCCTCGCCCTCAAAGACGTGGCCGAGGTGGCTGTGGCAGTTGGCACAGATGACCTCGACGCGGTGCATACCCAGGCTGTCGTCGGTGCGCAGGATCACCGCGTCGGAGTTGGCCGGGTCGAAGAAAGACGGCCAGCCGCAATGGGATTCGAACTTCTCGCTGCTGCGGAACAATTCCGCACCGCAGGCGCGGCACGCATACACGCCCTCGGTCTTGGTGTCGGTGTACTCGCCCGTGAACGGCCGCTCGGTGCCGGCCTGCCGCAACACCGCGAACTCCTCGGGGTTGAGCTTCTTGCGCCACTCGTCGTCGGTGAGTTGCACCTTGGGAGCTGGAGTCGTCATGCGTCCACGCTAGCGCGCTGCTTCATCCACGGCGGATCGATGCCGTCGTCCAGTCGGTCGTCGGCTTTGGCGTCGAGGTAGCGGAAGTAGAGCACGCAGAACACGACGATGAGCATCAGGGACCAGCCGTAGGTGAACCTCATGTACTCCAGGAAGCGCCCCGTCGTCGGCCAGTGTCCGAGCAGCCACCGGTCGGCGCTCATGAACCCGTAGATGGCCAGCCACGCCGGCCAGTTGCGGATCACCGAATTCGGCAGCACCACCGTCATCAAGAACGGGAACAGCATCATCGAGTAATAGCCCTGGCCCAGCGACAGCACCAGGAATGACCCGATCAGCAGCACACCCGACGACGTCGTCATCCAGAACAGCGGATCGCGGGTCCGGTAGTAGCGGTTCAGTAGCCACAGGCTCGCGATCACAAGCGCCAGAAACACGATGCGCAGCAACAGAATCAGCCACAGCGGCAGGCCATAATAGACTCCATTGCCCTGGATTGAGCTGTTGAAATAATCCCGCGTCTTGAAGATATATGGCAGCGTGCCTGTGACGAAGTTCATCGGGTCGCTGACCAACGGCCACGCCGCCGCGTTGAACACCAACGGCACGATTACCGCCGCGACCAAGGCCCGCCACTGACGGTTCAGCAGGGGCAGCAAAAGCAGCGGCCCCAGAAGCGGTTTCACGACGAGCGATAGCCCAATGGCCACCCCGGCCCACCACTCGTGTTTCTTGTCACCGTCGAGCAGCCAGCGGAAGAACAGCACCTCCAGCAGCAGGATGCAGCCGTTGATGTTGCCGAAAACCAGTGTGTTGACCACGCTTTCGGTACAGAACATCGCCACGAGCAAGGCGGGCAAGGCGACCGACGACCACGAGAACTTGAACAGCTTCACCAGCAGGAACGCCGCGATGACGATGGCGATCGTGTTGAACGTGATGAACCAGTACCGCGAAGCGTCGACCGGCAGATAGCCGAACGGCGCCATGATCAGCGTGCCGCCGGGCGGGTAGAGATAGTGCGGGTCAACCTGATCGAAGTGCTCGTTGTAGATATCCCAGCCCATCTTGAAATTGACCACTGCGCGGTACACCGGGCCGTAGTCGTCGGTGATGTAGCCGTTGGTGGCCAGCACATAGCTGCGATGAATGATGAGCAGGATCGCGATCGGCCAGAGGATGGACCGCAGCACCGTTGCCGTGCTTGGCGGGGAGGTGCGCGGCGCGAATGCTTTCAGCAGGCCGGTTCGGATGGAGTCAGGAGCCGCCACCAGCGCACCGTACACCGACGGCCCCAAAGGTCGGTGTCAGGCCGGGCAGAACGTGTCGGTGGGCGGCAGGTTGCCGCTGTCCAGGTAGCCGATCACCGGCGGCAGCGCGCATGCCGAGTAAATGCTGGCGCCGTGCCCAATGCCCTGCCATATCACCCGCTTGCTCGTGGTGCCTGCGTTGATCACGGTCGCGGCCACGGCCGCTACGCCCTCGTTGCCGACAATCGGGTCGTTTTGCCCGCCGAGCAGCATCACCGGAGTCTTGAGGTTCTTGGGGTCCTGCGGCGCCGATCCGCTCGGCCAGTTCAGGCATTTGACCAAATTGAGTGCGCCGACGGCGCCGAACTGCGGGTAGAGCTTGGGCCAGGCGACCACGAGTTCGCGAACCCGGTCCGGCGTCGGCCGGTTCAGCGAGTCGCTGCAGCTGTTGACGAACTGGCCGTCGGTCTGACGCAACGTCTCGGCGGCCGTGATCAAGTTCGTCATCTGGTTGGTGTTGCCGGAGCGGGCGGCAGCCACCGCCGCAGCGAGGTCGTTGCCTGAGTTGACGCGGTCGCCGCGTGGGTAGGCCAGCGCGGTGGTGATGGCGTCTACGACCGTCGCGACCGACGCACCTCCTGGCCCGTCGCCGTTCCGGGCTGCCGCCAGCAGGGCGTCGATCGCGCCCTTAGGGTCGGGCGCCAGCGGGCAGTTGGTGGCGACGCACTGCGCGGCCCAGGCGTCCAGCGCGGTCTGTTCGCCCTTGACGCGTTGCTCCATCGCGGCCTCGGCGGCGATGCCAAGCGGCAGCGGAGAGTCGACCACCAGCCGCGCGACCTTGTTGGGATGCGATCCGGCGTAGGCGAGGGCAACCTGGGCGCCGTTACCGATGCCGAGCAGCGCGATGGTCGGCACATCCCAGGTGCTGCGCAGCCGTTCGATGTCCTCGGCGGCGTGGGAGTTGTCGTAGGCCGAGTCGCCGGGCGCGATGGTGTCCGTGCAGCTGGTGGTGGCGGTCTGGGTGATGGCACCGAGGTTGGCGACCGGATCGTCGCCGGACTGGAACTGCGCCTGGTCGAGCATCTCCTGACGGTCGAACAGGTCGCGGCAGTCCAGCGCGCCCGACATGCCGATGCCGCGACGGTCGACCGCAACAATCGGATGCGCCTTGAGCACATCTGCGCCTGCGCGGGACAGCCATACCGGCAGGTGCTCCGACGACGGTAGATCCGATCCAGTGGTCATCACGATCGGACCGGCGTCCTGCGGTGTCTCCGCCGAGCGGGCGCGAACCACGCCGATGCTGACGGCTCCGGTGGCGCCGTTGATCGGATCGAGGTCGGCGTCGTAGCTGGCGCATTCCAGTTTGACGCCGGGCAACGGCTGCACCGCGGCGTCACCGAAAACCCGTGACGTGCAATCCCGCCAGGACAGCTCGTTCTTCGGCGCCTCGATCGGCGGCGGGCCGCTGGGTGGTTTGGTGGTCTCCGCACCCTGCGGGCCCGCGCCGGAGTCGGTCGCGTAGCGCGGATTGGCGGCCAGGCCTGGCGCGCAGCCGGCCAGCAAAGTGGACAGCACGACGGTCGAGGTGCCAAGGACCCGGACCAGGCGACGCCGACGCATGCTGACCAATGTACTGATGGTCCCGCTAGACGCCCTTGACGTAGCGCGTGTAGAGGTAGCCGTCGTCGTCGGTCAGCACATGGCTGCGCCGCATCTTGGCGTGCACATTGCCGAGACCGGTCACGATTCGCTTTGACCCGCCGCCGACCAGGATCGGCGCAACCGTCAGGCAGAGCTCATCGAGGAGGCCCTCCTCGATCAGCGTGCCGAGGAACAACGGCCCGCCCTCGGTGAGCACGCGGTACAGCCCGCGGTCCGCCAGGATCTTCAGGACGGTGGCGGCGTCGACGGAGTCCGGTTCCGGCCCCGACGCGTCGATGACCTCGGCGACCGACCCAAGCCTGCGGCGCGTGTCGTCGTGGAACCGGCTGGTGGTCAGGATCAGGGGCGGCACCTCGGTGCGGGTGAACAGCCGGGCACTCGGGTCGAGGTTGCCTGAACGGGTCACCACGGCGATCGGCGGCACCTCGGCTTGCCCGCGATGCTGACGCTCCTGGCGCGCGGCGACGGGAAGCTGGGCGCCGGAGTAGTTCTCGACACGCACGGTGGAGGCCCCGACGACGATGACATCGGCGAGGTGGCGCAGCAGCGCGAACAGTGCACGGTCACCCGCACCCGCGAGCCCTCCGGCCTTGCCGTCATCGGTGGCCCCGCCGTCGAGACTGCCGATCATGTTGCCGCGCACCCAGCACGCCTGCAGGTCCCCGGGGTAGGCATACAGGTCAGCGAGTCGGCCCTCGGTCACCGAATCGGTGGGCCCTAGCACTGTCAGCTGCATCCCCGCACCGTCGTCAGGCATACGCAGAATTGCAGCACGTCGCTATGGTGCGTGTGTGCAGGGGTCCAGCGGTGTCGCGCATCTGGTTGATCGACACCCGAGTGTCACGCCCGAGCGGCTGATCGCCCAGCTGGTTCCACCGCCGACCTTTTCCGACGTCAGCTTCGAGACATACAAGCCGGATCCGGCCGAGCCGTCGCAGGCGGCGGCGGTGCAGTCGTGCCGACAGTTCTGCGAGCAGGCGGTCGCGCGGCGGGCGGGCAAGAAGAAACTGTTCGGCAGACGCGAGACGCTGCCGGGTGTCGGCATCTACCTCGACGGCGGGTTCGGCGTCGGGAAGACGCACCTGCTCGCGTCGTCATACTTCGACCTGCCGGAGCCCAAGGCGTTCGCCACCTTCGGCGAACTGACCCAGCTGGCCGGGGTGTTCGGCTTCGTCGAATGCATTGACCTGCTGGCCGATTACAGCGCGGTGTGCATCGACGAGTTCGAGCTCGACGACCCAGGCAACACCACGCTGATCTCGCGACTGCTGTCTGAACTGGTCGCACGCGGGGTGTCGGTGGCAGCGACGTCAAATACGCTGCCCGAGCAGCTCGGTGAGGGCCGCTTCGCCGTGCAGGACTTTCTGCGTGAAATCCAGGCTTTGGCAAGCATTTTCACGTCGGTGCGCATCGACGGACCGGACTATCGGCATCGCGACCTGCCGCCGGCGCCGGACCCCTTGAGCGACGACGAGGTGGTGGCGTGTGCCGCCGAAGTTCCCGGCTCGACGGTGGATGACTTCGACGCGTTGTGCGCACACCTGGCGACCATGCATCCGTCACGCTATCTGACGTTGATCGAGGGCGTCACAGCGGTGTTCATCACCGGCGTGCATCCGATCGACGACCAGAATGTCGCGCTGCGGCTGGTGTCGTTGACCGACCGCCTCTACGACGCGGGCATTCCCGTGGTGGCTTCGGGGACGAAGCTGGACACCATCTTTTCCGCCGAGATGCTGGCGGGCGGCTTCCGGAAGAAGTATCTGCGGGCGACGTCTCGGCTGCTGGCGTTGACGGCAGCGGGTCAGAGCGGACGCACCTCTTCTGGCGAGCAGACGTAAAGGCCCCAAATCGTCGGCGTGTCGGGTCATTTTGCGTCTGCTCGCGCTCACGAGAGCGGGCGCACCATCACGTAATCGTTCTCGATGCCGGCGCCGAGCCGAAAAGTCTTGGTGCCGTTGATGGTAAAGCCATGTTTGGTGTAAAAGCGTTGGGCGCGTTGGTTCTGCTGATTCACACCCAGCCACACGCACTTGGCGTCGAGATCGGTGGCGCATTGCAGTGCGGCGGTCATCAGCGCCGCGGAGATGCCCACGCCATGGCTGTCGGGCAGCACGTACATCTTGGACAGTTCGACGGCGGGACGCAGTTTGACCGCCTGCTGCACATCGTCGTCGTCGGGAACGCCGCGAATCAGCATGACGTAACCCACGATTCGGCCGTCCTCGCGTGCGGCCAGCACCGCACGGTCGGGATCGGCGAGGTAGTCGCGGAACCGCCTCTCCGACAGGTTCTCGTCGACGAATGCGGCGATGTTCTCCGCCGTCACCGCCGGGGGACAGGCCAGGGGGAACGTGACGGCAGCGACTTCCGCGAGTTCGGGCAGGTCGGTTTCGACGGCCGCGGCGACGTGAATGGCCACGGCTCTACGGTAGCGGTGCCCCCGGCTGCCAGATGTTCCACTGCGCCAGGTGCTCACCGGTCTGCCGGTCGAGCAGCACCACGTTGGTGACCAGGGCGCGATAGACCTGCCAGTACACGGCGCCGTTGACCGTGGCGCCGGGCGGAGCGTTCCGCAGCGCGTATTGCAGCTCATCGGGCGCATCGGTGTTCTTGGGCTGATACGCGTCGGCGTAGGGCGTGACGCCGTTGAACGAGAACGCCTTGGCCATCGCGAACGGGGTAGGCGTCTCGATGACATGGATCGTGATCGGCGCCTTCCACGGACCGCCCTGGTTGATCCAGCGCGGCGAACCGGTGGCCGCATAGCCCGGAGGCGGAGGATCAACAGGCAGCACATCGTGGACGGTCACGTCGGCGACGATGCCCTTGTACTCGACGCGCAGGGTGTCATGGAGATTGCCGATCGGCGCACCCTCCGCTGACGCGGGTGGGGCCACGAGGCTGGCGACGGCCGCCAGCAGAGCGACGAGGAGCACGAAGCAGCGGCGCATCAACGCATGATGGCACAAACTGAAACGTGTTACAGCCGGTTGGGCGTCAGGATGCCCCCGGACCGAGCCCGCCGACCTTCTCGATCCGGACGCGGGTGAGCAAGCCTTCCGGCGCGTTCGGCGGCGGGAAGTGCTCGTCGGACCCCAGCATCGTCTTGGCCAGCTTCTTGAGAAGCGCGGGCGCGCCGCCCTCCTCGATCCGGGCCGTTCCGGTGATCGTCAGATAAGGCGTCTGCTGGTTGGGGTGCTTGGTGGACAGAATCGTGACGGCCACCCGCGGATCGCGGCGAATGTTACGGGTCTTTTGGTATTCGGCCAGGTGTGCGGCGACAAGCTCATCGCCGTCCGGGGTGGACTCCAAGGCCATCCACACGACGGTTGCCTGCGGGCTCCCGTCCGGGTTGATCGTGACCAGTGTCGCGTCGGTGCCCTCGCCGATGAGCTCGCGGGCGGCGTCGTTGAGTTTCATGTTCCTGTTCTACCGCCAGGCCCGCGGATTCATTCCCGTTTTCAGGCGGCCTCAAGGTCGAGCAGCGTCGACTTGGCCAATGGCCCGCCGACGTACTGGCCCGTCGACCCGTCTGACCGCACGACGCGGTGGCAGGGGATCACGACCGGCAGGGGATTGTGGGCGCAGGCCGTGCCGACGGCCCGCACCGCACGCGGATGACCGATCGCGGCGGCCACCATCGCGTAGCTCTCGCGGTGGCCGTAGCCGATGGCGCGCAGATGTTCGATGACGCTGCGTCGGAAACCCTCCGCGAGTCGCAGATCCACCGGCACCTCAAAGGCGGTGCGGCGCTTGGCGAAATACTCGTCGATCTGCCGGGCCGCGGTGTCCAGTCGTGCCGGCGCGCGCAGCACTCGCGGGCTGATCCTGTCGGCCAGCCCGGCCAGCACGGCGTCGTGGCCCTCCACGTCGTAGGCGACCCGCACGAGTCCTGCGGTGGTGGCGGCCAACAGTAGCGTGCCGACAGGTGTGTCGATCGTGCGGTAGGCGACGTCGAGCAGCCCGCCAGTGTCGGCGGCGTGCTCCAGCCCTTGGTGCAGCCGGGCCAGTGCGCCGTCGTCGGCGCCCAGTTCGTCAAAAAGATTGGTAGTCATGCTGTTTCGTCCTCACGGTAGTGCTTGCGCAGTGTCTTGAGTCCATCGGCGGCGGCGCGCCGCGCGGCGTCGGGGGAGTTGCCGAGCAGTTCGGCGATCTCGGCGAACGGCAGGCCCGCAATGTGGTGGTAGGCCACCGCCTGGCGTTGTTTGGTCGGCAGCCGCTGCAGCGCGGTCCAGAGGTCGGGGTCGCGCGCGGCGGGATCGGCATGAGCGGCGGGGCGCGCGGGCAGGGTTTCGGTGGGCACGGGGCGGCGGGATTTCGCGCGCCCGACGTCAATCGCTCGGCGGTGGGCGATCGTGACGAGCCAGGCCTCGACGTTGGCGTCGGCGGGCAGGTCGGGATAGGCGCGCAGTGCCGACAGGAACGTCTCGGACCAGGCGTCCTCGGCGTCGACGGGGCCGACGACGGCGCGACACACCCGCAGCACGGTCGCGCCGTGCTCGGCCACCACATCCTCGAACGGTCGCACCTCCACATCATGAAGACGGCGCGGCGCTAAAGGATGTGAGATCAGGCTTTCGTGTATTCCGAGAGTGCCGCGACGAGCTCGCGCTCGAAGCGATCTCTGTCGACACCCAGCTGGTGTAGCGTGCCGTCGTCGTCCTCGGCCTCATACAGCGCCAAAAAGATGTGTTCCGTGCCGACGTAGTTGTGGCCCAACCGAAGTGCTTGGCGGAAGGTCAGTTCCAGCACCTTCTTTGCCGCTCCGTTGAAGGGGATCAGCGTGGGCACGTCGTCGACCCGGGGTGGCAGGGTGACGGCCCTGGTCACCTTGTCGGCATCGACGCCCTGACCGGCGAGCAGCTTGGGGGCGAGGCCGTCCGGGTCCGAAAACAGGCCGAGCAGCAGGTGATGGGGCCCGATCTCGTTGTTGCCGGCCTTGTTGGCCCTGTTCTGAGCGACGACGACGACGTTGCGGGCCCGAGGGGTGAATCGGCCGAAGCCCGCCTCCGGGTCGAGGGCGGCGTCGGCCTTGGACACGAAACGTTTCTGCGCGGCCTGCTTGGTCACGCCCATGCACTTGCCGATCTCGGTCCACGACGCCCCGGACTTGCGAGCCTGATCCACGAAGTGGCCGATCAGGTGGTCGGCGAT
>DASRJA010000553.1:0-5971 GCA_035649695.1 Mycobacterium sp. | reverse complement strand
GAGCTGGTCGAACGCCGGCGGCTTGCGGTGAATCGGCCAGCGGTCGAAGTCGTTCCCGTAATCCTTCTCGTCCAGGCAGACGCCAAGGGCGTTCCAGACGTGGCCCTTCACCCCGTCGCCGACCGGCACCGAGATTGACTTGCCGGTGTCGACAACGTCGACGCCGCGGACCAGGCCGTCGGTCGGCTGCAGGGAGATGCAACGCACCAGGCTGTCGCCGAGATGCTGGGCCACCTCCAACGTCAGCGTCTTTGCGAGCTCCTCGAACGTGACCTCGGCGTGCAGTGCATTGAACAATTCGGGCACCGAGCCGCGCGGGAACTCAACGTCGACCACGGGGCCGGTCACCCGCACCACGCGACCGTTTGTGTCTTTGTTCGTTGCCTTGTCGGTCTTTTCGGCGGTAGCAGTCATTCTTTTCTTCTTTCTAACGGGCTAACGTCTGGCGCCGGCCAGCGCGTTCGCGCCACCGACAATCTCGCTGATTTCCTGGGTGATCTGGGCCTGCCGCTCGCGGTTGGCCTCGAGGGTCAGGGCCTTGATGAGGTCGTCGGCGTTGTCGGTGGCCGACTTCATCGCGCGCTGGCGCGATGCCAGCTCCGACGCCGCCGACTCGAGCAGCGCGGCATAGATTCGGGTCGCCAGGTACCGCGGCAGCAGCGCATCGAAAAGCGTTGTGGCGTCGGGCTCGAACGAGTACAGCGTGCGCGGTCCGATCTCTTCCTCGACGTATTCCACCACCATCGGCGCGATGCGGTGCGCGACCGCGTTCTGCGACATCATCGACTTGAACTCGGTGTAGACGATGTGCAGCTCGTCGAGTCCAAGGACTCCGTCGGGACCCGGATCGTCACCATGGTCGTCGGCGCCGGCAAGGAACGCGTCGACCAGCGTCGAGGCGATCTCCTGAGCGTTCTCATACGTCGGCTGCTCGGAGAACCCGTTCCACGAGTCGGTGACATTCCAGTTGCGGAACCGGTAGTAGTTCAACGCCTTTCGTCCCACCGCGTAGACGATCGGCGTCTTGCCCTCCTGCCGGATCAGCGAGAACAGCTCCTCGGCGCGACGGAACACGTTCGAGTTGTACGCGCCGCACAGACCACGGTCGGACGTCACGACGAGCACGCCTGCCCGCTTGGCGTCCTCCCGCTCGACAAGGAGCGGATGATCCAACGCCGCCTCCGCCGCCAGCGTGGTCAACATGGAGGTGATCTCTAAGGCGTACGGGCGCGCAGCCTGAAGCCGGCTCTGGGCCCGGCCGATGCGTGACGTCGCAATCAGCTCCTGGGCCTTGGTGATCTTCTTGATCGACCCTGCCGAGCGGATACGTCCGCGTAACTCCCGAAGTGTTGCCGCCATCGTTGACTACTTCTTCTTCGGTGCGGGCTTGCGAACCTTCACCGATTCCTTTTCGAGGTCTTCCTCGGCGAGCGCATCGACATGCTCGTCGGGGACCACCGAGCTGCCGTCGGATGCAGCGAAGCCCTTCTTGAACTGATTGATCGCCTCAACCAGTTTGTCGCTGAGGTCGTCACCGAGCTTCCCCGATTCGCGGATCTGCGCGAGGATCTCTCCCTCCGACGCCCGCACGTGATCGAGGAATTCAGCCTCGAAGCGGCCAACGTCCTCGACCGGAACCGAGTCCAGATGGCCCTCGGTGCCGAGGAAGATCGACACGACCTGCTCTTCAGCGGGCAGCGGCTGGTGCTGCGGCTGCTTGAGCAGCTCGACCAGCCGGGCACCGCGTTCCAGCTGCGCCTTCGAGGTGGCGTCCAGGTCGGAGGCGAACGCGGCGAACGACTCCAGCTCGCGGTACTGCGACAGGTCCAGCCGCAGTGAGCCAGCGACCTCTTTCATCGCCTTGATCTGTGCGGCGCCACCCACGCGGGACACCGAGACACCGACGTTGATGGCCGGGCGCACACCCTGATTGAACAGGTCGGTCTCGAGGAAGCACTGGCCGTCGGTGATCGAGATGACGTTGGTGGGGATGTAGGCCGAGATGTCGTTGGCCTTGGTCTCGATGATCGGCAGACCGGTCAGCGAACCGCCGCCCAGCTCGTCGGATAGCTTGGCGCAGCGCTCCAGCAGCCGCGAGTGCAGGTAGAACACGTCGCCCGGGTAGGCCTCGCGGCCCGGTGGGCGACGCAGCAGCAGCGAGATCGCGCGGTAGGCCTCGGCCTGCTTGGACAGGTCGTCGAACACGATCAGCACGTGCTTGCCGTCGTACATCCAGTGCTGTGCGATGGCTGAACCGGTGTACGGCGCAAGCCATTTGAAGCCGGCGGAGTCCGAAGCGGGCGCGGCGACGATGGTCGTGTACTCCATCGCTCCGCCCTCCTCCAGCGTGTTATAGACGCTGGCGATGGTGGTGCCCTTCTGACCGATCGCGACGTAGACGCAGCGCACCTGCTTCTTCTCGTCGCCGGACTCCCAGTTCTGGCGCTGGTTCAGGATGGTATCCACACAGACCGCGGTCTTGCCGGTCTTGCGGTCACCGATGATCAGCTGACGCTGCCCACGGCCGATCGGGGTCATTGAGTCGATGGCCTTGATGCCGGTCTGCAGCGGCTCGCTCACGCCTTGGCGCTGCACCACCGAGGGCGCCTGAATCTCCAATGCGCGACGGGTTTCCGCCTCGATGTCGCCCTTGCCGTCGATCGGCTGGCCCAGCGGATTGACCACCCGGCCGAGGAACTTGTCACCGACGGGCACCGACAGAACCTCACCGGTGCGCTTGACCTGCTGGCCTTCTTCGATCTTCTCGAAGTCGCCGAGGATCACCGCACCGACGTTGTGCTCGTCGAGGTTAAGCGCCACACCGAGCACGCCGCCAGGAAACTCCAGCAGCTCCTGCGTCATCACCGAGGGCAGGCCCTCGACGTGCGCGATACCGTCGCCGGCGTCGACGACCGTACCGATCTCCTCGCGCGCGGTGTCGGCGGTGAAAGTCGAGACGTAGTCCTCGATCGCGCCCTGGATGTCGTCAGCGGAGATGGTCAACTCTGCCATGGCTTTTCGTCTTCCTGCTCTTACGGTGTGGGGTCTTGTCGTTTGTTGTCGGTCAGTCGGGCAGCTTGGTCTCGGCGGCCGCCAGTTTCGATGAGAGCGTGCCGTCGATCACCTCATCGCCGACGGCAATGTTGAGCCCGCCCAGCAGCTCGGGGTTGATGTGCAGCTGCACGGAAACCGGGTGCGCGTAGATGCGGGTCAATACCTCTGTCAGCCGTGAGCGCTGCTCGTCGTTCAGGTCGGCCGCTGCGCCGACGTGCGCAACCACCTCGCCTCGGCGGGCCACCGCGAGTTCGGCCAGATCGAGCACGGCCTCGTCGGCGCGTTCGCCCCGAAGCAGCTCGACAGTCTGCGAAAGCAGTTGGGCCGTGGTGGCATTCACGCCGGACCCGTTGTCAAGGACATCACGCACCAGCTTGACCCGGCCCTCGGCAGGCGCGCTGTAGTCGCTCAGCAGGGTGGTCAGGCGCGGCTGCGCATCGAGAACGCGGGCGAACCGGAAGAGTTGCTCTTCGACATCGCCGGCCGCGTCTTCGCGCTCAGCGCGTACCAGCAGCGCCAGCCGCGCGGTGTGTTCCACGGCGTCGACCAGGTTCGCGTCGGATGACCAGCGTCCCGACACCGCGGCTTTCAGCACCTCAAGCGCCGTGTCGCCAACCTTGCCTTCGAGCAGTGTCTCGAGCAGGCCGACCTTCGGCGCGGGGTCGTCTGCCGGGTCCGCGAGATGACGCGTCAGGATCGACTCGCGCGCCAGCAGTTTGGTGACCGAGGCCAAATCGTCGCCGACCTCAGACAACTGGGCCGGTTTGAGGTCGGCCGTCACCTCGTCGAACTTCGCGACCAGCTGTGCCAGCGACTCCCGGCTCGCCGCGCGCAGCCGCGCTGTCACCCGGTCTTCGATCACCGCTTCGGACGGTGCCATCGCGTCGAGCTCGTCGATTAATCGGTCGACGGTAGCCGATTGCGAATCGGGATCCGAGACGTGTTCTCTGACCAATTCGCCGGCCCGGCTGATGGACTCGACACCGAGGTCCTGCCGCAGTTGGCGGATCAACTGGGCTCGCAGAAGCTGAACCTGCTGGGCGCCTTGCACTTTGATGCGCTCAACCTCGGCGTCGGCCTGTACACGCAGCTGCTCGACGATGCGCTCCGCGTCGACCCGCGCCTCTTCGGTCACCTGCTTGGCCTCAGCCTTGGCCTGCTCGAGGGCCTTCTCGTGCGCCTTCTCGGCTTCGTCCAACCGCTTCTTGGCGTCGGCGCTGTCCTCCAACTGCTTGCGCACGTTTTCCTGCTGGTTGGCCATCATGCGGCGCACCGGCGGAACGACGTAGCGCCAAATCACGAACACGATGACCGCGAACCCTACGAGCTGACCGATGAATGTCGACATTGCCTTACCGTCCCGAAGCCGATGTGGCCGCGTTGATCTCGACGCCGAGCACCCGGGTTGCCAGGGTCGTGGACAAGGTGTCGACCGACGACCGCAGGTCCGCCTGGATAGACAGGGCTTGGTCCTTCAGCTCCGAGTCGGCCTCCTGCAGCGTCGACGACACTTCATCGGATGCCCGGCCTCGCATGTCCTCCAAGACCTTTCGCGCTTCCGCTCGCGCCCCGTCACGAAGTTTCGAGGCTTCCCCGCGCGCCTTGGCCATCTCGGCCCGGTAGTCGTCGTCGGCGGCGGTGAACTGGTCGGCTGCCTTGCGGCTGTCCTCGACGGTCTTCTTCACCATGGCGTCGCGTTCGCGCAGCACCTTGGAAATAGGTGGCACGACCCACTTGCCGATGACGCCGAGCACGATCAAGAAGATGATCAGCACGAAAAAGAAGGTGCCGTTGGGAATGAGGAAGTTGTTGGTGCCACCACCTTCCTCAGCCGCCAGAAGGACGACGTTCGGGTCAGCCATGGCGGGCACTAAGCAACCGGGGTTGCGAACACGAACAGCGCCATGAACGCCAGGTTGATGAAATATGCCGCCTCAACCAGACCGACCGTGATGAAGAACGGCGTGAAGAGTCGGCCCTGCGCCTCCGGCTGCCGGGCGATACCGGCGATCAGCGCGTTACCCGCGATGCCGTCACCGATACCGGCGCCGATTGCGCCGCCGGCCATGATCAGTCCACCGCCGATGAGCGCGCCGGCAGCGATTGTGGGATCCATTCCTTATCCTCCTTGATAACTGGCAGTGGTCCTACCAGGTTGTGGGTCCTGCTTGTTCGGTCGGCTAGTGATGGTCCTCTTCGAGCTCCATCGATTGGCTGAAGTACAAGATCGTCAGCAGCGCGAAGATGAACGCCTGGATCGCGCCGACGAACAAGTCGAAGCTCTTCCAGATCGCGTTGGGCAGCCACAGGATGTACGGCGGGAACAGCGCGATCAGCGCGACCAGGATGCCGCCGGCGAAGATGTTGCCAAAGAGTCGCAGCGACAACGAGATCGGCTTGGCGATCTCCTCGACGAGGTTGATCGGCGCCATCAGCGCGACGTGGCCCTTGAGCAGCTTGAGCGGGTGGCCCAGCGGACCACGGCGCCACACACCGGCCGCGTGGTAACAGATGAACACGAACAGCGCGAGCGCCAGCACGAAGTTGATGTCGGACGCGGGCGGCTTGATCAGCTCGTGTATCGCACCGCTGGAATCGGTGTACTGCACCGGCAGCACCGAAAGCCAGTTGGCGATGAGGATGAACACGAACAGCGTGACAGCCAGCGGAAGGACGAACGGCGCGATCTTCATGCCGATCGCGGCCTCGATCTGGTTGCGCAGCTGAACCGTGATCGCCTCCCAGAACAGCTGCACACCGTTCGGCACACCCGTCGAAGTCACCTTGGCGCGCAGGAAGAATGCGAGCGCCAGCACGATCACCGCGGCGATCGCGGTGGCCAGCACGGTGTCGGTGTTGACGGTGAGGCCGAACCAGTTCGCCGTGGTGTGATGGCCGACCTCGATGCCGGATTCGG
>DASRJA010000552.1:0-11485 GCA_035649695.1 Mycobacterium sp. | reverse complement strand
CCGCGCCTCCGATAGGCAGCTCAGCGGACCGGACAAACCGTTTGCGTCGGGCAGCTGGGCGTCGGCGGGCAGCCGCACGTCGTCGAGATGCAGTTCGGAGGTGACCGAAGCGCGCAGCGACAGCTTGTGCGTCATGTCTCGAGCCGAAAAGCCAGGCGTGCCCGCAGGCACGGCGAAGCCGACGATGCCTTCCTTGGAGCGGGCCCACACGATCGCGACGTCGGCCACCGAGCCGTTGGTGATCCACATCTTCGAACCGTTGAGGATCCAGTCCGACCCGTCGCGGCGGGCCGTGGTGCGCATGCCGCCGGGGTTGGAGCCGAAGTCCGGCTCGGTCAACCCGAAGCAGCCGATGACGTCGCCCGTGGCCATCGCGGGCAGCCACTGTTTGCGCTGCTCCTCGCTGCCCAACCGGTGGATCGCGAACATGGCCAGCGAGCCCTGCACCGACACCAGGCTGCGCAGGCCCGAATCGACCGCCTCGAGCTCCTGGCACACCAACCCGTAGGCGGTCGCTGTCGAGCCGCCGCAGCCGTAGCCCTTCAGATGCATGCCCAGCACACCCAGCTTGCCCAGGTCGGCGGCGAGCTCGCGGACCGGCACCTCGCCGGCCTCAAACCAGTCGGCGATGTGTGGGCGCAGCCGCTGCTCGCCGAACCGGCGCACCGTCTGGCGCAGCTCGATGTCTTCGGGCGTCAGCATCGAGTCGAGGTCAAGCAAGTCTTCGAGACGGGTAGCCATGGTCCATGTCTACACCGGGCGGGTCGCCCATTACGCATCGTTACCCTGATCCGTGATGACCGAACAACAGAGGTTTCAGGGCTTGGCCACCAAGGCCATCCACGCGGGATTTCGGCCCGACCCAGGCACCGGCGCCGTCAACGCACCGATCTATGCGAGCTCGACGTTCGCGCAGGACGGCGTCGGCGGGCTGCGCGGCGGGTTCGAGTACGCCCGCACCGGCAACCCGACGCGCGCGGCGCTCGAGGCGTCGTTGGCCGCGGTGGAGGACGCGGCGTTCGGGCGCGCGTTTGCCTCCGGGATGGCCGCCACCGACTGCGTGCTGCGCGCGGTGCTGCGGCCCGGGGATCACGTCGTCATGCCCGACGACGCGTACGGCGGAACCTTCAGGCTGATCGACAAGGTGTTCACGCAGTGGGGGATCGACTACACGGCGGTGGCGCTGTCCGATGTCGATGCGGTCCGCGCTGCGATCACCCCGAAGACTCGGTTGATCTGGTTGGAGACGCCAACCAACCCGTTGCTCTCGATCGCCGACATCGCCGCGATATCCCAACTGGCAGGCCCGTCGAACATAAAGGTGTTGGTGGACAACACTTTTGCGTCTCCCGCATTACAGCAGCCGTTGCTCTTGGGCGCCGACATCGTGCTGCATTCGACCACCAAGTACATCGGCGGACACTCCGATGTGGTCGGCGGCGCGCTGCTGACCAACGACGAAGAACTCGACACCGCATTCGCATTCCTGCAGAACGGCGCGGGCGCGGTGCCCGGCCCGTTCGACGCGTACCTGACCATGCGGGGGCTCAAGACCCTGGTGCTGCGGATGCAGAAGCACAGCGAGAACGGCGGGGCGGTAGCCGAGTTCCTCGCCGGCCATCCCGCAATCGACACCGTGCTGTATCCGGGGCTGCCCAGCCACCCCGGCCACGAAGTCGCGAAGCGGCAGATGAGCGCGTTCGGCGGCATGGTGTCGGTACGCATGCGCGGCGGGCCGCAGGCCGCGCACGACTTCTGCTCTCGGACAGAGGTTTTCATTCTCGCCGAATCGCTGGGCGGGGTGGAGTCGCTGATCGAGTATCCGGGTGCGATGACGCACGCATCGACCGCGGGCTCGCAGCTGGAGGTGCCCGACGACCTGGTTCGGCTGTCCGTCGGCATCGAAGATGCCGCGGATTTGCTCGCCGACCTCGAGCAGGCGCTAGGCTAGCGCCCCTCGCACCGCCGACGCGGTGATCGCCAGGTTCACTTCGGGCATCGCGGTCGGATACTCGTCCACCCAGCTGCCCATGGCGATTTCGCCCGCCCTGGCGTGCACCCACCGCCAGCCGCGGTCGTTGAGGCTGAGCAGTGCACCGAGCCCGTCGACCGCGTGCAACAACGAGATGATCGCCGCCGTCGTCGGGGTGGGCGGCCTGCGGTCGAACAACGCCCCGAGCAGCGCCGAGCGCGCGGGACCGACCCGATCCCTGTTGGTCAGTGGCCACGCGTACGGGTGGCTGAACCGCTTGGAGTTCAACCGAACACGCCGGATCTGGCCCATGTACTCCAGATAGTTGGCGAGGTTCTCTTCGGTGTGTTTGGACAGCCGCTTGACGGCGGTGGCAGGACGCAATGGCCGTCGCTGCAGCAGTTGGAACGCCGGCGCAACGACCGGGTCCATCGGCCCGGGAACGGCGAGTGCCACGAGCCGGCCAGGCTCGACGGGCTCACCGGCCATCGCAGGCCGAATTCGGCATGCGTGCGCAAGATCCAGCAGCACCGCGGCGGACAACACCCGCTGGCGGCGGACACGGTCGAGGCCGGGCTGAGCGGACGCGTTGTCCAGCAGCAGCAGAAACAAGTCCTCGGCGATCTGCGCCATAGGCGGACTGTAAACCGCCCCGCGGCGGGGCCGCGAATTAGGAGTCCGCGGCGCAGTCGCGACTTAGGAGTGGTAGGGCTCCGCGCTGACCAGCGTCACTTTGACGGTGTTGCCGTTGGGCACCTGATAAGTGCGCGTCTCGCCGACCTTCGCGTCGATCAGCGCGCCGCCCAGCGGCGAGTTCGGCGAGTACACCTCGAGCTTGCCGTCGGACACGCCTTCCTGGCGGGTGGCGATCAAGAACGTCTCGGTGTCGCTCTTGTTGTCGTCGTAGTACACCTTGACCACCGAGCCGGGCAGCGCCACACCGGACTGCTTGGGCGCCTCGCCCACCTTGGCGTTGTTCAGCAGCTCCTGCAGCTGGCGTATCCGGGCCTCCTGCTGGCCCTGCTCCTCACGGGCGGCGTGGTAGCCGCCGTTCTCGCGCAGGTCGCCTTCCTCGCGGCGGTCGTTGATCTCGGCTGCGATGACCGGTCGATTGGCGATCAGCTGATCAAGCTCTGCCTTCAGCCGGTCGTATGCCTCCTGGGTCAACCAGGTGACCTGGGTGTCGGTCATGTCGTCGCGCTCCTGTCGTCGTTGCTCTCGCGCTCGTTCGCGTAAGAAGTTTCGTGTCTACGGCGCCGGGAGCTCTCGTCGTGTATTGCCGCGATCGTCAACGCCTAATCCGCGCACTAAAAGCAGCAATACACGGTCCCAGCGGGAACCGTGTATCGGACCATTTTAGCACCGTCGGGACAGCGATTTTTCACGTTCTCGCTGTTCGCCGTTTGTTGCCCTGACTTGCGCGGTGTGTTCTAGGAGGCCACCAGGTAGGACGGCACATCGGTGCCGCAGCCGTAGACGTCGCCGACCACCGGTGGCCGGCTGGCCTTGACGACCGTGGTCACCTGCACGGTCTTCTGCGTCGACGGCGCCACCAGCACCTCGCGGCGGCCGGTTTCGCTGCCGTCGATCGACCGGGCCCGCACGATGCACACCACCGGCCGGGACGGGTCGTCGCGGGTCACGGTGATCGTCACCTGCACCGTTTCGTCGTCGACCAGCTGATAGCCGCCCAGCTCGCCTTTGACGTCCCCGCTGCCGAGCCGCTGGGAAGCAATCACGGCGATCACAATCCCGACCACGAGCACCAGCACGCCCAGCCCAATGGCAATCCAGCGGCGGTTGCCGCGCGACAGCCGCTGCCGCCCGTAGCGGTCGGCGGGGCGCTCGATCATGTCGTTTTGCATGCCCGTCCGTCGGATAGTTCTACAAAACTGGAACTATAGGGCTACCCGAATGGTTGAAACGTCTCGGCAATGTCAGTGACCAGGTGATGAGGGACAGGTTGAGCGAACTGCGGTTGATGGCGGTGCACGCCCACCCGGACGACGAGTCCAGCAAGGGCGCCGCCACCATGGCCCGCTACGTCGACGAGGGCGTCCGCGTGATGGTGGTGACGCTCACCGGTGGCGAGCGCGGCGACATCCTCAACCCGGCGATGGACCTGCCGGAGGTGCACGGCCGGATGGCCGAGATCCGCCGCGACGAGATGGCCAAGGCCGCCGAGATCCTCGGCGTCGAGCACCACTGGCTCGGCTTCATCGACTCCGGCCTGCCCGAGGGCGACCCGCCGCCCCCGCTGCCCGACGGTTGCCTGGGCCTGGTCCCGCTGGAGGAGCCGGTCGAGGAACTGGTGCGCGTGATCCGCAAGTTCAAGCCGCACGTGATGACCACCTACGACGAGAACGGCGGCTACCCGCATCCGGACCACATCCGCACCCATCAGGTGTCTGTGGGTGCATACGAGGCCGCCGGCGACTACCGGATGTTTCCTGACGCGGGTGAGCCGTGGGATGTGCTCAAGCTGTACTACAACCACGGCTTTCTGCGGAAGCGCATGCAGCTGCTGCAGGACGAATTCGCCAAACACGGACAGGAAGGTCCGTTCGAAAAGTGGCTCAAGCATTGGGATCCCGAGCATGACGTGTTCGCCAACCGGGTGACGACGCGCGTCGAGTGCGCGAAGTATTTCGCCCAGCGCGATGACGCCTTGCGCGCGCACGCCACACAGATCGACCCGCTCGGGGACTTCTTCCGAGCGCCGATCGAGTGGCAGCAACGGCTATGGCCCACTGAGGAATACGAGTTGGCCCGCTCGCGGGTGCCGGTGGCATTCCCCGAGACCGATCTGTTCACGGGGGTAGAGCCGTGAACGAGTTTCTGGTGCTCGCTGTCGGGCTGCTCGCAGACGACGCTCCCCGCAACACCGGGCCGGACTTCGGCAAGGCCAGCCCGTTCGGGCTCGTCATCGTCGTGCTGCTGTTGATCGGCACGTTCGCGTTGGTGTGGTCAATGAATCGGCACCTGCGCAAGCTGCCCAAGTCGTTCGATTCGGAGCCGGAGCAGCCGACCGAGGACCCCAAACGTGAGTCCGGCGGCTGAGTTCGAAGGCAGCCACCTCGTGGAGCGCGTCATCAATTGTTGACGCCGGCAGAAGGGGTGGTCCGGCCGAGGACGACGCCGGTCCACTGACCCGTCACCGATATCGTTGCAACTAGCTGCAGTTTTGCGCGAGTGGTAGCATTAGAGGTGCCGTTAGGAGGTACGCTATGGATAGCGCTGTGGTGCACCCCTCCTCTGCTGTGGCAGACGCGTGGGAAGCCGCGTACAAGGAAGCCATTGTTACCCCTGCATGGGAGCAAGCGCGTCACCTACTCGAGTCAGTGGGAGTGCGTTATACGACGGCTGCCGTGGGATTGAAAGACGCCCGCACCGTTCGCAATTGGGTCGAGAAGCAGGCGGAGCCCCGCGAGCATGACGTGGTAAGTCGACTCGCTGTTCTGTTTAGGGTTGTGAGAGCCATCGAGTCCATCTACAGCCCGACCGTAGCTGCGGCATTCCTCAGGTCGTCCAATCCTCAGCTGGACGACGAAGCGCCGCTAGTAGTGCTTGCCACCCAACCCGTCGACGAAGCCGAGCAGGCGCTGCTCGCGGCAGCAAGAGCCTTCCTCGAAGGGTGACCCGTTTGATACCCGTACCGTTGCCAGATTCGGGCGCGGTTCGGGTTCATCCAGCGCCCGAAGCGCTTCCGACGTTGCGTCACGAGGGTCCTGGGCGAAACAGGTTTGACGATCCGCGCGGAATTTTCTTGATGCGTTACACCGCCGAGAGTCTTCGCGGCTGCCTGGTGGAGACGATGGCGCGGTTCCGTCCGAACACCAGCGCCGAGGCGTTGCTCGCCGCCGTGCAGTTTGTCGCCCCAGAGGACGAACCTGAGTTGCCAACTGTTTGGGCTGTCAACGATTGGCTCGCCGAGCAACGAGTGGGCTTGGTAACCGTCGTGACGCCGCAACCGCTTCTGGTCGATATCGAGGCCGCCGAGCTTCTTGTCGATCTGGATGCTCACCCGCTGGTACGCGAGGCCATCGACAACTCCCCGCTCAGCGATGGCGACTCCCCTGTGCATCTGGACGCGGGCCTCATTCGGCTGGGCGGCGATGTCGGGCGCCCCGTCACTCAGGCTGTATCGCGAGCAGTGCACGAACAGCACCCCGAAGTGGACGGCATTGCTTACTGGTCTCGGATCGATTCCAGCGAGCGGTGCTGGGCAATTTACGGCCACGTGCCCGTGGATGTAGTGATCACAGACTTGTCGGTGGACGACCCGCAGCATCGTGCGGCGGTCCAAGACGTGGCGGCGCTGCTCAAAGTGCCACTACCGCCGGCTTGGAGGTAATGACGCTCCACCTAGGCTGAAGCGGTGGCCAACCAGCTTGGTACGGCGACGAGCCCCTACCTGCGTCAGCACGCCGACAATCCGGTGCACTGGCAGCAGTGGACGCCCGAGGCGCTGGCCGAAGCGGCGACGCGCGACGTGCCGATCCTGCTGTCCGTCGGATACGCGGCGTGCCACTGGTGCCACGTGATGGCCCACGAATCGTTCGAGGACGATCAGGTCGCCGCGGTGATGAATGAGGGATTCGTCAACATCAAGGTCGACCGCGAAGAGCGGCCCGACCTCGACGCCGTGTACATGAACGCGACCGTCGCGCTGACGGGGCAGGGCGGCTGGCCGATGACGTGCTTCCTCACCCCCGACGGGCGGCCGTTCTTTTGCGGCACCTATTACCCGAAACCGAATTTCCTGCAGCTGCTTGCCGCCGTCACCGAGACGTGGCGCACGCGTCGTGGCGAGGTGGAGGAGGCTTCCGACCGGATCGCGGGTGAGTTGCGGTCGATGGTGTCGGGACTCCCGGGCGGTGGGCCGCCGGTGCAGCCGGCATTGTGCGATCACGCCGTAGCCGCGGCCTTACAGGACGAAGACGTTGAGCGCGGCGGCTTCGGTGGCGCGCCGAAGTTCCCGCCGTCGGCTCTGTTGGAAGCGCTGCTGCGCAGCCACGAACGCACCGGCGACATCCTGCCGTTGGAGACGGTCGAGCGGACCTGCACCGCGATGGCGCGCGGCGGCATCTACGACCAGCTGGCCGGTGGTTTCGCCCGCTACAGCGTCGACGCATCGTGGGTCGTGCCGCACTTCGAGAAGATGCTGTACGACAACGCGCTGTTGCTGCGCGTGTATGCGCACTGGGCCCGTCGCACGTCAAACCCGTTGGCGCGCAAAGTGACTGATGAGACGGCGCGCTTTATCATCGACGGGCTGGGCGCCGACGGCATGTTCACGTCATCGCTGGACGCCGATGCCGACGGTCGCGAGGGGCTGACCTACGCATGGACGCCCGCGCAGCTGCGCGAGGTGTTGGGTGACGACGACGGGCGTTGGGCTGCTTCGGTTTTCAATGTCACCGAGGCGGGGACATTCGAACACGGCAGCTCGGTGCTGCAATTGCCGGCAGACCCCGATGATGCCGTGCGGTTCGAGCGGGTGCGCACCGCGCTGCTGGCCGCGCGGCTGACGCGGCCGCAGCCCGGCCGCGACGACAAGGTCGTCACCGCTTGGAACGGGCTCGCGATCACCGCGCTCACCGAGGCGAGTGTCGCGCTTGACAGGCCCGAATTCCTTGACGCTGCAATGCAATGCGCGCGTTCGATCGTCAACCTGCACATCGTGGACGGCCGGCTGCGGCGTGCCAGCCTCGGCGGCCGGGTGGGTGACAGCGCGGCGATCCTTGAGGACCACGCAACCCTGGCGACCGGCCTGTTGGCGCTGTATCAGCTGACGGGCGACGCGTCGTGGTTGGACGCGGCCATGGGGCTGGTCGACATCGCGCTGGACCATTTCGCCGACCCGGAACGGGAGGGCCGCTGGTTCGACAGCGCCGACGACGCCGAACAGCTGGTGGTCCGGCCCGCCGACCCCCTCGACGGCGCCACCCCGTCCGGCGCCTCGTCGATCGCCGAGGCGTTGCAGCTGGCCGCCCACTTGGCGCCACAAGCGGACCGTTACGCCGCCGCCGCCGACGCGACCTTGGCCAGCGCTACGCCCATCCTCGCCCGGCTCGCGCGCTCGGGTGGCCACTGGCTCGCGGTCGCCGAAACCGCGGTGCGCGGACCCATCCAGATCGCCGTCGCCTGCGATCCTCAGCATTCTGAATTACTTTCCGCTGCACGCAAATTGGCGCCCGGCGGTGCAATTGTCGTGGGCGGTCCGGTCAACTCCTCGGAGCTGCTGCTCGACCGTGACCGGGTCAACGGGTCCGACGCCGCCTACGTCTGCCGCGGCCGCGTGTGCGACCTGCCCCTCACCACTATTGACGAATTGACCGCGGCGCTGAGGTAGCGTCGCCGCCATGCCCAGCGCTGAAGCCATCACCAACACCGTCAACCGTTATCTGGAGACCGTGTCGCAAGGCCGGCCCGACGACATCGCCGCGCTCTATGCCGACGACGCCACCGTCGAGGATCCCGTCGGCAGTGAGGTGCATATCGGGCGCCAGGCGATCCGCGGGTTCTACAAGGCAGTCGAGGGCGCCAACGCCACGACTGAGATCGTGACGCTGCGCGCGCTCGGTAACGAGGCGGCCTTCTTCTGGAAGCTCAGCATCGCTGGCATGACCATCGAGATCATCAGCACCATGACGTTCGACGACGAGGGCAAGATCGCGTCGATGAAGGCGTACTGGGGCCCGGACAACATCACCCAGGGCTGAGCGATTTCGGCGCGCTAACCGTCGCTGGTGGGCGTTGATAAGCGCGCCGAATCGCTAGAAGACGGCGAACCACATCGCGATGTAGTGGCAGATCGCCGCGACCGCGGTACACGCGTGGAAGAACTCATGATGGCCGAACGTCGTCGGCCACGGGTTCGGCCATTTCAGCGCGTACAGCACGCCGCCGATCGAATACAGCGCGCCGCCGACGATCAACAACACCAGTGCGGCGACGCCCGCGCCGTGCATGATCGGTCCGACGAACCAGGCAGCCACCCAGCCGAGCAGGATGTAGAGCGGCACACCGAACCAGCGCGGCGCCGACGGCCAGAACATCTTCAGCAGCACCCCGGCGATCGCCCCGCCCCAGACGATCCAGAACAGCACCCAACCGCTGCGCTCGGGCAGCGCCAGCAGGGCGAACGGCGTGTAGCTGCCCGCGATGAAGATGAAGATCATCGAGTGGTCGGCCCGTTTCATCCACTTGCGGGCGGACGCCGACTTCCAAGTGACCCGGTGATAGGTGCCGCTGACCGTGAACATCGCGACGATCGTCAAGGTGTACAGCAGCGTGGCCAGCCCGGCGCGGGTCGATTGCAGCGACCACGAGACCGACACCAGCGCCGCGCCGGCGATACAGGCCACGATCGCTGCGTAGACGTGGATCCAGCCGCGGAGCCGGGGTTTTCCGATGAAATGGGCGACGCCGTCGACGACGGCTTCGGGGAAGTCTTCGGCGTACACGCGCGGCGGCTGTTGCTGGGCTTCGTCGGCGGTATCGATCTGGGCCATGTCACCTCCATCAATGGCATGGGGACTTCCGACCGTCACAGTAGTCTGGATCTCCGTGGACATCATTCCTCCTCGACTCAAGGAGCCGATGTACCGCCTCTACGAGATGCGGCTACGTCAGGGACTGGCGTCCTCGAAATCTGAACTGCCCCGCCACATCGCGGTGCTATGCGACGGTAACCGACGGTGGGCACGTGATGCCGGTCACGATGACGTCAGCTACGGCTACCGGATGGGTGCCCGCAAGATCGCCGAGATGCTGCGCTGGTGCCAGGAGGCCGGCATCGAAATGGCGACCGTCTACCTGCTGTCCACCGAAAACCTGCAGCGTGACGCGGGCGAGCTGGCGTCGCTCATCGAGATCATCACCGACGTCACCGAGGAGATTTGCGCACCCGCCAACCGGTGGAGCGTGCGCACGGTTGGTGACCTAGAACTCATCGGCGAGGAACCGGCCCGGCGCCTGCGCGAGGCCGTCGAGTCGACCAACGGCAACGGCAGCGGCTTTCACGTCAACCTCGCCGTGGGTTACGGCGGACGACAGGAGATCGTCGACGCGGTCCGGGCGCTGCTCGGCAAGGAACTGGCCGACGGCGCGACCGGCGACCAGTTGATCGAGGCCGTCAGCATCGACGCGATCTCGGAAAACCTTTACACCTCCGGCCAACCCGACCCCGATCTAGTGATCCGCACGTCGGGGGAGCAGCGGCTGTCCGGCTTCCTGCTGTGGCAGAGCGCCTACTCGGAGATGTGGTTCACGGAGGCCTACTGGCCGGAGTTCCGGCGGGTCGACTTCCTGCGCGCGCTGCGCGATTACACCGCGCGCCACCGTCGTTACGGCATGTAGTGCCAAACTAGGACTATGGCTGCGCTGTCAGCGGTGGTCTTCTCGCTCAGCTGGTGGTTGGGCCTGTACCTGCTGGCCCGTGACCCACGCAAACCCGTACTGGTCCTGGCCGCGATCGGGCTGACCAGTTTCGCGTCGGTGGTGGCGCTGGACGCGGTCCGCGTGCTGAGCGGTTCGGACGCGCTGAGCAGCGTCGAGGTCTATCTGGTCACCGTGCCCGGCATCGCCTGGTTCGCCGTACTGCTCGAGATGTCGCGGCCGAGCGACACCTGGCGCAGCCGGGCGGGCGAGGTCGCGCTCGTCGCCGCAGTCGCGGCGGTCGCACTGTTCGGCGCGGCAATGGCGGGCAACGTCGACGGCCCGCTGCGGATGGGCCACTGGGTGATGTTCGGCGCGATCTCGCTGTCTTCATTGGGCGCGATGCTGCGAGCCGTATTCGGTCCGTGGCAGCCGAGACCCGTCGTCGGCTACGTCGTGGTCGCCACGCTGTTCTTCGCGCTGGGCAACGCGATCCTGATCATCCCGCTCGGTCTGGTGCCGAGCTGGTTGGCATTGGCGTCCACCGGATGCGACGTCGCATTGCTCGGGGTGGCCGTGGCGATGTGGGATGCGTTCGACGAAGGCCAGGCGCTGCGAGCCGACATGTTGCGATCGTTCGCGGCGACGGCCGTGGTGGCACTGCTGTTCGGCGGTCAGCTGTTGATCGGCCTGGCAGTGACCGGTCAGGAGACAGCGCTGACGGTGCTGCTGTTCACCAGCCTTGGCATCGCGATCGCGATCAACGTGCTCGCCGACCCGCTGGCCGGGCTGCTCGACCGGGTGACGTTCTCGCGCTCGCCCGCGCTGCGGGCCGACCGTGCCGCGCTGCGGGATGCGGAGGCCGCGCTGCCGAGGCGGTCGACCAGTCCGCTTGACGGCGTCGACGACAAGACCTTCGCCCGACTGACCCGCCGCGCGCTCGGTCACTACGGCGACTTGTCCAAGCTCGTCGCCAGCCCGCTCACCGCGCTGCCGACGATCGATGCGCGGCTCGCCGCGCGCGGCGCGCCCGATCAGCCGCTGGAGCGAGCCAACGAACTGAAGGCTCTGCTCGCCGATCACATCGCCCGCCTCAAACCGCGCGACGGTGGCGAGTTCGGCACGACCGAA
>DASRJA010000551.1:0-8409 GCA_035649695.1 Mycobacterium sp. | reverse complement strand
CCTGGCCCGAGTTCAGGCCCACCCGCAACTGCAGCTCCACACCGTTCCGCTCTCGGACGTCGGAGGCAAGCCGCTTCGCCTCCTCTTGTATGCCCGACGCCGCCAGGCAGGCGCGGACAGCGTGGTCCTCCAGCGTGATTGGTGCGCCGAACACCGCCATGATCTCGTCGCCGGTGAAGCTGCCGACCGTGCCGCCAAAGTGCTGCACCACCACGGCAGCCCGATCAACCAGCTCGGCCATGATGTCGCGCAGCCGCTCCGCACCGACCGCCGCTGCGATGTCCATCGAATGAACAACATCGGCGAACAGCACCGTCACCTGCTTGTACTCCGCCGCCGTCGCGGCTGGCGTGATCGGCGCGCCGCACCTGTTGCAGAACCTTGAGTCCGGAGGCAGCTCCGTGCCGCACGACCCACACAACAGTCCCGCTGCTGTCACCGCGCCGCGACCGTCGTCCACGTCAGTATCGTGTCACCGCTGGTCAACGATGTCCGTCATATCGCCGTGCCACCTCCGACACGAAGTCGGCCCTCATATGTCGTCACTATCGAGACACGGTCGGTTGGCGGTCAGTCAGCTATCCAATGCGGCCTGGGGCGGGGCTGTCCGATTAACGGTGGATCCGACCTTGGCATTTGGTTAGTTGCCGGTCGGGGTGATCCGGCCGTTGAAGGTGATCCAAACGCGTTAAGTGCTGGCTTCCACCTCATTGCCCATCGTGCCTTACCGCGGCCGGTCGGATCCAGTGATCGAGTCACCAGGTACAGACACTTCAGGGCGGATTGTTCGGTCGGGAAATGCCCGCGCGCGCGGATCGCGCGCCGGTAGCGGGCGTTGATCGACTCCACGGCATTCGTCGAGCAGATGACCCGGCGGATCTCCACGTCGTAGTCCAGGAACGGCACGAACTCGCTCCAGGCGTGCTCCCACAGTCGGATGATCGCCGGATACTGAGCACCCCATTTGGCGGTGAATTCGACAAACCGTTCCTTGGCAGCGGCCTCAGTCGGGGCGGTGTACACCGGCCGGATATCCTTGGCGATCTGATCCCAGTACTTGCGTGATGCGTAGCGAAAGGTGTTGCGTAACAGGTGGATCACGCATGTCTGGATGACCGCGCGATCCCACACCGTGTTGACCGCCTCGGGTAGCCCCTTCAGCCCGTCGCAGACCACGATGCACACATCGGCGGTGCCGCGGTTCTTGATCTCGGTCAGCACCGCCAGCCAGAACTTAGCCCCCTCGCCGCCGTCGCCGGCCCACAGCCCGAGGATGTCACGCTCCCCGGCGCAGGTGACCCCGACCGCCACATAGATCGGTCGGTTGGTGACCTGGCCGTCGCGGATCTTGACGTGGATCGCGTCGATGAACACCACCGGATACACCGGCTCCAGGGGCCGGTTGCACCAGTCGGTCATCTCGCTGATCACCTTGTCGGTGATGCGGGAGATGGTGTCCTTGGAGACCGTGGCGCCGTAGACGTCGGCGAAGTGGGCGGCGACCTCCCCAGTCGTCAATCCCTTTGCCGTGAGCGACAAGACGATCTCGTCGATACCCGTCAACCGGCGCTGACGCTTCTTGACGAGCTGCGGCTCGAACGAGCTGTTGGTGTCACGGGGCACTTCGATCTCGACGGGCCCGATCTCGGTGAGCACCGTCTTGGCTCGGGTGCCGTTGCGGGAGTTACCGCTGCCGCGCCCGGCCGGGTCGTGCTTGTCATAGCCCAGGTGCTCGGTCATCTCCGCATCCAGCGCGGTCTCGAGCACGTTCTTGGTCAACTGGTTGAGGAGCCCGTTCGGGCCGACCAGCTCAACGCCCTGTTCCTTCGCCTGCGCCAGCAGCTGTTCAGCCAGCCGCCGCTGATCCAATTCCATCGCCACAGGATCGAGTGTTTCTGACATCGTCAGTCCTTCCCGCCAAGCTCACGCCCGGCGTGTCAGACCAAGATCAGATCCACCGTTGTTCGGACAGTCCCCCTGGGGCCCGCGCCAGTTCCGGCCAGGCGCTGTCGGCTGGCATGCGGCCAATGACATCGACCAGAGTTTCGCGCGCAGGCTCGCCGCGTAGTTCGAAATCGTCGAGCGCGGCGCGCAGCTCGAACAGGGTCGCGCCCTGGCGGCGGGCGAGTGCGAGAGCGGCCCCGACGTCTGCTCGGCGAGCGTCCGGGTCGGTGTGGGTGTAGGCGCGAAGCCGCAACAGTTCGGCGTCGTAGAAGCACGTCCCGGTGTCCTGAGCCAGCTGCAGTGTGGTGTCCAGGCTGCGGCGGGCCCGCTCGGGTTGGCCTGCGCCGATCAAAAGCTGCCCGAGGACGGCGTGGTAGGAGGGGATGAAGATGTTCAGCTCGAGCGTGTGGCTGGTATCGAGGAGCGGTGTCATGGTCGCGATGTGGGCCGCCAGCGCGGTCGGGTCGAGTTTGTCGGCGCGGAGTGCGGCCAGGGCGCCGACAGTGGCCTGCTGGGTCGCCCCCCACAGCCGCCATAGGTCGAAGCCGTACCGCTCGGCCTGCTCGATCAGGTCGGCGGCGAGTACCGCGGCACGGTCCAGCTGGCCAGCTTCGGTGCGCATCCAGATCTCCCCGAAACGCGTGTAGGCGAGGCTGAACGGGCCCTCCGGAAAGCTGAGCTGTTCGGCCCGGCGTGCCGCCTGGGCCAGCTCGGCCTCGGCGCCGGTGAGATCGCCGCGCACGCCGCGCGTCAAGGCCAGGTAGAGGTGCGCCGACACGATCGGCTCGGTAGGTTGCAACCACACCGCGTAATCTGTTGCTGGTCTGCTGCAGCCGCACCCGCGGTGGCCGCCTTGAGATGGGAGTCGGCGGCAGCGAATTGGCCGCGCAGCCACGCCACCACTCCCAACCTGCCCTCGCTCACCGGCCGGAACCACTGCCGCCCCTGCTCGAGGCTCGCGCGCAGGACCTCAAGTACCTGGGCTGCCCTTTGCAGGTCGGCACGGGCGAGGTAGTAGCCATACAGGGCGGTCAGCGTCGCGAACAGCTCGTCGTCGTGCAGGTCGGTCCCGCCCAGCTGCAGGCACCGCTCGAAGTCCGCGGCGGCGGCGCGGCTTTGATAGCCCTCTGCGGCCGTAGCGAGAAATCCTCGCTCCGAGCGCGAGGCCATCTCGCGCCGGTCGCGATCCGGGCCGGGTGTGCAGTGCTCGAGCCCGGAGAGGGCCTGGGTCAGGTAGGCGCGGGCCTCGGCCAGCGCGCCTCGGCGGCGGGCAGTCGCGGATGCCTGTTGGTAGGCCGAGGCCGCCTCGTCGAACCGCTCGGCCTGCTCGTAGTGGGCAGCGACCAGCCGCCAGTCCGGCTCCCCGCCCACACCGCCAACCAGCGCATCGGCCACCCGGGCGTGCAGACCTCGACGCACACTCAGGCGATTTCACGCAACTGCTCACCGATGTCACTAGCCGGGTGTTCGACGTCTACCCGGACACGACAGTGATCTACCCCGGGCACGGCGACGACACGACGCTCGGGACCGAACGTCCGCACCTTAGCGAATGGCGTGCGCGGGGTTGGTGACCCGCAAGCATTCCGTCAAGTAAAGCTTGACGCATGAAGGGATCGTCAAGATAATCTTGACGCATGACAGCACTCTTGGCTCCAGCCGCAGCCCCACCCCTCCCCTCACCTAGTGCTCGCTGGCAGGAGTGGCTCACCTACGGACTGCGCTGGGCCTCGGTGGTCGAGCGCGCCCCGGTAGTCGAGCCCGTCAAGACCACGAGCCGCACCTTGACGCTCCACGCGTACCGAGAGGCAGAGCCGGGTCCCCGCTGGCGAGCGCTGTACGACGCAACCTGGCCGGCGTACCGCCGCTGGTACATACGGGATGGGCTGGCCGCCCGCCCCTCCCTTGACGAATGTCGGGCCGCACTTTCCCAATACCTCCCCGAGCTGACGCCTACCTGGGAACGGCTGTGTCGCCTGAGTGGTGACGACTCTGTTGCCGCGCAGATGCTGTCGATGTGGGGACTTCCGGCTTTCGCTGTCGGTTGTTCCCAAGTTGTCATACCTGGTGAGCAGCCGATCTTGGTCCGCAACTACGACTACGACCAGTCGCTCTTTGAAGCCGTCGTCGCTTCCACCAACTACTCCGGGCATCGCCGGGTGCTCGGGACGAGCGACCTGCTCTGGGGTCTGCTGGACGGGATGAACGAGGACGGGCTGGCGACCTCGCTGACGTTCGGTGGCCGACCCGGCGGTGGCGAAGGCTTTGGGATCCCCATCGTGCTGCGCTACGTGCTAGAGACCTGTGCCACCGTCGAACAGGCGGTCAGTGCACTCCGGCGGATTCCTGTTGCGCAGTCCTACAACGTGGCGCTGGTCGACACAATTGGTAATCACGCCACGGTTTTTGTCGCCCCGCAGCAGCGTGCCGTAGTGAGCCGACTCGACGCGACGACTAACCACCGACTCGATCTGGTCGAACACCCCGCCCACGCCGCTAGATTCAACAGCGTCGGGCGACTTACGCGGTTGGACCAGTTGCGCGCCGACGATACGTCGGGAGAGCAACTCGTCGCCGCGATGCTGCAGCCACCGTTGCGCAACAGCCAGTTCGAGATCGGCTTCGGCACTCTCTACACGGCCAAGTATGAACCTGCAGCCGGAACTGCAACGTGGCATTGGCCCGAGATGTCCTGGACGCGACGCTTCGACGACCCGGACGGCGTACGCACAGTCAATTTGGCCCACCCATGAGCCGGGAACCAACCGATATTGCGGCCGAAGCCCGCACCCTGCTGGATGCGCTCGCCAACAGCACCGACCCGGCCGCCTTTCAAACCTTGCTCGAACTCAGTCAATACGTCGGCGAATGCCTGGGCATTTCGGCCCGCACTCTGGCTGGAGCCGAGTCCTGGAGCAGTGTTGCCGGTCTCGCCGGCACCACCAAACAGGCCGCCTGGGGGCGGTGGCACCACTAAGCCGCGGATAGGGCGTAGATCGCTGCGCGCAGAATGGTTGACGTGATGTCTTCATCCGGCATAGAGACCGCCTTCCGGGCCTCCACGTATGTTACCTACTTACGACCTTCGCTGTTCCCCGGCGGCGTCGGAAAAACCTGGAAGACAGGCGATTTCACGCAACTGCTCACCGATGTCACTAGCCGGGTGTTTAACCTCTACGCGGATACGACTGTCGTGTACCCGGGGCACGGTGACGACACCACGCTCGGGGCGGAACGCCCGCAGTTGAGTGAGTGGAAACAGCGCGGGTGGTAGATCTGCTCAGTTCGGCGGTGTCCACTCGACGGGCAGTCGTTTGATGCCGTGGATGAACGCCGAGTGCAGTATCGCCGGTTCCTGGACGGCGACGACATCGGGAATCTGTCGGTAGAGCTCGGAGAACAGCACCCGTATCTCACGACGGGCCAGGTTGGCACCCAAGCAGAAATGAGCGCCGCCGGCACCAAAACCGACATGCGGATTCGGGTCGCGCGTCAAGTCAAACAGCCACGGATTGGTGAACTTTCGCTCATCACGGTTGGCAGAGTTGTACCACATCGAGACTTTGTCACCGGCCTTCATCGGGATGCCGCCCATCTCGATGTCCTCAGTGAGGTTGCGCCGCATGAAGATAACCGGGGAAGCCCACCGAACGATCTCCTCGACGGCCGTGGCGGCGAAACCGTCGAAATCGGACCACCAGGTCTCCCGCTGCTCGGGATAACGGGTGAGCGCAACCATGCCGTGGCTGATCGCATTTCGCGTCGTCTCGTTGCCGGCCGCCGACAACAGAATGAAGAACGACGCGATCTCCACCGACGTCAGCCGCTCGCCGTCGACGTCGGCCTGCACCAGGTTCGTGGTCAGGTCGTCGCCGGGCCGGGCCCGCCGTTCCTCGGCCAACGCGACGCCGTATTCGGCGATCTCGGTGACTGTCTTGATGACCTCATCGAACTCACCGGACGCTTCGTCATCTCCGACGCCCAGCATCACATTCGTCCAGTGGAAGACGTTCTCCTCGTCCTCCTCCGGGATGCCCATCATGTCGCAGATGATCTGCAGCGGCAGGGGACCAGACACCTCGGCAACGAAGTCGGCGTGCGCGTCGGGATGGTTGGTGATCATGTCAGTCACAAGCCTGCGCGCACGGTCACGCACGCTGTCCTCGATTCGGCCAACCACCTTGGGTGTGAACGCGCGGTTGACGATCTTGCGCAGCCGAAGGTGACGGGGATCGTCCAGGCTGATCATCGAACCGGCAAATTCTGCGATCTCGGCGGGCACGTCATTGAGCGCGGTGCTCGTCGGGATCGAACTGAAGATCTCGGGGTGGCGGCTCGCGTGATGAACGTCGTCGTAGGTCGTCAAGGCCCAGTGCCCGGCGCCCGGGGCGAAACCCGCGACCTCGGGAACCTCAAAGAAGGTGATCGGTGACTCGCGCCGCAGCGTCGCAAATGCGCCGTCGCGCAGGTCGTCATCCAAATTCCAAAACTCCACAGTCCCCAGGTCGATATCAGCGAGTGGGACGTCGGGAGGGGGCGCGCCGTTCCTGCGGGGCGCTATAGGAGTCTTGCTGAACGTTGCTGTCATGACTGACCTCTTCGTCAGCCTGAGTGTGGCATTAGTACATTGCTTGGTGAAGGAGAAAGGGCGGAAATGAACAACGACCAGTTCAACAAGGCCAAGAACGGAGCCGGCTTCATCGCCGCGCTCGATCAAAGCGGCGGCAGCACGCCCAAGGCGCTGAAGCTCTACGGCATCCCCGAGGACGCCTACTCCGGCGACGAGCAGATGTTCGACCTGGTGCACGAGATGCGTACCCGCATCATCACCAGCCCGGCCTTCAACGGCGACCGCATCATGGGCGCCATCCTGTTCGAGATGACGATGGACCGCCAGATCGAAGGCCGTCCGACCGCCGACTACCTGTGGAACGTCAAGAACATCGTCCCTTTCCTCAAGATCGACAAAGGCCTGGCCGACGAGCAGGACGGCGCGCAGACGATGAAGCCGATGCCCGGCCTGGACGACCTGCTGGACCGCGCGGTCGCCAATGGCGTGTTCGGCACCAAGGAACGTTCGGTCATCAAGCTGCCGGGCGCAGGCCTGGACGCGGTCGTCGCGCAGCAGTTCGAGGTGGGCCAGCAGGTCCTCGCCAAGGGTCTGGTGCCGATCATCGAGCCCGAGGTCGACATCAAGAGCCCACGTAAGGCGGAGGCCGAAGACCAACTGAACGCCGCGCTGCTCGACGGCGTCAACGCGCTCGGCGACGACCAGAAAGTCATGCTGAAACTGACGCTGCCCGACACCGACAACCTCTACAAGCAACTCGTCGATCATCCGAAAGTGCTTCGGGTGGTGGCATTATCCGGTGGCTACAGCCGCGACGAGGCGTGTGAGAAGCTGGCCCGCAACACCGGTGTGATCGCGAGCTTCTCGCGGGCGCTTACCGAGGGGCTGACCGCCCAGCAGAGCGACGAGGAATTCAACGCGACCTTGGACCAGGCGATCGCAAGCATCGCCAAAGCATCGGCTACCTGACCTCTTTCGGGGCAACGCGGCGGCGCTGATCGCCGGCGCGCCGCCTGCTCTGGCCTTTCCCGCCTTGTCGTGGTGGTGGTTGGCCTGGGTTGGGCTGGTGCCGTTGCTGCTCGTCGTGCGCGCCGCGCCGACCGCCATGCAGGGCGCGGTCCGCGCGTGGGCCGGCATGACCGGCTTCGTGCTGATCACTCAGTACTGGCTGTGGCCGGCCGCCGGCCCACTGCTGATCGTTCTCGCCGTCGGCCTCGGGACACTGTGGCTGCCGTGGGGCTGGGCTGCGCACCGTCTGCTGTCCGGGGAGCTCACCATCTGGCGCGTCGTCGCCGCGGTCGTCGTCCTGCCGAGCTGGTGGGTTCTCGCGGAGGCGGCGCGATCGTGGGACAAACTCGGCGGACCCTGGACGCTGCTTGGCGCCTCGCAGTGGAATCAACCTGCGACGCTGGCACCGGCGTCCGTGGGTGGCGTGTGGCTTGTCAGCTTTCTGATTGTCGCGGTCAACACCGCGGTCGTGGGAGCGCTCCTGGTGCGCACCGCGTGGCTGGTGGCGTTGCCGATCGCCCTCGCAATCGTCAGCCCTGCGTGGTTCTGGTGGGGACCGGCGCCTGCGGAAGGCTCGTCAGTCAGGATCGCGCTCGTTCAGCCGGGCGACATCGAAGATGCGACAGCGCGTCAAGCCGCCGGTGAAGCGCTCACCGAAACGCTGGCAGGTCAGCAGCTCGACCTCGTTGTCTGGGGTGAGAGCAGCGTGGGGGACGATCTGGGGAGCCACCCCGACGCCATGGCCCGGCTCGTCGAATTGCGACGACGGATCGGAGCGGACCTGTTGGTCAACGTCGATGCGCGTGCCCCCAGCGGGGGGATCTACAAGTCGTCGGTGCTCATCGGATCGAGCGGTGCACGCGGTTCGTATTCGAAGACACGGCTGG
>DASRJA010000550.1:0-4884 GCA_035649695.1 Mycobacterium sp. | reverse complement strand
AAGGACAGTGCACGAAGGTGGATCCGAATGCCGACCCCGCCGTCGTCGGGTTGCTCGGCTGCGGTGTGATGGCCGGCCTGGGCGCGGCGATGAACACCGGCAACGTCTCGCGCGGAGACTCCGTCGCAGTGATTGGCTGCGGAGGGGTGGGCGACGCGGCGATCGCCGGGGCGCGGCTTGCTGGCGCGTCACCGATCATCGCCATCGACCGCGACCCCAAGAAGCTGCGGATGGCCACGGAATTGGGCGCCACCCACACAATCGACGCGTCGAAGGTGGACGCGGTGGAGGCAGTGCAGGAACTGACCGGCGGCTTCGGCGCCGATGTCGTCGTCGACGCGGTGGGCCGCCCGGAAACCTGGAAGCAGGCCTTCTATGCCCGCGACCTCGCGGGCACCGTCGTCCTGGTAGGCGTGCCGACTCCTGACATGACGCTGGAGATGCCGCTCATCGACTTCTTCTCGCGCGGCGGCGCGCTGAAGTCATCGTGGTACGGCGACTGCCTGCCCGAGCGTGACTTCCCGGCGCTCGTCGATCTTTATGAGCAGGGCCGCTTGCCGCTGGACAAGTTCGTCAGCGAGCGCATCAAGCTGGACCAGGTCGAGGACGCATTCGCAACCATGCATCGCGGCGAGGTGCTGCGGTCGGTGGTCGTGCTGTGAGCCTGCGCATCGAGCGTGTCGTCACCAAGGGAACTTTCGCGCTGGACGGTGGCACGTGGGAGGTCGACAACAACATCTGGCTCGTCGGTGACGACAGCGACGTGGTGATCATCGATGCCGCACACGAGGCCGCGCCGATCGTCGACGCCGTCGCAGGCCGCAACGTAACCGCGGTCATCTGCACTCACGGCCACAACGACCATGTGACCGTCGCTCCGGAGCTTGGCGAGCGGTTGCACTGCCCGGTGCTGCTGCATCCGGGCGACGATGTGCTGTGGAAAATGACCCATCCCGAGGAGCCGTACTGGCGCCTCGATGACGGTCAGCGAATCGACGTGGCGGGCACGGAGATTCAGATCATCCGCACCCCCGGGCACTCACCGGGGTCGTGCTGCCTGTACGTGCCTGAGGCCGGTGTGCTGTTCTCCGGCGACACCTTGTTCAGCGGCGGACCTGGCGCCACCGGACGGTCATTCTCGGACTTTCCGACGATCGTGGACTCCATCCGCGACCGGCTGTTCACACTGCCCGACGACACCCGGGTGCACACCGGTCACGGCGACGGCACCACTATCGGAACCGAGGCGCCCCATCTCGCCGAATGGATCGCGCGAGGGCACTAACGCTAGGACCTGATCCGCGTCATCTCGGGGTCGACGAGCGGTTCGGGTGCAACCGTGGCCGCGATCCGCCGGTCGAAGTACTGGATCTCGATCCGGGTGCCTTCGTTGGCGGAGGCCGGCAGCCAGGCGTAGGCCACCGGCGCACCAACGGTGTGGCCGAATGCCGCGCTGGTGACATAGCCGACTGGCTTGTCGCCCAGGAAGACAGGCTCGTTGCCCATCACAACCGACACGCCGTCGTCGACGATCACCGTCATGAGGCGGCGCTTGATCGTCGAATCCGAAATGCCTTGCAGCGCCTCGTGTCCGACGAAGTCCGTCTTCTTGGCGGATACGGCGAAGCCAAGGCCGGCCTCATACGGGTTGTGTTCGGTCGTCATGTCCGTACCCCATGCCCGGTAGCCCTTTTCGATGCGCAGGCTGTTGAAGGCCGCCCGTCCGGCGGCGATCACATCGTGCTTTTGGCCTTCAGCCCACAGCACATCCCACAGACGCAGCCCGTGCTCGGCGCTCGTATAAAGCTCCCATCCGAGTTCACCGACATACGACAGGCGCATGGCCGTGACCGGAATACCCGCGATCCGTACAGGTTTCGTGCGGAAGTACTTGAAGTTCTCGTTCGAGAAGTCGTCGCGGCTGAGGGCCTGGACCACGTCGCGTGCGCGCGGACCCCACAGGCCGATGCAGCAGGTCGCCCCTGTGATATCGCGGACCTGGACGGTGTCGTCGCCTGCTGCCTGTCGACGGAAGTAGTCCAGATCGATGTTCCCGTTCGCCCCGACCTGGAAATGGTCCGCGGCCAACCGGGCAACGGTGAGGTCGCTGCGGATTCCGCCGGCCTCGTCGAGTGCAAGCGTGTAGGTGACGGAGCCAACGGACTTGTCCATCTTGCCGGTGGTCAGACGCTGCAGGAGCGGCAGGGCGCCGCGGCCGGTGATCTCGAGCCGCTTGAGTGACGTCATGTCATACATCGCGACCGATTTCCTGGTGCGCCACGCTTCGGCCGCCGCGATTGGTGAGTGAAACTGCCCGGCCCATGCATCGCGGGCGGGCGGCGCCCACTCGGGTGGAAGTTGTTGGAGCAGACGTGCATTGGCCTCATACCAGTGCGGACGCTCCCAGCCACCGCTCTCCAGGAACACCGCGCCGAGCTCCTGCTGTCTGACGTTGAAGGGGCTGACCCGGAGGTCCCGCGGCGACAGTCGTGGCTGCAGCGGATGCAGGATGTCGTAGACCTCGATGAAGTTTTGTTGCGACGTCTCGCTGACGTACTCGGGCGCGAGCTGAACCTCTTCGAAGCGGTGCACATCGCAGCCGTGCAAATCGGTGTCGCTGCGTCCGTCGACCAGTAGTTGCGCGACGGCGCGTGCGACGCCCGCCGAGTGTGTCACCCAGACGGCCTCGGCGATCCAGAACCCAGCGACGTCGGAGGACTCGCCGACCAGCGGCGCACCGTCGGGGGTGAAGGAGAATATCCCGTTGAATCCGCTTTCGACCTTTGCCTTTTCGAGGCAGGGGAGTAATAGCTTGCACTGCTGCCAGGGTTGTGCGAAATCCTCGTCGGTGAAGGGCAGCATCGACGGCATGCTCGCTGCGGACACGTCAGCCGAGTCGGTCAGATCGCGCAGGTCCACAGGCATCGGGCGGTGCGCGTAGGAGCCGATGCCGAGACGGTCGACGTGTTCGCGGAAGTACAGGTCCTGGTCCTGGTGACGCAGGATCGGCAGGCCGGCCTCCGCGGCTTCGGTGTTGCGGCCGACAAGATCTGGAATCTGGTCGGTCTTGACGTATTGGTGCGCGAGGGCCAATAGCGGGATGTCCATGCCCACCATCGCACCTATCTCCGGGCCCCAGAACCCCGCGCAGGAGACCACGATGTCGGCGGGAATCGTCCCCTCCGACGTCGCGACGCCGGTAACGCGTCCGCCGCCGCGTTCGATTCCAGTCACCTTGATGGATCCGCGGAATACTGCGCCGCGGGCCTGGGCGCGCCGTGCAAGCGCAACAACCACACGCGTCGATTTGGCGAGCCCGTCGCTCGGCACATACAGTCCGCCAAGGATTTTCGATTCGTCGACGAGCGGATGAATCCGTGCGCATTCCTCGGGTTCGATCAAGGAGCCCTCGATGCCCCACGACGTCGCCCACCCCTGCCGACGATGCAACTCGGCAAGCCGCTCGGGCGTCGTTGCCACCTCCAGACCGCCAACCTGGTTGAAGCACCACTCGCCGTCGAGATCCATGCCGACGAACTTCTCGACCGTGTAGCTGGCGAACTCCGCCATCGTTTTCGACGCATTGGTTTGGAAAACCAAACCCGGGGCGTGCGACGTAGAGCCGCCCGTCAGCGGCAAGGGACCTTGGTCCACCACGGTGACCTGATCCCAGCCGCGTGCGGTGAGTTCATCGGCCAGATTCGCGCCGACGATGCCGGCGCCGATGATTACTACACGCGGTGCGGCCATGATCTCCTCTTAGTTGGGGCGGGCTAGCGCGTCGGTTTACTGCCTGGCGCGCACCAGGCGTCGTTAACGGAAACGAAGACGCCGAAGACTGTGGTTGACAACTGATATATCAGAACCATATTAAGTGGATAAGGGTGGGTCAACCCCTCGCTCGCATCGCCGACGCCCGCGTTGCCTCAGCCGCGACTTTGGACGCTCACAGCGGCATTCGATGTCTCCCCGAGGTCGTGTCCAGCGGGCGGTTGACAGGCGTTTCACAGCTGTGATCTAGATCACAGTTTGACGCTGCATTGTGATTTATCACACTACGGTGTTCCGAATGTGTTCCACATTGAGCACCAGGTTGTTTAATACGCAACCTCATTCCGTTCGGGACACAAGGTCGGGCTATCAGAGCTGCTGGTCCAAGACGCAATCGATACACGCTGCAGGGAGGTTGACGTGACAACGATGAGTGATCCAACCGGATCGTGGAGTGGGGCATCTGGTCCGGCCCGTCGGTTCGAGGCGAGCGGCTGGCCGCGGGCCGAGGCATCCGAAATTGTTAGGCCGCAGGTTTCGTCTTTCGCGGGTGGAGTGTTATCGGTTCCTGTTCAAGGAGACGCGCGATGAGCGGGGGGCCAACTCTCAAGCAAGGTCTCAGCGAGCGCCAGCTGAGGATGATCGCCATCGGCGGCGTGATCGGAGCCGGCCTGTTTGTCGGCTCGGGCGTGGTCATCGGCAGCACCGGGCCGGGTTCGTTCATCACGTACGCGTTGTGCGGATTCCTGGTCATCATGGTGATGCGGATGCTGGCGGAGATGGCGGTGGCCAATCCGTCGACGGGATCGTTCGCCGATTATGCCCGCAGCGCGCTGGGCGGTTGGGCGGGATTCTCGGTCGGCTGGCTCTATTGGTACTTCTGGGTGATCATCGTCGGGTTCGAGGCCATCGCCGGAGCCAAGATCGTTCAGTACTGGCTGCCCGGTATCCCGCTGTGGCTGTCTTCGCTGGTTCTGTTGAGCCTGATGACCCTGACCAACCTGTTCTCGGTTTCATCCTTTGGTGAGTTCGAATTCTGGTTCGCTGGCATCAAGGTCGCCGCGATTATCGTGTTCCTCACCGTGGGCACGGCCTTCGTGTTCGGTTTGTGGC
>DASRJA010000549.1:0-5786 GCA_035649695.1 Mycobacterium sp. | reverse complement strand
CGCCAGCGCGGACTCCGGCCCATCGGTTACGCACGTGAAGGTCGTGCCGCCGTCCATCTCCAGCGGCTCGCGAGGATGGTGGGTGAGCACGAACACTGGCGCGTGATACGGCGGCTCGGGTCCCCACCATCCCTTCCACTCGAGATCCCACGCATCGCGGCCGGGCCCGAACATGTTGCGGCCCATGATGTAGGCACCCGCGGAGGTGATCGCATCGATCGCGGCGCGGTTCTCGTCGGCGTGGTCGACCATCCAAGTGTGCAACCGGCAGTCAACGGCAGGTCGGCACTCGTTCGGACCTGCGGCGTAGCCGCCGAGCGAGACGGCGATGTCTGCGGTGACTGTGGTCATGCCGGCACTGACTTCCGCCCCGCCAGAAAGTCATCGAATCGCTTGTGCTCGGTGTCTGTTCGGGGAATTGTGGATTAACACATCCGGCGGCAGGGTGGCCGTCCGGATGAGGAGGGAATGTCATGGCTGACAAGACGACAACTTCCCAGGGCGCCGGAGCCGCCCCCACCGCGGACAGTCCGGCCGCCATCCACAATGTGGTGCTGGTGGGCCCATCGGGTGGCGGCAAGACGACACTCGTCGAGGCGCTACTCGTCGCCTCCGGGGTACTCACCAGACAGGGCTCGGTGGTCGAGGGCAACACCATTTGCGACTTCGATGAAGCAGAGATCTCCCAGCAGCGGTCGGTCGGC
Organism: Mycobacterium sp.; assembly: GCA_035649695.1. Lineage (GTDB taxonomy): Bacteria > Actinomycetota > Actinomycetes > Mycobacteriales > Mycobacteriaceae > Mycobacterium. The sequence continues at coordinate 5,082 of DASRJA010000549.1, read as the reverse complement.
CTTGCGCTCGCGTCGCTGGAGCACGACGGGATCAAGGTCAACCTCATCGATACGCCCGGCTATCTCGACTTCGTCGGTGAGCTGCGCGCGGGGCTGCGGGCCGCGGACTGCGCATTGTTCGTGATCGCCGCGAACGAAGGTGTCGACGATCCGACCAAGTCGCTGTGGCTGGAGTGCGCTCAGGTGGGCATGCCGCGCGCGGTGGTGGTCACCAAGCTCGACCACGCCCGCGCCAACTACGAGAGCGCGCTCACGGCGGCCCAGGAAGCGTTCGGCGACAAGGTGCTTCCGCTTTATCTGGCCGCTGACACGCCCTGCACCGGTCTGATCGGGCTGCTGTCCCAGACGCACTACGAATACGCAGACGGCAAACGCACCGCGTCCCATGCACCGGACGGGTCGTACTCCGACGCGATCGAGGAAATGCGCGGCACGCTGATCGAGGGAATCATCGAAGAGTCCGAGGACGAGACGCTGATGGAGCGCTACCTCGGCGGCGAAGAGATCGACCAGTCGGGGCTGATCGACGACCTGGAGAAGGCGGTCGCCCGAGGGTCGTTCTTCCCGGTGATCCCGGCATGCAGTGGCACCGGCGTCGGCACGATGGAACTGCTGGAGATCATCACTAGCGCGTTTCCGTCGCCCCCGGAACACCAGCTGCCCGAGGTTTTCACGCCGCAGGGCAAGGCCCGCGACGGGCTGGCCTGCGATCCGAATGGACCGCTGCTTGCGGAAGTGGTCAAGACGACGTCTGATCCCTACGTCGGCAGGGTGAGTCTGGTCCGGGTGTTCTCCGGGACCATCAGGCCCGACGCGACAGTGCATGTGTCGGGCCATCTCTCGCAGTTCTTCGGCTCCGACGGTTTCCTGTCCTCGTCGGCCACCCATGCCGACTCCGGTTCGTTGGCCGGCCATGCCGATCACGACGAAGACGAACGCGTCGGCACGCTGTCGTTCCCGCTCGGCAAGCAACAGCGGCCGGCACCGTCCGTGGTGGCCGGCGACATCTGCGCGATCGGCAAGCTGAGTAGGGCCGAGACCGGCGACACGCTGTCCGACAAGTCCGATCCGCTGGTGCTCAAGCCGTGGACGATGCCCGAGCCGCTGCTGCCTGTCGCCGTGCAGCCACGCGCCAAGACCGACGAGGACAAGCTCTCGGTCGGGTTGACGCGACTCGCCGCCGAGGACCCGACGCTGCGCATCGAGCAGAACCCCGAAACCCACCAGATCGTGCTGTGGTGCATGGGCGAGGCCCATACGGGTGTGGTGCTTGACGCGCTGGCCCGGCGGTACGGCGTGGCGGTGGACACCGTCGATCTTCGGGTACCGCTGCGAGAAACGTTCGGCGGCAACGCCAAAGGACACGGCCGCCACGTCAAACAATCCGGCGGCCACGGCCAGTACGCGGTGTGCGACATCCAGGTGGACCCGCTGCCGGAAGGCACCGGGTTCGAGTTCGTCGACAAGGTGGTCGGCGGCGCGGTACCACGCAACTTCATTCCCAGCGTCGAGAAGGGCGTCCGCGCTCAGATGGAGAAGGGCGTCAGCGCAGGCTATCCGGTGGTAGACATCCGGGTCACGCTGTTCGACGGCAAGGCCCACAGCGTGGACTCGTCGGACTTCGCATTCCAGATGGCCGGCGGGCTGGCGCTGCGCGAGGCAGCCGCGGCGACCCGGGTAAACCTGCTCGAGCCGGTCGATGTCGTGACGGTCGTGGTGCCCGACGACATGGTCGGCTCGGTGATGGGTGATCTGGCCGGGCGACGGGGCCGCGTGGTGGGCACCGACAAGGTCGGCGAGGACCGCACAATGATCAAGGCGGAGATCCCCGAGGTCGAGTTGACCCGCTACGCAATCGATTTGCGGTCGTTGTCGCACGGCGCCGGATCGTTCACCCGGTCCTTCGCGCGCTACGAACCCATGCCGGAGTCAGCGGCGGCGAAGGTAAAGACGTCCGCCTGAGGCGCGTCATCCGTCTTCATCTTCGGGTGGGTCGGTGTTGCCGCGCAGCAGTTCTTCGGGGTGGTGGGCGTGGTTGATTTCCGGTGGTGTGGTGCCGTCGGTCCAGGCCAGTCGGCCGGTGTCGGTGACTTCGGTTTGGTAGTGGCCGTCGGTGATGAGTTTGTGGTCGGGGCCGCAGGCGAAGAACAGGGCGTCGGCGTCGGTTCGGCCGCCGGCGGCCCCGGCGGGGCTGTGGTGTACCTCGGAGTAGTAGCCCGGCGCGGTGCAGTTGGGGCGGGTGCAGCCGCCGTCGCGGGAATGACATGCGGGTTGGTACACCGTAGATGTCGCGGCTTCTGGATACCGTACCCAGCATGGCGACACAGACGGCGATCGAGCGTTGGGACAAGGTGCTGGACGCGGTAGAGAAATCCCGCGAGAGCTGGCTCTACCCCGAGGCGATGACGCCGGAAGTCAGGAAGCATCAATACTCACGAGACCTACCGATGATCATCGAGACCGTGTTCTCGCAGTTCGTGCATGCATGGAACACCGACCGGCCCGACCAAGGCTCGGACCTTTACCAGGTCCTCGAACCGATAGCCCGCGCCATAGCCGCGCCGTTGGACTTCACTCGGGCCGGGCTGGCGCAGGTGGACCCCATGATGGCGGCAGTCGCTGAGGCACGATCCGGGCTCCAACAGATCGGCGGACCCGCGACCGCTGCGGAAGTGGTCGCCGACATCGAGCATCTATTGAAGGTCACGGTGCTGGTCGCTCGGGTGAGCCATCAAGGCTCGACCAAGATCATCGACGACGAGCTGCAGGCCCGGTTCGATGCCATCAACAAGAACAAGGCCCGTAGCGCGAAATACCTTGACCTGCATACGTTTCAGGCCGTCGAGCAGCCATCCAAGACCACCATCAGCCTGCAGGTCGTCCTGTCGATGATTGATCCGGGAATCGCCACCCTGGAGGAGCGGATGAACCCGTTCCCGGAGGAGACGTACCCGCCGATAATGAAGCAGTTCGCCGCTCAGTTGGGTGGTGAACTTTTACACCGAGTGGGACGAGCATTTTCGAGAGCAGCTGGCCCTCGCCCTCGGCTGCGAGACAAGCGACGTACGATCGGACTACCTTCGGTGATCTCGGCAAGATGCGACACGATTACGTGCACAACCGCGGGATCTGCAGAAACTCGGCCAAGAACAAGGTGCTGAAGTGGTATCGCAAGGGAGACACGATGATTCCCAGGCACGCGAACTATCTGCAGCTGATGGAGGACTTCCCCGCCGAGGAGCTGCGCACGGTCAAACCCTCGCCCGTCACCGTCCAGCGCCCGCCGTTGAAAGCTAACGCCGATCCGGAGCTGACCCGCGAGTTCCTCGTGCGGGCCGAGAACCTGGGCATCACCAAGGACGCGGCGCTCGATCAGGCGCTCGCCGATTGGATCGCGGGTAATCCAGAGACCGGATCGGGCAGCTAGCGTCGTCGCCCGATAGAGGCGTTCACGTGTCGGAGCTGCCCTCCGGGACTATCACCAATTTCTTGCCACTACCCCTGCCCCGGTAGGAGCGGGCGTCGAGCGGTTTGTCCACCGGGGCGACGCGCATTCCAAAGCGAGGGCCGTCCTCGCCTTCAACGACGGCCGAGTGGAACTTGTGATCGCCCAGCACGACGGCGCCGTTCGAGTAGTGACTGCCGTCGAATTCCCCATGCTGAAGGGGCATTTCAATTCCGGCCTTGTTTAGCTTCCCGCCGATATCAACCTTGGTAATCCGGCGCAGGCTGTGCGGCTCGACCCCACTGCCCCCGCGAAGGAACAACGGCTCCCCCGCAATTGTCACCGGGCCGTCATGCTCGCTGTTGAAGGGGACCCCCTCGCCTGGTGCCAAATCGTGCAGGTTTCCCTTGCTGAGGTCGAGATTGTGCAACGCGGCCCCTACCATCTCGCCAACGCTGGAAGCCACCGATTCATCGGCGGTGCCGACATGCACACCCCAGGCCTCGCGGGGGAACGTGAAGTGGTCGAGGGGACCCTCCGGCGAGTCGATCGGCGGATCGAAGTAGACGGTCGTTTCCTCCGCCGTGAAGTCGAGCCTCTCCAGCCAGAAGCTCTTCAGGTTGTTCACGATCTCCCCGACGAAGCCCGGGGTCACCTCACCCGGGGTGATCGCATCGATGCCGTAGTGCGCGGCCAGCGCCAACCCGCTTTGGTGAAACCGCTCGAGGAGACGAGCACGAGCTTCGATGTGGAGAGATGGGTGTGCTTTCCCTGCATGCGCTCGACCCACTCGACCGTCTTCTTGCGCGACTTCGACGCGCTGACTTCGATACCGATGTAGATCGGGTGGCCGTCTACCTCCGCCTCCACGCGGATGTCGACCTCGCGCTTGCCCACACCCGGGACCTTGCTTCTCACCATCGCGGAGGGCGTCGCTCGGTCTTCACCGATGGTCTGAACGAGCAGGGTGATCAGTTCTTGGAAATCGTTGGTGCGTCCGGGCACACTCGCAACGTACCGGTCGACACTGACAGGTCACGGGGTTTGTCCGGGCCAGTCACCACGCGCAGAGTTCCAAGAAGTTTCCCAATGACTTGGTTGCTGGAAGTGTTGCCGAGTCGGTCTCGGCGCGCTTTGACCTTAGACTGCGGCGACCCAAAAAAGGCCTGCGAAAGTGCAGTTCAGCGCGGTTTCGTACCTGGCGATCGAAGCGAAGTACCTGGAGACCCAGGCTCCTGTGAGCAAAGCTCAGCGACCTACCGACAAGCTGTCGACGGCAACAGCACCGGGCCTCGTCGTAGTCGCCGTCGGGGTTGAAGATCTCATCGATGCGCCGGGCCAGCGCTTTGACCCGACTTGGCTCACGTTGGTGCGCACGTCGCGCGGTCGTGATGAGGGCGTTGCGGACGTCGTCGGTTAGCGGGTCGGCGGCGGTGCGGGTCTGGTTGTCAGCTTCGAATTTCACGATGCGGTAGCTGCGCGTATCGCGAACGAAATTCTCTATGCCCCAACCTAGTTGATTGACGGTGGTGGCTGCGGCTGGAAGGGTTCATACCACCACCAGTCGGCGCGCTCACCGGTGGGTCCGGGGCACGGTGGGACATCGGGTGGGGGAAGGTTGGGCGGACGCGCGAGCG
>DASRJA010000548.1:0-2731 GCA_035649695.1 Mycobacterium sp. | reverse complement strand
AGCATGTCCCGGAAGGCAGACATGTCGGCCTTGCTATCGCGGACGAGTGGAGTGTCGATCCACGACATGTGTGCAGAGCCGACATCGACGCCCAGATGTGCGAGCTCGAGGCGCAGCGAGTTGGCGAAGTGCTCGACGCCTGCCTTGGCCACACCGTAAGGCGCCATCCCCGGGGCCGCGGCAAAGGCCCCAAGCGACGACACGATCAACACGTAACCGCGCCGATCGATCACCTGCTGCAACGCGGCGCGAACGGTGTTGAAGACCCCGACGACATTGACGTCGATCAGCGTTCGAAACGCCTCGGGATCGACCTTCAGTACCGAGCCATACGTCGCAATCCCGGCGTTCGCCATCACGATGTCGATGCCGCCGAACCGGTCGACGCCCTTTGCGACGGCGCCTTCCATGGCCGCCAAATCGCGCACATCGGAGACGACCGTGAGCACTCGATCCTCGCCGAGCGCTGCCGCCACCTCCTTAAGCAGCGCCTCGTCGATGTCGGTCAGCACAAGCTTGGCGCCCTTGTCGTGCAGGCGGCGCGCCACCTCGGCGCCGACACCGTTGGCGCCGCCGGTGATCAGCGCGACTTTTCCGTTCACAGAACCCATGGCGGTCAACGTACTCCACCGGGCGGGTCGGCTTACCGAATTGACAATCAGCCCTCGACGAGCGGCGCAACGGCATCCAGGAGTGGCCGCGGATCACCCGGCGCGCCGGTGTCGGACCAGCTGCCTTCGAACTCGGCGACCTCGACCCCGACGACGGGGTTTTCCGCCAAACGGTTTGCCACCCTGGATAATTCATCGAAGCTCAGCCCGTTCGGGACCCGGTAATCGGTGGGCGCCAAACCGGGTTCGAGCACGTCGCAGTCGAGGTGAAAATACACCGACCGGTCTCCGATCGCCGCGTCGAGGTCATACACCATGCCGGGGCCAACCGGCACGTGTCGCACCACACCCTCGTCGATGAGACGGCGCTCGAACTGATCCAGGTCGCGTGCCCCGCCCAGCACGACGTTCGCAGGCGCAATGCCCGACCCGAGCCCGGAGTCCCACAAACCCATCGGGCCGGACAGCGCGAGGCCGCCGAGGTAGCCAGTCGTGCTCGACTCCGGGGTATTGATGTCGCCGTGCGCGTCGAACCACACCACCAGGGCATCCGGGTGATACCGGGACACCACGGGCAGGGTGGCCAGCGCGACGGCGCAGCGGGTCAACGCGGTCACCGGCGTCTGTCCTGCGGCGTAGATGTCGTCGTACCGGTGTGCCATCGCCTCCAGTGTCGGCGCGGCCGCCGTCAGCTCCGCGCGCCAGTCGGTGCTCAGCGGTGGTTGCGGCGTGCCGACGGTGGTCGCAGGCACGCCCAACCGCCGGTGCCACTCCGCACCTACCGCCGCCGCGCCGCCGAAACCGCGATCGTTGTGGTCGCCGGCGCGACCCTGAAAGACGGTGAGGGCACGCGTCATCGCTACAACTGGACGCCAAGCAGCGCGTCGATGGCTGTTGCCACAGTCCGGCCCGCCTCGGCGTCGTGGCCGCCGTACTTGAGCGCATCTGCGGCCCAACCATCCAGTGCGGCAAGCGCTTTCGGCGTATCTAGATCGTCGGCCAAGTATTGGCGCACCCGGGCCAGCACGTCACTCGCGTCCGGTCCTCCCGACAGAGCAGTCGCTTCGCGCCACCGCTGCAGCCGGTTGATCGCCTCGTCGAGCACCTGATCGCTCCACGACCGGTCGCTGCGATAGTGGCCGGCGAGCAGGCCGAGCCTGATGGCTGCGGGTTTGACGCCCTGGGCGCGCAGGCGCGACACCAAGACGAGGTTGCCGCGGCTCTTGCTCATCTTGTGGCCGTCCCAACCGATCATGCCGGCATGCACGTAATGCCGCGCGAATCGTCGCTCCCCCGTGACGGATTCGGCGTGCGCGGCGGAGAACTCGTGGTGCGGGAAGATCAGGTCGCTGCCACCGCCCTGAATGTCCAGACCGGTGCCGATGCGAGATAGGGCGATCGCTGTGCATTCGACATGCCAGCCGGGCCGACCGGGACCGAACGGTGAGGGCCAGCTGGGCTCCCCGGGCCGCTCCGCCCGCCACATCAGCGCGTCGAGTGCATCGCTCTTGCCCGCGCGGGCGGGGTCGCCGCCCCGTTCGGTGAAGAGCCGCAGCATGGTGTCGCGGTCATAGCCGGACTCGTAGCCGAACTGCAGCGTGGCGTCGGCGCGGAAATAGACGTCCGGGTGGGCGGGGTCGTCGACGACGTAGGCCGCGCCGGAGGCCAGCATCTTCTCGACCAGCTCGACGACCTCCGCAATGGCCTCCGTGGCCGCCACATAGTCGTGCGGCGGCAGCACCCGCAGCGCGGCCATGTCCTCGCGGAACAGCCGGGTCTCACGGTCGGCCAGCTCGCGCCAGTCGACGCCGTCGCGTTGGGCCCGCTCGAAGAGTGGGTCGTCGACATCGGTGACGTTCTGGACGTAGTGCACCGCGTGCCCGGAATCCAGCCACACTCGGTACACCAGGTCGAACGCCAGGTAGGTGGCGGCGTGCCCCAGGTGGGTCGCGTCATACGGGGTGATGCCGCAGACGTACATCGTGGCCGTCTCGCCGGCCGTGACCGGGCGGACCTGCCGATCTGCACTGTCGTAGAGCCGCAGCTGCGGACCGCGGCCCGGCAGCGCCGGCACGTCCGGAGCCGGCCACGATTGCATAGCGTCGACTCTAAGGTGTTCA
>DASRJA010000547.1:0-14755 GCA_035649695.1 Mycobacterium sp. | reverse complement strand
GGGGCCGGGCGCTGGCCCAGGTGCCGGACCTGGTGCCGGCGGGAGGACGGCGGCGGGCTGCTCGGCGGGTGCCGGTACCGGTGTTAGCGGCTCGGCGGGCGCAGGCGGCGCCTGCGGCATCAGCATCTGCGCATCACCTGGCGCCGGCGGGACCGCATTCGGAGCAGGCGTAGACGTGATGCAGAACACCGCACATTCGGGCGGTCGCTGTGGCTGCGGTGCCGGCTGCTGCATCCACGGTGGCAGCCACGGCGGAGCCGCTGGCTGCTCGGGCTGCGCCACCTGCTGCGGAACAAGTTGCGCGGGCCCTGGCAGCGGTCCGAGCGCCTGACCTGGGTAGACGGGGATCTGGCTGGCGACATCGCCGTTCACCATCATGGGCATCATCGCCAGCGGGTCGGTGGCAGGCAACCCGAGCGCGTTCATCGGCAGTCCGGGCCCAAGGCCCTCGTAGTTGTCCAAGTGAAAATCGCCGATCGGCGGAACCGACCCGACAATCGGCGGCAGGTCCACCGGAAGGACACCGGTCGCGTATGCGGCCGCCCAACCCAGCACATTGCGTGCGTAGGCGATCGAGTTGTTGTAGCGAAGAATCGCGGACATCACTTGGCCCGCATCGCGCAAATTCAGGCCGCCGCTGCAGAGGTATCGCGCCGTCGCGAGCGAAGCATCGAACACATTCTGCACATCGGCTTTGCCGTCGCCGTCACCATCGCTGGCGTATCGCGACCAGGTTCCGGGCAGGAACTGCATCGGGCCCATCGCGCGGGCATACATCACCCGATCGGCGGTGCGGCTTTGCACGATGATCTCGTTGCCCGGCAGCGTGCCGTCCAGCGCGGGTCCGTAGATCGGCCGCACCGCGGTGCCGCGAGTGTCGGTGGCGCCACCGTTGGCGTGCAACGATTCGATGCGTCCGATGCCCGCGAGCAGATTCCAGCTCACGCCGCAGCCGGGGGCGGCGGCCGCCATCATTCGCTCCGCGTTGCGATACGCGGACAACACAATCGCCGGAATACGAAGTGTCCCAGGTGAATTCACGATGACCGAGGGCGGGGGAGCGGAGCTCGTCGCTGCGGCGATGTGAAACGGGGTCGGCGTCTTGGTGACCGCTACGACGGATGCGCCGGATCGGTTGCCGGGTGAAAGTTCGACCGCCGCGAGTGGCGTGACCGCCGAATCGCGTACGGGTGTGAGCGGCGATGGTCCGGATGCGCCGACGGCACCGGCAAGGATGAGCGGGGTGATGATGACAACGCCGAAGGCAGGCTTGCGTACGGCTCGCCCTGCTCGGCGCCGCGCTGCCTCCAGGGCGGCTCGTCCCCCTATGTGCACTCAACCGTCCTTGTACGCCGGTGACTTGTGAACCAAGTCACCATACCTAGTCTTGAATCGGGTGTTGCAGCAATGGGCAGAGCCGATTCAGCCTGGCCTTTTGGTCCGACGCTCGGAACTGTCGGGATTACTCGCCGCATCGCCGTCTGTCGCAGTTTGCGGTTGCTGCAATTCGGTCAGCTTCTCGTGTAGTTCCTCGAGTTCGCGGCGAAGGTAGTCGCGGGTGACCACCTCGCCGACGGCCAGCCGCAACGCGGCCAGCTCGCGCGCCAGATACTCGGTGTCGGCCTTCGTCCGTTCGGCACGCCTGCGGTCTTCCTCCAGCGCCACCCGGTCGCGGTTTTCCTGGCGGTTCTGGGCCAGCAGGATCAGCGGCGCCGCATAGGCCGCCTGCGTGGAGAACGCCAGGTTGAGCAGGATGAACGGATAGGGATCCCACCGCAGCTTGACCGCGAATAGGTTCAGTGTGATCCAAACGATGACGAGGATGGTCTGCCACATCAGGTAGCGACCGGTGCCTAGAAAGCGGGCGATCGATTCGCTGAATTGCCCGACGGCGTCGGCGTCGACGTTGAGCGAAAAGCGGCGGCGCGTGGTGCGTGGGGTGTCCAGCCGTTGACGCGCCGACAAGTCGCTCATGTCACCCCTTCGGCGCCGGACAGCTCAGGTTCTTCGCGCTCCCGCCAGTCGTCGGGCAGCAGGTGGTCGAGGACGTCGTCGACGGACACCGCCCCCAGCAGGTGGTTTTCGTCGTCGACGACGGGACCGCAGACGAGATTGTAGGCAGCGAAATAGCGGGTCACCGCCGCAAGCGGATCCTCGGGACTCAAGCTCGGCAGGTCCTTGTCGACGATGCCGCTAACCAGCTCGGCGGGAGGTTCGCGCAGCAGCCGCTGCAGGTGCACGCAGCCGAGGTAGTGCCCGGTGGGTGTCGCCGTGGGCGGCCGCGTGACGAACACAAGCGACGCGACCGCGGGCGTCAGGTCGGGATCGCGCACTCGCGCCAGCGCCTCGGCGACAGTGGTGTCGGGGGCCAGCACCACGGGTTCCGACGTCATCAAGCCGCCCGCCGTGTCGGGGGAGTGGCTCAGCAGCCGTCGCACATCCTCGGAGTCCTCGGGATCCATCCGGCGCAGGAACTGCTCCGCGTCGGCCGGGGTCATGGTGCCGAGCAGGTCGGCGGCGTCGTCGGGATCCATCGCCTCGAGCACGTCGGCCGCGCGCTCCGCCTCCAACGACCGCAGCACGTCGGCCTGCTCGTCTTCCGGCAGCTCCTGCAGCACGTCGGCCAGCCGCTCGTCATCAAGCGCCTTGAGCACTTCGTAGCGGCGCTTCGCGGGCAACTCGCGTATCGCTTCGGCGACCTCGATCGGGCGCTGGCCCTCGAATTGTTCGAGCAACTGGGCCACACCCTGGTCCGGCATCGCGAGTCCGGATGGCGTAAGGCCTTGCACCCGATTCCAGTCGGCGATGGAGATGTTGCCGCGGCGGCCGAGCCGGCGCTGCGCCCGCACGGCGACCTTGGTGACAACCCAATCTCGAGTACGCGTTTGCTCGATGCCCAGATCGACCACGACGGCGTCGATTCCGGCGAGCTCGGGCAGTTCGGGATCGTCCACGCGGACCCGGGTTTCGATCACTTCGCCGAGTACCAGCACCTCGTTGGGACGTTTGGAGAACCGGCGCAGGGACACATTGCCCGTCGCGAGTGTGACGGCGCTCGGTTCGATGGCGGTCACCCGCAGAATGGGCACGAAAATCCTTCGGCGAGTGAGCAATTCGACGACGAGACCCAGAACCCGCGGCTGATGGCCCGACACGCCGATGCTGATCACCACATCGCGGACACGGCCGATGGATTCTCCGTCGGGGCCCAGCACCACCATCCCCGCGAGCCGGGCCACGTAGACCCTGTTCACCGCCGCCATGTCTTTAGAGAGTAGAGAGTATGGCTGTGGAAACCGCGTATCGGCCCCGTCGAACCTGTCTTTCGGTTCCCGGCAGCAACCCCAAGATGATCGAGAAGGCAAAGAACCTCCCCGCCGATGAGGTGTTCCTCGATCTCGAGGACGCCGTCGCGCCCGATGCGAAGGCCGAGGCCCGCACCCAGGTCGCCGTCGCGCTCGCCGAGCCGGGCTGGGCCGAACAGCTGCGCGGGGTCCGGGTCAACGACTGGACAACGCCATGGACCTATGCGGACGTCATCGAGGTGGTCTCGACGGCAGGCGCATCGCTGGACATCATCGTGCTGCCGAAGGTGACCGACGTCGCACACGTCCATGCGCTGGATCTACTTCTGAGCCAACTGGAGACCAACCACGGATTACCGTTGGGCCGCATCGGGATTGAGGTGCAGATCGAAAACGTACAGGGGCTGACGAACATTGACGCGATCGCGGCCGGCCCGCGAGTGCAGGCACTGATCCTGGGACCGGCGGACATGGCGGCCAGCCTCAACATGCGCACCCTCGAGGTAGGTGAGCAGCCGGAGGGCTACGACGTCGGCGACGCACACCACCATGTGCTGATGCGGATCCTGATCGCCGCCCGAACACACGGCGTCCTCGCGATCGACGGACCCTATCTGAAGATCCGCGACGTCGAGGGTTTCCGGCGGGTTGCCGGTCGGTCCGCGGCGCTGGGCTATGACGGCAAGTGGGTATTGCATCCCGAACAGATCGCGGCGGGCAACGAGGTTTTCAGCCCGCGGCAGTCCGATTACGACCACGCCGAGCTGATCCTGGAGGCTTACGAGTGGCACACCTCGCGCGTCGGCGGGGCGCGCGGTGCAGTGATGCTCGGCGACGAGATGATCGACGAGGCCAGCCGCAAGATGGCGTTGGTGATCGCGGGCAAGGGCCGCGCCGCGGGCATGGAACGCACGGCCGAACCGTTCCGGCCGCCGGCTTGATCCGGATTTCGCAGCCATCACGAACGGCGGCATGGCTATCAATCCGCACCACATGCGGTTTCGTTCGGCGACGCTTTGCATTCATTCACAGCTAACTGTTTAGTCGGCCGTTCGACTGACAAAATCTAACGGTTGCGCAAAAATGGCGACGGTGGCCTCGGCGCAGGCAAGGAGGGATGCCCAGTGTATCTCGGAACTCCCATCGCGCCGTTGACGTGTACGTTTGTACTCACGCAGGTTGCGATACGAAATACTGGTATCGAAGTCTCGAGCATATCGCGTTGGGCAGTTCGCCGAAAACTTTATCGGCAGCGCGGGGGCGACCATATGCTGTGCGCGTCAACAGCAAATCCGTGCACAGGGCAGCGGTTTGCAGAGAGGGATGCGCGATGGGAACGACAGCAATCGGCAGGGTCGGCGCGGTAGCGGTGATGTTGGGGGTCGGTGCCGCGCTGGCTGCCACGCCATGGGCGGCTGGGGTGGCGGCGGCCTCACCCAATGAGCTGCATGCGAACGCGAGAAGCGACAACCCTCGACAACCCGACCAAAATAGGGCCATCTCCACCAACGGTGTGGTGCATGTGCAAAAGGGGACCGCGCAGGCCTTCTCCTCCGGCCAGGGGTCGACGGCCATCGCCGATGGATTTAACGCCAGAGCCTCAGCGAACGGCGACGGAAACCACGCCCAGGCCGATGGGTTGAGCGCCGTGGCCGTTGCGGGAGGCGTATCAACTGAGTCCTCGACAGGCGTGAACAACAGGGTCTTCGTCAAGGGCGATAACAGCTCAGGCACTGCGGTCGGGGGCAACGGGAACAAGGTCGATGTCAATGGCGACGGGAACTCGATCTTCGTTCAGGGCGGCAGCAATGACGTCACCGTCAAAGGCGATAACAACAACCCGTTCAATGTTCTGGGCGACGCCAACACCGTAAAAATCTGCGGCAATGGCAACCAGCAGACCATCACGGGTAACGGTCAAAAAACGACTATTGGAAAGTGCGGTCGCTGACACCGCGGCGTAATACCGCGCGACGTAGTTGGTTTCGTCTACGCGATGCCAACCAGTGGGTGGCAGTTGGGTGCGGACTCGTCCGCTACGGCGCCCACTGCCAACCGCTGGCGTAGATGCCGATCAACACGAACAGGTAGAGCAGCCAAAGCACGGTGGGTATGGCACCGATAATGGTGCCGGCCAGCGCCATCCCGTAGCCGTCTTGTCCCGTGCGCTTGGTCTCACGCATCGCGATGATGCCGAGAATCGCGCCGATGAAGGACGGTATGCCGCAGAACAGCACCAACGATGCCGCCGAAACAGCCAACGCCGCGATCGCCATGCCATTCGTGCCGGGCGGTTTGGCCGGCCGATACGGGTTATAGCCGCCCGCGTAATACCCGGGCGCCGCGGGATAGCCCGGGTAACCCGCGGCATACGTCGGCGGATTGACCGGCGGGGGCAACCCGGCATCGGCCGGATAGTCGAACGTCGGTGTCGGATCCGGCTGCCGCGCAGTGTCCTCCAGCGACGGGTATTCGGTGGGCCCGGACGGCCGTTCGGGCTCGCTGGTGGTCATCGTCAGCTGCTAAGGGCGGCAATCGTAAAGATCACGCTCAGCAGGAGCGTCACCGAACCGACAGCGATGCCGGCGATCGCGAGCCCATGGCCACCCTCTCGGGTTTGCTTGATCTGGTTCATTGCCACAATGCCGAGCACGATGCCGACGATCGAACCGATGCCACACAGCACACCGACGCACGAAGCGACGATCGAGGCGATCGCCAGCGAGTTCGTCTTCTGGGCCGGCTGCCCGTAAGCCGAGTAGTCGGGCGCGGGATAGCCAGTCGGCGGGCCGTACCCGGCAGGCGGCGGCGTCCCATAGCCAGGAGTCGGCGCCCCGTACTGCGGTGTGCCGTATTGCGGTGGCGGGTACGACGGCGCGCCGTAGCCGGCAGGACCGGGGTAGGGCGGCGGCGCCGGGTAGTCGGGCGGCGGAAAGGGCGAATCGCTCTGCTGTTGCTGGTAGCTGGGCGCCTCGTACGAGGGCGGGATGTAGGCAGGCGGCGGCGTATAGCCGGGCTGCTCGGACGGGCCGGGCTGCGGTTGGGACTGCTCGATCGGCGGCGCTTCGTAACCCCCGGAAGACGGTTCTGACGCGCCGCCGCTGGAGTCGGATGATGGCGTTTGGCCTGCGTCCTCGCCCGGATTTGTCATGCTGATCAACCTAGCGCAACTGCAGGGCACCATTGCGGCCGTCGCAGCGTTGGTCCGAGTGAGAGCAGCTGTCTAAATCAGGCGCGCGTAGAGGAGATAGAAGACCGATGACCAGCCCGTTTCAGCCCGGACAGAACTCTGGCGTGACGCCGGGTAGCCCGACGCCGGGGCGTGGTGGCCCGGCCGCTCTGCCCACTCCGCCGAAGGGCTGGCCGATCGGCTCGTACCCGACCTATGCCGAAGCGCAGCGCGCGGTGGACTACCTGTCCGATCAAGAGTTCCCCGTGCAGCAGGTGACCATCGTCGGCGTTGACCTGATGCAGGTCGAACGGGTCACCGGCAGGCTGACCTGGCCCAAAGTGCTTGGCGGCGGCGTGCTGACGGGTGCGTGGCTTGGCCTGTTCATCGGCCTGATCCTCGGCTTCTTCAGCCCCAGTCCGTGGGGCGCACTGATCACGGGCCTGGTCGCGGGTGTCTTCTTTGGCTTGATCACCTCGGCGATCCCTTATGCGATGGCGCGCGGCACAAGAGATTTCAGTTCGACGATGCAGCTCGTCGCGGGCCGGTACGACGTGCTGTGCGACCCGCAGAACGCAGAACGCGGCCGGGATCTGCTGGCGCGCTTGACGATCTGACCGACACCAGCGGCAACAGCGAGTATGCGGTCGCTCGCGATTGCATAACGGTGTGCGACGCGCGCGCCGAAAGTGTTGCGAATCACGCCTATCTGGCAATACGGTTTGCCCGCGGGAGGTTCCCTGCGGACTTGGAGGCGTGTCGTGCGCGCTCGGCGGCTAGGTGCTGCGGCATTGGCCGCACTGACGACGGCGTCAACAGTGGCGGCGTGTGGTTCGGGCGGCGGCGGACTCGTCATCAATTACTACACCCCGGCAAACGAGGCGCAGACGTTCACCGCGGTCGCCAAGCGCTGCAACGAAGAACTCAACGGCCGCTTCACCATCCAGCAGGTGAGCTTGCCGAAGGGCGCCGACGACCAACGTTTGCAATTGGCTCGGCGGCTCACCGGCAATGACAAGACGCTGGACGTGATGGCGCTGGACGTGGTGTGGACCGCCGAGTTCGCCGAGGCGGGTTGGGCTTTGCCGCTTTCGGATGATCCGACCGGAAAGGCCGAAGACGACGCCACCAGCAACACGCTGCCCGGGCCGCTGGAAACCGCCAAGTGGCAGGACAAGTTGTACGCCGCGCCCATCACGACGAACACCCAATTGCTTTGGTATCGCGCAGATTTGATGGACGAGGCGCCCAAGACATGGGATGGCATGCTCTCAGAGGCGACGCGGCTGGACGCCGCGGGCAAGCCGAGCTGGATTGCCGTGCAAGGCAAACAGTATGAGGGCCTCGTCGTGTGGTTCAATACTTTGCTGGAAAGTGCTGGCGGGCAAGTGCTCTCCGACGACGGCAAAACCGTCACTCTCACCGACACCCAAGAACATCGCGCGGCGACGGTCAAGGCGCTTCAAATCATCAAATCGGTTGCCACCGCGCCGGGCGCCGACCCGTCCATTACCCAGACCGATGAGACCACGGCACGGTTGGCGCTGGAACAGGGCAACGCCGCGTTGGAGGTCAACTGGCCATACGTGCTGCCTTCGCTGCTGGAAAACGCGGTCAAGGGCGGGGTGTCCTTCCTGCCCCTGGACAAGGACCCAGCCCTGGAGGGCAGCATCAACGACGCCGGCACCTTCTCGCCGACCGACGAGCAGTTCAAGACCGCGTACGACGCCAGCAAGAAGGTGTTCGGGTTCGCGCACTATCCGGGGGTGCTGCCGGGTGAGTCGGCGAAAGTGACGATCGGTGGCCTCAACCTGGCTGTCGCCAAGACCACTCAGCACAAGGCGGAAGCGTTCGAGGCCATCCGCTGCCTGCGCAACGTCGAGAACCAGCGCTACACCTCGGTCGAGGGCGGGCTGCCTGCCGTCCGGACGTCGCTGTACGAGGATCCAACGTTCCAGGCCAAGTACCCGCAGTACGCAATCATCCGCGACCAGCTGACCAATGCCGCGGTGCGGCCGGCCACGCCCGTCTATCAGGCGGTGTCCACCCGAATCTCGGCGACGCTGGCGCCGATCTCCGACATCGACCCCGAGCGGACGGCAGACGAGCTCGCCGAGCAGGTCCAGAAGGCCATCGAGGGTAAAGGGCTGATCCCATGACCACGGCCACCGCCGAACCGACCGCCGCACCCCCGGCCCCGCGCGCCACCGAGGACGTGCGTTCCGAGCGCAGGCTGGCGTACCTATTGATCGCGCCCGCCGTCGTCCTGATGCTGGTGGTGACGGCCTATCCGATCGGCTACGCGGTGTGGCTCAGTCTGCTGCGCTACAACATGGCAACCCCGGACGACACGGCGTTCGTCGGGGTGTCCAACTACGTCACCATCCTTACCGACCGGTATTGGTGGACGGCGTTCCTGGTCACGCTGGCAATCACCATCATCTCGGTGGCGATCGAGTTGGTGCTCGGTATGGCGCTGGCGCTGGTCATGCACCGGACGATCTTCGGTAGAGGCGTCGTCCGCACCGTGGTCCTCATTCCGTACGGCATCGTGACGGTGGTCGCGGCCTACAGCTGGTACTACGCGTGGACGCCCGGCACCGGTTACTTGGCCAATCTGCTTCCCGAAGGCTCAGCGCCGCTCACCGAACAGATCCCGTCGCTTGCCATCGTCATTCTCGCGGAAGTCTGGAAGACCACTCCGTTCATGTCGTTGCTGCTGCTTGCCGGACTTGCATTGGTGCCAGAGGATCTGCTGCGCGCGGCGCAGATGGACGGGGCTGGAGCCTGGAAGCGGCTGATCAAGGTGATCATCCCGCTGATCAAACCGGCCATCCTGGTGGCACTGCTGTTCCGCACCCTCGACGCGTTCCGCATCTTCGACAACATCTACATCATGACCGCGGGATCGAATAACACAGGTTCGGTGTCGATCCTGGGTTACGACAACCTGTTCAAGGCGTTCAACGTTGGCTTGGGCTCGGCGATCAGCGTGCTGATCTTTTTGTCGGTCGCGCTGATCGCGTTCATCTTCATCAAGGGCTTCGGCGCGGCCGCGCCGGGTGCCGACGAGGGAGGTCGCTGAGATGGCCGACCGGGTGGGTGCCGGGCGCGCCACGGGCTGGACGATCATCAACGTCCTCGTGGTCATCTACGCGCTGTTCCCGGTGCTGTGGATCCTGAGCCTGTCGCTGAAGTCGACGGCAACAGTCAAGGACGGCAAGCTGATTCCGGCCGAGATCACGTTCGACAACTACAAGGCCATCTTCGAAGGCGGCGGGTTCAGCTCCGCGCTGATCAACTCCATCGGCGTCGGCCTGATCACCACAGCGATCGCGGTCGTGATCGGCGGCATGGCGGCGTACGCGGTGGCCCGGTTGGATTTCCCGGGCAAGCAACTCCTCATCGGCGTAGCACTGCTGATCGCGATGTTCCCCCATATCTCGCTGGTGACACCGATTTTCAACATCGAACGCGCGCTCGGTTTGTTCGACACATGGCCGGGGCTGATCATTCCGTACATCACTTTCGCGTTGCCGCTTGCCATTTACACCCTTTCGGCGTTCTTCCGCGAGATCCCTTGGGATTTGGAGAAGGCGGCCAAGATGGACGGCGCCACTCCCGGTCAGGCGTTCCGAAAAGTGATCGCGCCGCTGGCTGCGCCCGGGATCGTCACCGCCGCGATCCTGGTGTTCATCTTCGCGTGGAACGACCTATTGCTGGCCTTGTCGCTGACCGCCACCGAGCGGGCAATCACTGCACCGGTGGCCATTGCCAATTTCACCGGCAGTTCACAATTCGAAGAACCGACGGGGTCGATCGCGGCTGGCGCTATCGTCATCACCATCCCGATCATTATCTTTGTTCTGATCTTCCAGCGACGGATCGTCGCCGGTCTGACGTCCGGCGCGGTAAAGGGGTAGTTCGATGGCCGAAATTGTGTTGGACCGGGTGACGAAGAGTTACCCGAACGGCGCGGCGGCGGTGAAGGATCTCTCCGTCACCATCGCCGACGGCGAGTTCATCATTCTGGTCGGCCCGTCCGGCTGCGGAAAGTCCACCACGCTGAACATGATTGCCGGCCTTGAGGACATCTCGTCGGGCGAGCTGCGTATCGGCGGTCAACGGGTCAACGAGAAGGCCCCCAAGGACCGCGATATCGCGATGGTGTTCCAGTCGTATGCGCTCTACCCGCATATGACCGTCCGCCAAAACATTGCGTTTCCGCTGACCCTGGCGAAGGTGAAGAAGGACGAGATTGCCACCAAGGTTGACGAGGCGGCGAAAGTCCTTGGCCTGACCGAGCTTTTGGACCGCAAGCCAGGGCAGCTCTCGGGCGGTCAGCGGCAGCGGGTAGCTATGGGCCGCGCAATCGTGCGCAACCCCAAGGCGTTCCTCATGGACGAGCCGCTGTCGAATCTGGACGCCAAGCTGCGGGTTCAGATGCGGTCGGAGATCGCGCGGTTGCAGAACCGGTTGGGCACCACCACCGTCTACGTGACGCACGACCAGACCGAGGCAATGACGCTGGGCGATCGGGTGGTGGTGCTACTGGGCGGCGTGGCCCAGCAGATCGGCACACCCGACGAGCTGTACAACAGGCCGGCCAATCTGTTTGTCGCCGGCTTCATCGGATCACCGGCAATGAACTTCTTCCCGGCGACGCTGACCGACGTTGGGGTGCGTCTGCCGATGGGCGAGATCACGCTGACCCAAGAAGTCCACGATCTGCTCGCACGGCACAAGAGGCCCAACAACGTGATCGTCGGCATCCGGCCCGAGCATCTGGAGGACGCCGCACTGATCGACACTTATCAACGGATCAGGGCGCTGGTGTTCGAGGTGAACGCCGACGTGGTGGAATCGCTGGGCGCCGAGAAGTACGTGCACTTCAAGATTGAGGGCGCGGGTGCGCAGTCGGCTCAGTTGGAGGCGGCCGCCGAATCCGAGGTCGGCGAAAACGAGTTCGTGGCACGGGTTTCCACCGAGTCCAAGGTGGCGCAGGGGCAGACACTCCAGTTGGCGTTCGACACGTCGAAGATCGCGATCTTCGACGCGGATACCGGCGTGAACCTGACGATCGAGCCGGCGGGCTCGCAGGAGCCGACGCCTGCCCCGTCACCGGCGCCCGAACCCCCCGCTGAGCCTGCGGCGTCGCCACCCCCGCCACCGAGCGAGCAGACGCCACCGGCCGAGTGATCGACGTCCTCGCCCAGGTACGCACGCATCTGCGCGAGCACTTCACCCTGGCCGGCATCACCGGAGAACCCGACGAGGCCAGCGTGACGTTCCTGGGCACCGAACGCATCGACGTGCTGCGGTTCGGCCCCGACGACGATGGCGTCAGTCACTATGTGTCGCTTGGTTGTTCGCAACATCCGATGTTCGACCCTACGGAGATGGTGACCGACGCGCTGCACGGTCCGCGGGCCGAGGTCGTCGTCGCGTTGCGTGGTCCATCGCCCGGCGGACTGGCCCGCTCCATAGCGATCGTCGCCGCTGCGCCGGCCGTCGAAGGACTGATATTGGAACCGGATGCCCTGATCGATCTCGAGTCGCCGCTGTGGGATTCGGCGCCGTTCACCGCGTTCTTGTTGGGCCGCAGCGACATTGACGACGTCCCGCTGACCGCACCGCTGCCAGGCGTCACCGTGCTGTCGGCGACGCCTATCACCGCGACCGAGGCCGCGTGGGTGCGACTCAAGGGCGCCGACGCCATGCGTGAGGCGTGGGATCAAGACGGGGTCGACGTGCTGGACCAGTCACGGCGCGCCGCACGCCCGAGTTAGAGCCAGTGGTTGTGCCGGAACGTTCGGTACAGGAGCGTGCACACGGTGGCCATCAACAGCAGAACCGCCGGATAGCCCCACACCCAATGCAATTCGGGCATGTGGTCGAAGTTCATTCCGTAGATGCCCGCCAGCGCGGTCGGCACGGCCGCGATGGCCACCCACGCCGAGATCTTGCGCATGTCGACGTTCTGCTGCATCGCCACCTTGCCCAGCGCGGCGTGCACCAGCGAGCTGAGCATGTCGTCGTAGCTGGCGATCCGGTCGGAGGCCTGGATGTTGTGGTCGAGCACATCGCGTAGGTAGCGCCTGACCTCGATGGAGATCACATCGTTGTGGTCGGTGCCCATCCGCTGCAACGCCAGCGTCAACGGCGCGACCGCTCGGCGTAGTTCGACGACCTCGCGCTTGAGCAGATAGATGCACTCGATGTTGGTCTGCTTGCGCGGCGAGAAGATGTCTTCTTCCATCGCGTCGATATCGGTCTCGATCAGATCGGTGATGTCGAGGTACTTGTCCACGACATGGTCGGCGATCGCGTGCATCACCGCGTACGGGCCGAGCTTGAGGGTCGCGGGGGAGGCGTCGAGCCGCTTGCGTAGCCCGGCCAGCCCGCCGTGCTCGCCGTGCCGAACGGTCACGACGAAATCGGGGCCGACGAAGACCATGATCTCGCCGGTCTCGACGATCTCGCGGGCCAGGGCAACCGATTCGTGCTCCACGTAGTTGACGGTCTTGAGCACCAGGAACAGCGTCTTGTCGTAGCGCTCCAGCTTGGGCCGTTGGTGGGCGTGCACGGCATCCTCGACAGCCAGTTCGTGTAGCCCGAACACATCGGCCACGGCCTGCATCTGGTGCTCATCGGGTTCGTGCAGGCCGATCCATACGAACGCTTCTTTGCCTTCGCGTTCCAGTTCGTGGACTTTGTTCAGCGCGGCGGCGTGGGTGTACTTGCCGGGCGCCCGTTGACCGTCGACGTAGATGCCGCAGTCGACCATGGCCCTCGCCACGGGAACGTGAATGGTCTTTGCACTTGTGTGGGTCGGCTTGGGCCGTACGACTGGTCGAAGCGACGGAGGTAATCCCCGAAACGATGGCATCGTCAACCTCCCGTCGCTGCGCAGGTCCGATCGAGCGTCGATTAATGCTACGCGCGCGGCTATACCCGCACCGTCCATGAGCAGGTACGTCCCGAAGATTCACAGCCGAGGCCCGTGCGCTAGTTTCGTCCCGGACCCAATCGACGCCCAAGGAGCATCTGACGTGAGCACAACTCCCCTCAAGGTCGCCGTCACCGGTGCCGCCGGCCAGATCGGCTACAGCCTGTTGTTCCGCCTCGCGAGCGGATCGCTGCTCGGCCCCGACCGCCCGATCGAATTGCGTCTGCTGGAGATCGAGCCGGCTCTCAAGGCGCTCGAGGGTGTCGTGATGGAGCTCGATGACTGCGCGTTCCCGCTGCTGGCGGGTGTCGAGATCGGCGCGGACGCCAACAAGATCTTCGACGGCGTGAACCTGGCGCTGCTGGTCGGCGCTCGTCCGCGCGGGCCGGGCATGGAGCGTGGCGACTTGCTCGAGGCCAACGGCGCGATCTTCACCGCGCAGGGTAAGGCGCTCAACGAGGTCGCCGCGGACGACGTCCGCATCGGTGTGACCGGCAACCCGGCCAACACCAACGCCCTGATCGCGATGAGCAATGCGCCGGATATCCCGAAGGAGCGGTTCTCGGCGCTTACCCGTCTCGACCACAACCGGGCCATCTCGCAGCTCGCCAAGAAGACCGGCGCTGCCGTCACCGACATCAAGAAGATCACGATCTGGGGCAACCACTCGGCCACCCAGTACCCCGACATCTTCCACGCCGAGGTCGGCGGCAAGAACGCCGCCGAGGTGGTCAACGACCAGGCCTGGATCGAGAACGACTTCATCCCGACGGTCGCCAAGCGCGGCGCGGCGATCATCGATGCCCGCGGCGCCTCGTCGGCCGCGTCGGCAGCGTCGGCGACCACTGACGCCGCCCGCGACTGGCTGCTGGGCAGCGCCGAGGGCGACTGGGTGTCGATGGCGGTCCTCTCTGACGGCAGCTACGGCGTGCCGGAGGGCCTGATCTCGTCGTTCCCGGTGACCACCAAGGACGGCAACTGGTCGATCGTGCAGGGTCTGGAGATCGACGACTTCTCCCGGGCGCGCATCGACAAGTCGACCGCTGAGCTGGTCGACGAGAAAAAAGCCGTCACTGACCTGGGACTTATCTGAGACAAAGTCGATTAGGTTACCTACCAGTTCGTCAGTAACCTGAGCGCCGTGTCCCAAGCGGTGAGAAATCTGTCTGACAAAAGAGACCCGATCGTCCTGCACGACGACGAGATCTTCGCTGCGCATGTGGGCGGAAAGCTGTCGGTGGCGCTGAACACGCCGCTCGACACCCAGCGTGCACTGTCGGTCGCCTATACGCCCGGCGTTGCTCAGGTCAGCCGTGCGATCGCGGCGGACCA
>DASRJA010000546.1:0-13928 GCA_035649695.1 Mycobacterium sp. | reverse complement strand
TCACCGCGACATTCGGGCCGGCTCCGGGCTGAGCGAGCGGACAGGATCATGGCACTCACATACCTGCGTCATGCCGCGCCGGCTGTCCTACTCGCCGCGGTGGCCACGCTGGGCGGCAGCGCATACGGAAATCCCGCCGTCGCCGGCGCTCAACCTCAACAGTGGGATGAAGCCGGCTTCAACGAGTGCGCGGAAGGCTATGAGGCCCAACGCGAGGATGACTACGTAAGTTGGTACTACGGCGTGCGCCAATGCTGTATCTCATACGGCGGCGTGTGGCGAGACCAACAACCCGGACAAGCACCGCGGTGCGATCCTCCCCCGCCGATGGTTCACATACCGCCGGGCGGGGTCATCGAGACGTTTTCGCCGGCGCCGCCACCACCACCGGTGACCCGCGTCCCGCTCGGCGACGTCACCGCGACGTTCGCGCCTGCTCCGTAACTAGATCTCGATAACCGTCGGCACGATCATCGGCTGGCGACGGTAGGTATCCCCAACCCACTTGCCGACGACGCGACGGACTGCCTGGGCGATCCGCGTGACCTCGGTGATGTTCTCGGAGGCAAGGAATTCCAACTCGTCCTCGACCTTCTGCGCGACAGCCTCCAGCGCCTTGGGGTCCTCCGAGAAGCCTCGTGAATACAGATGCGCGGGTGCGGCGGGCTTGCCGGTGCCGCGGCGCACGACGACCGTTACCGCGATGAAACCCGACGACAGGATGAGCCGTTCGCCCAGTGTGGCGTCGCCGACGTCGCCGGTGATCAGCCCGTCGACGAACATCTTGCCGGTCGTCACCGCACCCGCGATCGAAGCGCGGCCCGCCACGAGATCCACGCTGACGCCGTTCTCCGCCAACATGATCGCATCCGGCGACACACCGGTGCGCGCCGCCAACGCCGCATTCGCACGCAGCATTCGCCACGTGCCGTGGACCGGCATCACGTTGCGCGGGCGCACCGCGTTGTACAGGAACAACAGCTCGCCCGCATAGGCGTGACCTGAAACATGTATCCGCACTTGCGCGTTGGTGACGACGCGAACTCCGATCTTGGCCAGAGCGTCCAAAACGCCGAAGATCGCTTCCTCGTTGCCCGGGATCTGCGATGACGACATGATGATGAGATCGCCCGAGGTCAGCGTGATGCTGCGATGCTCACCGCGGGACATCCGCGACAACGCGGCCATCGGCTCACCCTGGGTTCCGGTGGTGACCAGTGTGACCCGCTCGGGCGCCATCATTTCTGCTGCGGCGATGTCAACCACGTCGTCGGTTGCAACGTTGAGGTAGCCGAGTTCCTTGGCGATTCCCATGTTGCGCACCATCGACCGGCCGACAAACGACACCTTGCGTCCAAGCGCCACTGACGCATCGATGATCTGTTGCACGCGAGCGACATTGGAGGCGAAGCAAGCCACGATGACCCGCCCCTCGGCGCCGCGGATCAGCCGGTGCATGTTCGGCCCGATCTCGCTCTCCGACGGTCCAACTCCGGGGATCTCGGCATTCGTTGAGTCGCAGAGGAATAAGTCCACCCCCGAGTCACCCAACCGCGACATGCCCGGCAGGTCGGTCGGCTGGTCGTCCAGCGGCAGCTGATCGAGTTTGATATCACCCGTATGCAACACAGTGCCCGCACCCGTGTGTATCGCGATCGCCAGGCAGCCCGGAATCGAGTGGTTGACGTGAAAGTATTCACACTCGAACACGCCGTGCTTAGAGCTCTGCCCCTCTGCGACTTCAATGAACACTGGCTTGATGCGGTGTTCGCGACACTTCTCCGCCACAAGCGCGAGCGTGAACTTCGAGCCGACGAGGGGAATGTCGGGGCGCAGCTTCAGCAGGAACGGAATCGCGCCGATGTGGTCCTCGTGGGCGTGCGTCAGGACGAGCGCCTCCACGTCATCGAGGCGGTCCTCGACATGACGCAGATCGGGCAGGATCAAATCGACGCCGGGCTCGTCGTGGGTCGGGAACAACACGCCGCAGTCGACGATCAACAGGCGGCCGAGATGCTCGAAAACGGTCATGTTGCGGCCGATTTCGCTGACCCCGCCCAGTGCGGTAACCCGCAAGCCTCCCGGGGCCAGCGGCCCCGGCGGCTTGAGTTCTTCGTTCACTACCGCAGCACCGCGGCTGCCCGCATATCGGCGGCCAACGCCTCGATCTGTTCCGGGGTGGCCGGCACTTGCGGCAGCCGCGGGTTGCCAACCTCGATGCCCTGCAGCCGCAGCCCCTCCTTGGCCAGCGTCACGCCACCGAGGCGGGTCTGGGCACTACTGAGCGGTCCTAGCGTGACATTGATCTTGCGTGCTGTCGCGATGTCGCCAGAAGTGAACGCAGACAACATATCTCGCAGCTGACCCGCGGCCAGGTGTCCCCACACGCTGACGAAGCCGACGGCGCCCATCGCGAGCCACGGCAGGTTAAGCGCGTCGTCGCCCGAGTAGTACGCCAGCCCGGTCTCGGCAATGATCTGCCCGCCGCCGTGGAGGTCGGCCTTGGCGTCTTTGACGGCCACGATGTTCGGATGCCCCGCCAACGTCCGGATGGTGTCCCATTCGATCGGCACGACCGACCGCGACGGAATGTCGTAAAGAATCACGGGCACGTCGGTGGCGTCGGCCACTGCGGTGAAGTGCGCGACCAGCCCGGCCTGTGACGGACGCGAGTAATACGGCGTCACCACCAGCAGGCCATGCGCGCCCTCGGCCGCACACGCCTTCGCCAGATGGACGCTGTGTGCGGTGTCGTAGGTGCCCGCACCGGCGACGACCCTGGCACGGTCGCCAACCGCCTCGAGCACCGCGCGCAGCAGCGCGATCTTCTCGTCGTCGGTGGTGGTCGGCGACTCTCCCGTGGTGCCCGACAGCACCAGGCCATCGCAGCCAGAGTCGACGAGGTGGGTGGCGAGCCGGGCCGCTGCATCGGTGTCCAGCGACCCGTCGGGCTTGAACGGAGTCACCATCGCGGTCAGCACGGTGCCCAATCGGGCGGTCACGTCGAATCCGCTGGTGCTCACGGGACCCAAGATTACCTGCTCGACCTCACAGTTCTGTGGCTATATATGGCCCGGCGTCGTTACGCCTCCGTGGCCAGCGGGCTGGTCGCCACCTCGCTGCCATCGGCCAGCGTCGAGATCTCGAAGTCGGAGAAGACCGCAGGGGCCAGATCGATGAGCTGTCGCAGGCACTCGATGGCCAGCCGGCGGATCTCCACGTCGGCATGCTCGCTGGCCCGCATCGCGATGAAATGCCGCCACGCCCGGTAGTTTCCGGTCACCACGATGCGTGTTTCGGTGGCGTTGGGCAGCACTGCCCGCGCGGCCTGCCGCGCCTGCTTGCGCCGCAGCACCGCGTTGGGCTGGTCGGCGAACTTGGCCTCCAGCCTCGTCAGCAGCTCGGTATAGGTGGCCCTGCTGGCGTCCGCGGCAGCCTTGAAGATCTCCTGCAACTCCGGGTCGTCCTCTATACCCGGCGGCACGACGACCTCGGCGTCGTGTTCGGGGACGAACCTCTGCGACAGCTGCGAATACGAGAAGTGCCGGTGCCGGATCAGCTCGTGTGTGCAGGACCGCGAGATGCCCGTGACGTAGAACGAGACCGACGCGTGCTCGAGCACCGAGAAGTGGCCGACGTCGATGATGTGGCGCAGGTACGCGGCGTTCGTCGCCGTCCTCGGATTAGGCTTCGACCAGCTCTGATAGCACGCCCGGCCGGCGAACTCCACCAGCGCCGGACCGCCGTCGGCGTCGGTGCTCCACGCCACGTCCGGCGGCGCCAAGAAGTCGGTCTTGGCGATCAGTTGCACGCGCAAGGGCGCGGTCTCGGCCACGAGGTCACAGTATCGGGCGCTGATATGGACCGACGCACCCCTTCACCTGCTACGTTGGCGCGGTCGAGGTACTCCAACGATCAGCTGGAGATTCATGGGCGGCTCGAGCGCAATTCCGTCGTCTCCCATCCAGTTCTTGCGCGAGGCGACGCCGTGCGAATTGTGGCTGCAGTTCGACTTCTCGCAGTCGGCCGGGAATTACTCCCAGCTATCCGGCGTATTGGCCGGGTTCGCCTTCCTCGCCATCATGCTCGTTCTGAGTCGCCAGCACCGCCGGGGCAGCGAAAGCGATGCGGTCCGCGAGTACGAACAGGACAACCGCTTTGTCACCGCCTTGGCATGTGCCTGTCTCGGCCTGGTGACGGCCGCGACGCTGTTCTCGTTGCTGTCGGGAGAAGAGGGTTGTGCGCTGATCAGCGGCCGGGCGCTGTCAAAGGAAGTGCTCGCCGGTGTGGCATTCTTCTTCTCGGTCTACACATTGCTTTTCGGTGCGGTGCAACTCGTTTCGGCGTCCGCATTGGGCACGCATTTCAGATTCATCGTCGCGGTGCTCGCGCCGCCGCTCGTGGTTTCATTCATCGTCGCCAGCCTCAATGACCTCGCGCTGTCTTTGGCGAACCCCCCGGATCAACCGGCTGCACCGCACGAAACGCTTCTACCCGGCTGGACTGACAGCAGCACATCGCTGTGGAACTTTGCCCACAGCGTGTTGACGTGGTTGATACCGACGGTGCTGGCGATATGCCTGGCGCTGTGGCTGGCCGGATTCCGGTGGCGGCGGGCTAGCGGTACCCCGGGGCCTGTCGGCTCTGCGCTTGCACGAGTCGTCTCGGTCGCGTTGACGTACCTCCCCTACGCCAGCCTCGGGTTGGTCGCGTATGCCGTTTGGCGGACAGCGATGCTAGGGCGGCTCTCGGCCGGGGCGCATATCGGCGCTGGCCAGGCAAAGGTGCTTGTGCTGGTTTGCACGGTCATCGTTGTGCTGCAAAGCGCGAGCCTGTCCTTCGCCCGCGGCGACGATCGGTCACCCGATTTCCAAGCGAATTCCAAGGTGAGCGGGACGGATTAGGCCTACCGCTACGGCCTGTTAGTCACCTAACATGTTAGTGACTAACATCACAGGAGGCGGCATGGGAAATGTCATCGTGGCGGGAGCCGGGCCGACGGGCCTCGCGCTGGCCTGCGGGCTTCGCGCGGCCGGCGTCGACGTCCGGGTGTTCGACAAGGCGGCGGGCCCGGCGACGACGTCTCGGGCGCTGGGACTTCAGCCGCGCGGCGTCGAGGTGCTCGACCGCCTCGGCGCACTCGGTGATCTGCCCGACCGCGGCCTGCCGATCCGCAGCGTCACCATCAACGTTGATGGCCGCGAGCTTGCGAGCTTTCCGGTCGGGCAGCCGACCCGCCTCGGCGGTCCTCGTGGACTGATCATGTCGCAGGCCGATATCGAGGGTGCGCTGCGCGACCGGCTGGCCGCCCTCGGTGGAAGCGTCGAGTGGGGCCGAGGCGTTTCGGGACTCAAGCCGGGTCCGGACAGTGTGCTCGTGCGCCTCGACGACGGTTCGGAGCTCGTCGCCGGATGGGTCGTTGGCGCCGATGGCGCACACAGCGTTGTTCGCAAGGCCATGGGCGTCGGATTTCCCGGCGTGCCGATCGTCGAGCGGTTCCTACTCGCCGACGTGCACGCGGACATCGATCTGCAACGCCGTGGCGCGACGTCGTGGTTGCGCGGCGATATGGCGCTAGCCGCCTTCCCGCTGCCCGGAGGGGACGTATGGCGCGTGATGGCCCCAGCACCAACGGAATTCGGCGATCAACCCGCACCCGAGGCGATCGTTGACTACCTCGGTGCGAGATTGGCCGCAGAGGCAGGCGGCAGTATTCGCTCGACGATCTGGACGTCGACCTTCCGGATTCATCGCCGACTGGCGGACACGTACCGGCGCGGACGCATCCTGCTGGCCGGCGACGCCGCGCACATCCACAGCCCGTTGGGCGGGCAGGGCATGAACACCGGCATCGGCGACGCCGAGAACTTGGCATGGAAGCTGGCCCTGGTGGTGTCCGGCCGCGCGGACCAAGGCCTGCTTGACACGTACGGGGCCGAACGACGCCCGATCGCCAAGGGCGTCCTCGAGACGACAAGCAGCGTCACCGAGATCGTCGTGAGCCAACGGCGCGCGGCCCGCCTGCTGCGCGACCGCATCGCGGTGCCGCTGATGAACCAGCGCTGGGTGCAGGAGCTCATCACGGAAAGGGCGTCGCAGCTGAAGGTTTCGTACCGGCTTGGCCCGCTCGGGGCGGGGCTCTCGCGGTTTCTTCCGGGTGTGCGCGTAGGCGATCGCATCGCTGACCGGACCTGCACGCGTCAGGACGGCACTTCCATGCGGCTGTACGACACGCTGGGTCCGGCGTGGGCGTTGCTTGGGTCGGAGCAATTGGCGGACATCGCCTCTGAACGCCTGGGGGACGTCGTGGCCCTGCGCGGCGAACGCGATGCGCTGCTGGTGCGACCCGACGGACACCTGGCGTGGCGCGGCACCGACGCCGCCGGATTGCTGGCCTGGCTGGACCGTGCGCTTGGCCCGCGCGTCGGAGTGCTGACGCCGTGAACCAGAGTGATTGGCGCGCACAGAAGAAGGCGGCGACCAAGCACGCGATCCAGGAACAGGCCTTGCGGCTCTTCGTTGAAAAGGGATATGACGCAACGACTGTCGAGGAGATCGCCGCAGCAGCGGGCGTTTCGCACATGACGTTCTTCCGCTACTTTCCCCGCAAGGAGGAGGTCGTCGAGTACGACGAGTACGACCCGCTGCTCGAGGAGTTGATCGTCGCGCGACCGGCGGATGAGCCCCCTCTGGTCGCGTTGCACAGGGCCATCCGCGTGGGACTCGAGCAGATCCTCGCGACTGACCGCGAGGCTCTGCACATCCGGACCCGGCTCGTGCTACAGAATCCCGTGCTGCGAGCGCGAAACCTGCTCGCGCAGGACACTTCTCGCGATGTGCTGGCCAGCGCGCTGGCTCGTCGCGCCGGGTTGTCTGAGCCCGACCTTGCGGCAACGGTTCAGGCGTCCGCCGCCCTCGGCGCGATCGCACCCGCGGCGATGGCCTGGGCGGAAAGTGACGACGCGGACTTCGTCGCGCTTGTCGATGCCGCGTTCGCCGCGTTGGAGACCGGCTGCGTCAGTCGGTGAGCACGCCAGCGCGGCGCATCGCGATGGTGATGATCTCGAAGTCGATGGCGCCGTGGTGACGTGCCAACTCATCGGCGTCGTCCCCGCGGCCGTCGGCGATCGCGCGCACCAGTTGTTCGTGTTCACGCATTGCCCGTAATTCCATGCTGCGCATGGTCGTTGGCTCGCCCCACACGTGGGCGGGAGCACCGATACTCACAGTCGCCTTCAAGTCGAGCAATATCTGCTTGAGGACATCGTTGTGAGCAGCGTCCATGATCGCCAGATGAAACTCGCTATCGGCTTGCTGGGCGGCCAGGCCGCTCTCCGCGGTCCGGTAAGCCTCGAATCTGGCCTGCAACACGGCCACATCGTCGTCGGAGCGGGACTCCGCGGCAGCCCGGCAGACGGTGCCCTGTATCCGGCACAGCGCATCGCAGCGGTCCCGAAGTTCGTCGAGGTGCGCCCGCAGCGTGCGGCCCACCGCTTCGGTGGACGACTCCGGCCATTGGTCAAGCACATACGATCCGCCGCCGCGCCCGCGTCGGGTCTCGATCAGCCCCCGCTCGAGCAGCCGCGCGAACGCGGCCCGCACGGTCATGCGCCCCGCGCCCAGCGAGGCTGCCAGGTCACGTTCGACCGGCAGCCGTGCGCCGGGCAGGTATTCGCCGATCGCGATCGCGGTGATCAACCGGTCGGTGATCTCGTCGACCCGCGTGGATGTATCGAGCTGCTGCTGGAGCAGCCCCGGCGTTGCGGGTGCGCCGTTATGCGCCATCGGTCGATTCCCCTCCGTCGTCTGCACAAATGTTAAATCCCGGTCAATGGTCTTGTCATGAGACCTTTACGGGTTCATTCTGTTCGCCATGACTCGTACGACTCGGCTGGTGCCGTTCCGCGGCCACGAAACCTGGGTGCAGATCACCGCACCTGATGATCCGCGCGACGGCACCCTCCCCCTGTTTGTCCTGCATGGCGGCCCGGGAATGGCGCACAACTACGTGCACAACATCGCCGAGCTGGCGGGCGAAACCGGCCGGACGGTCATCCACTACGACCAGATCGGGTGCGGCAACAGCACGCACCTTCCCGAGGCTCCCGCCGACTTCTGGACGCCGGACCTGTTCGTCGACGAGTTCCACACGGTCCACACTGCGCTGGGCATCGACGAGTACCACCTGCTCGGCCAGTCGTGGGGCGGCATGTTGAGCGCGGAGATCGCGGTCCGGCAACCCGCCGGGCTGGCGTCAGTGGCGATCTGCAACTCCCCTGCCTCGATGGAGCTCTGGATGGCCGGAGCCGCCGAACTACGCGCGCAGCTGCCGCCGGACACCCAGGCCGCGCTGACCCGTCACGAGGAGGCGGGCACCGTCACCGACCCGGAATACCTGGAGGCGACCAACGAGTTCTACCTGCGCCACCTCTGTCGTATCGACCCGATGCCGCAGGACCTCGTCGATACGATCGCCCAAATGGAGGCGGAACCGACGGTCTATCACACCATGAACGGCCCCAACGAATTTCACGTCTTGGGCACACTGCGCGGCTGGAGCATCATCGACCGGCTGCACCTGATAACAGCGCCGACGCTCGTCGTCGCCGGCGAGTTCGACGAAGCGACGCCGGCGACATGGCAGCCGTACGTCGAGCACATTGCCGACGTACAAAGCCACGTGTTCCCGGATACCAGCCATTGCTCGCACCTGGAGAAGCCCGAGGAGTTCCGCGCCGTCGTCGCGGCATTCGTCGCCAGCCACGACGCCGTAGCCCGCATCTAACCGCTCAACAAGACAGGACGCTCATGGACGAACAGCGCACGCTCGAATCGTTCGGTTACAAGCAGGAACTGCATCGCTCCGTCGCGACCGTCGACCTCGTGGTCTACGGCCTGGTCTTCATGGTTCCGATCGCACCGTGGGCGATCTTCGGCACGGTGTACAACAGCGCCTCGGGCATGGTCCCGCTGGTGTACCTCATCGGCCTGGTGGCCATGGTGTTCACCGCGCTGGCCTATTCACAGATGGCCAAGTCGTTCCCGTTGGCGGGATCGGTCTTCTCCTACGTCGGCCGCGGAATCCACCCGGGCGTAGGCTTTTTCGCCGGTTGGGGCATCCTGCTGGATTACCTGTTGATCCCGACGCTGCTGTATGTGTTCGCCGCCGAGTCCATGATCGGTCTGTTTCCCGACACGCCGCGGTGGCTGTGGGCGATCCTGTTCGTCGTCGTCAACACCGTGATCAACCTGCTCGGAATCGATTCGCTGAAGATGGCCAACCGGCTGTTCCTGGCCATCGAGTTGGTCTTCGTGGTGATCTTCGTGGTCATCGCGGTGCGCGCGATCAACGGCGACTCGCTGCCCAACGTCGGTTGGAGCACAACGCCGATCTGGAACTCAGAGGTTGTCAGCGCACCACTGCTCGCGGCCGCATTGTCGATCGCGGTGCTGAGCTTTCTGGGCTTCGACGGCATCTCGACCCTGGCCGAGGAATCCACCGGCAAGAAGAATCCCGCGGGGCGGGCGATGATCGTCTCACTGTTCATCGTGGCGTTCCTGTTCGTCACCCAGACCTGGCTGGCCAGTCTGCTTGCGGGCGGGCGTGATTCGTTCAGTGATGACGAAGCAGGCAATGCGTTCTTCCATCTGGTTCAGGCGGCGTCCACCACGGGCTGGATGAACGCATTCTTTGTCGTCAACGTGCTGGCGGTCGGTTTCGCCAACGCGATGGCCGCCCAGGCCGCGACGAGCCGGCTGTTGTATTCGATGAGCCGCGACCGGCAGTTGCCGAGCTTCCTGTCCAAGATCAGCAGCCGTGAGGTGCCGATGGCCGCGCTCCTTGTGGTCAGCGCGATCAGCCTCGTGCTCGTGCTGTTCTTCGTCGGCCAGATCGCGCTGATCTCGTCACTGGTGAACTTTGGCGCGCTGTTCGGCTTCGCGCTGTTGCACGTTTCGGTGGTTTGGTACTACCTGGTGCGCAAGAAGTCCAAGAACTACCTGCTGCACCTGGTCGTGCCGACGCTGGGCTTTGTGATTATCGCCTATGTGTTGTTCAACGCCGACTACCTGGCCAAGATCGGCGGCATCGTGTGGCTGGGCCTCGGCGCGGTGGTGTTCGCGATCAACAAGATTCGTGGCCGGGGCGTGCCGCAACTGGCCGAGGAGCCGGCAGTGCCGGGTGAAGGTGTCAGCCCAGCGACCGCGACAGCGGCCGTGCCAGATCGCCCCGGTTCCCCACGCTAACCTCGGCCAGACCCAACCAGGACGCCATCGTCTTCAACTCGGCGGCAAGCGCTTTGGCCACCCGCGACTTGTCTTGTTCGGGTTCGGCGAACGCGCCGACGACGTGCAGCGCATCACGTGTGCGTTCGGCCTTCAGGTCAACACGGCCGACGAGACATCCGTCGAGCATGAAAGGCCAAACGTAATAACCGAATTGGCGTTTCGGCGCGGGTACGTAAATTTCGATGCGGTAATGGAATTGGAACATCCGCTCGACCCGTGGCCGGAAGAAGATCAACGGATCGAACGGGCACAACAGCGCGGTGCCGCGATCACGTCGCGGAATGATCTGGCCGGCCCGCAGATACGCAGGAGCCGTCCAGCCGTCGACATCGACAGCTTCCAGTTCCCCGTCAGCGACCAGCTTTGCGATCGCGGGCTTCGCGTGTTTCGGCGACAGCCGGAAGTAGTCGCGGATATCGGGTTCCGTTGCCACGCCCAGCGCCGTCGCCGCCCGCAAGGTGAGTTCACGGACCGCCTCGTCGTCATCGACCTCGCGAGCCACCACGTCGGGCGGCAACACCCTTTCGGTGAGGTCGTAGTGGCGGGCAAAGCCGACGCGAGTGTCCGTCGTCAGCACACCCGCAGAGAACAACGCCTCGGTCACCCATTTGGTGTCGCTTCGGTCCCACCAGGGACCCTTCTTTCCGCGGTGGTCTTCGCCCACGTGCGCCTCGATCTGGCCTGCCGTCAACGGACCGAGATCGGTCACGGCAGCGACGATGTCGTCAGCCAACCGTTGACGCTTCTTGACGACTTCGGTGCGCCACCGCCCGTGTGTGTATTCGCGCATGCGCCAACGCAGCAGCGGCCAGTCGTCGACGGCCATCAGCGCGGCCTCGTGCGCCCAGTACTCGACCAGCAGTCGCGGTGAGCGGGCGGTGTGGCGCCACGCCGCACGATCGAGCACGTCACGGTCGTAGGGCCCAAGCCGGCTGAACACCGGCGCGTAGTGGGCGCGCACCGCCACCGAGACCGAATCCAGCTGCAGCACCTGAATCCGCGAGATCAGCCGGCGCAGATGCGCGCGGGTGACCGGACCCTTCGGCTTCGGCTCGGCGAAGCCCTGCGCGGCCACGGCGATGCGGCGCGCCTGGGCGGCAGTCAGGGTGGTCACGGCCGGACGTAGCTGAAGAACCGGTAGCGCAAACCGGTGGAGCTGGTGTGCCACTCCCCCTCAGTGCCTACCCACGATTCGTCCAGCACGGGCGCCACCGCGTCGCCGTCGTCGCGGGGCAGGTCGATCTCGACCTCGGTGACCTCACATCGCCTCGCGATCGGCAGCGCGAGCTGATAGATCTGCTCGCCGCCGATCACCCAGGTGATGTCGTCGGTCAGGGCATCTTGAAGCAGGGGAACTACATATGCGCCGTCAGCCATGTAGTCAGCTTGCCGGGTGAGTACGACATTTTTGCGGCCCGGCAGCGGGCGGACCTTTTCCGGCAGCGATTCCCAGGTCAACCGCCCCATCACCACGGTGCGGCGCATGGTGATGTCCTTGAACCTGGCTTGGTCCTCCGGCAGTCGCCATGGAATGCCGCCACCGCGACCGATCACACCGGAGGTCGATTGGGCCCAAATGAGCCCGACCGTCGTCATACCGCGACAGGCGCCTTGATCGCCGGGTGCGGGTCGTAGTTGACGATCGCGATGTCGTCGTAGGTGTAATCGAAGATCGAATCACGCGGCGCCAGAACAAGTTCCGGGTACGGCCGCGGCTCACGCGACAACTGCTCGGTGACCTGCTCGAGGTGGTTGTCGTAAATGTGGCAGTCGCCGCCGGTCCAGATGAACTCCCCTGCCTTGAGGCCGGCCTGCGCGGCCATC
This sequence comes from Mycobacterium sp., assembly GCA_035649695.1. Classification (GTDB taxonomy): domain Bacteria; phylum Actinomycetota; class Actinomycetes; order Mycobacteriales; family Mycobacteriaceae; genus Mycobacterium. Next base: position 1,817 of record DASRJA010000546.1, on the reverse strand, counting down.
ATGTGGGTGAGCAATGCGTAGCTGGCGATATTGAACGGCACGCCGAGGAACAGGTCGGCGCTGCGCTGGTAGAGCTGGCAGGACAGCCGCCCGTCGGCGACATAGAACTGGAAGAACGCGTGGCAGGGCGGCAACGCCATCTGCGGGATCTCGCCGACGTTCCAGGCCGAGACGATGTTGCGTCGCGAGTCCGGATCCCGCCTCAACAGCTCCAGCGCGGCGCTGATCTGGTCGATGTGCTCACCGGATGGCGTCGGCCACGACCGCCACTGCACCCCGTATACCGGGCCGAGATCACCTGTCTCCGAAGCCCATTCGTCCCAGATCGTGACGCCACGCTCCTGCAGCCACCGCACATTCGAGTCGCCGCGCAGGAACCACAGCAGCTCGTAAATCACCGACTTGGTGTGCACCTTCTTGGTGGTGAGCAGCGGGAAACCGGCCGACAGGTCGTAGCGCATCTGATGGCCGAACAGGCTGCGGGTGCCGGTGCCGGTGCGGTCCGATTTCGGTGTGCCACGCTCGAGCACCAGGCGCAGTAAGTCCTCGTAGGGCGTGGCGATGGGCACGCCGGTCAGCTTACTTGGGGCGGCGAGAGTAGAACGGTAGCCATGCCGAGTATCTCCGCGTCCGTCAGCACCCCTGACGGCACCTGCCCCGTGACCCTGCACACCCCCAACGGCACCGGCCCCTGGACGGCCGTCGTGATGTATCCCGACGCCGGCGGCGTCCGGCCGACGTTCCAGGAGATGGCGGCCAGGCTGGCCGGCTTCGGGCATGCCGTGCTGCTGCCCGACGTGTACTACCGCAGCGGCGACTGGGAGCCGTTCCAGATGGAGACCGTGTTCGGCGACCCCGAACAGCGCAAGCGCTTGATGACGATGGTCGGCAGCGTGACCCCCGAGATGATCGCGTCCGACGCGACCGCGTTCTTCGACTTCCTGGCCTCGCGGCCGGAAGTCAAGGGCGACGCGTTCGGTGTCTGCGGTTACTGCATGGGCGGGCGGACGTCGGTGATCGTCGCCGGCCGGGTGCCCGACCGGGTGGCCGCGGCGGGTTCGTTCCACGGCGGCGGCCTGGTCACCGACGACGCCACCAGCCCGCACCTGCTCGCCGACCAGATGAAGGCGACGGTCTACGTCGCGGGCGCCGAGAACGACGCGTCGTTCACTCCGGACCAGGCCGAGACGCTCGACAAGGCGCTCACCGCGGCCGGCGTCACCCACACGGTCGAGTTCTATCCGGCCGCGCATGGATTCGCGGTGCCGGACAACCCGCCGTACGACAAGGACGCCGCCGAGCGGCACTGGATCGCGCTGCAGCAGCTGTTCGAGACCGCCCTGCCCAATTGACGCTGCTCCCGCTGCGGGCGCTGAACCGGGCCACACTCGGCCGCCAGCTGCTCTTGCAGCGCTCGCCGATGAGCGCCATCGACGCGATCGAACACCTCATCGGCATGCAGGCGCAGGCCCCGTTCGCGCCGTACTACGGGTTGTGGAGCCGGCTCGAGCGCTTCACGGGTGAGGACCTGTCGCGGCTGCTGACGGCACGCAAGGCCGTTCGGATCGTGCTGATGCGCGGCACCATCCACCTCGTGTCGGCCAGGGACTGCCACCGGCTGCGCCCGCTGGTCCAGCCGGCACTGGATCGGATGCTGCGGGCCAACGGCACGCACGGCAAGCCGCTGGCGGCCATCGATGTGTCAGCGGTCGTCGACGCGGCCAGACAACTTCTCGACGCCGAGACGCTGACGCCAGGCGAAGTCGGGGCCCGGCTCGCCGAGCGATGGCCGGACACGCCGCCGGGTGCGCTTGCCG
>DASRJA010000545.1:0-3374 GCA_035649695.1 Mycobacterium sp. | reverse complement strand
TCAGGATTCTCGGCGGTGATCACTTCCAGATCCCGTGCGCGGGCTTCAGTGATGTAGCCGGTGATCCGATCGTAATGCCGTTGATTGAGAATCGCGGTGTATTGCGGGTTCCCAGCAACTTTCGGGTAGAGCTTGCGCGCTGCCTGGCGCGCAGCGACCGCGAACTCCTTCTCACGCCCGCGCGGTACCAGCACATAGTCCGGCGCGACACAGACCTGGCCGCCGTTGAAAACCTTGGCCCAGGCGACAGTCGTCGCGGCGCGCTCGAGTGAATAATTCTTATCGACGATCACCGGACTCTTGCCGCCCAGTTCCAGGGTTACCGGGGTCAGGTTTTCGGCGGCGGCTTTGGCCACGATCTTTCCGACCTGGGTGGACCCGGTGAAGATGAGGTGGTCAAAAGGCAGCGTGGTGAACCGCGAAGCGACCTCACCGCCGCCATCGGTCACATAGAAGGTGTCCGGGCTGAAATTCTCCTCGATCAACCGTTTGAGCACCGCCGAGGTACGCGGTGTGAACTCGCTGACCTTCAGCATCACCCGGTTGCCCGCGGCCAGCGCGGTGGCAGCGGGAATCAGTGCCAGGTGCAGCGGAAAGTTCCACGGCGAGACCACACCGACAACACCCAGGGGTCTGGGCTCGACACGGTTCTTGGCCGGCATGTACCACATGGAGACCGAACGCCGCCGCGGCGCCATCCATGACCGAAGGTGGCTGCGCATATAGCGGATGATGCTGATGGTCCCCACAATTTCGGACATTTCAGTCTCGAACGACGCCCTGACGCCGAAATCGGAGTTGGCCGCCTCGACCAGAAGCAGCCGATTCTGCTCGATCAGCCGCGCCAGCTTTGCCAGCGTGGCTCGACGCTGGCCCAATGTCGGTGCCGGTTTGCGGTCGAACGCGGTGCGTTGCCCCGCAAAGATCTCTACGAGTTCGGAAGGATCGGTCGCCGATTGCGTCAGATCGCTGCGCGAGGGGCTCGACGCTGAATTACGGTGTCGAGGAGCAGAATTGGTGTTTCCCTTTTCGACGGTGGTCATACTCGTTCCTATCTTCTGGTCCAAGGGGTGGTAAGCAAATCCATAGGGCAGTCAGCCCGCGCTGCACCAGTTGGTTCTGGCGTTGATGGTGTAGGGGTATAGCGAAATGGCCTCGGGCACAGTGCGAATGCCGATGTCCCACGCGAACGGCAGTTTCGTTCTTTCGATGTTGTAGATTCGGCGGTCGCGCGTGATTTGGCGTGCTGCGCGTCGAGCCGCGCGATCAGGATCGGTACCCCTGATCACGGCCTCGGCGGCGGCCACTGCCGCCGCTGCACCCGAGGTCATCCCGTCGGAGAAGGTCGCCGAAACACCTTGGTGGGAGATCATTTGCAGTTCCAACGTGCCCGGCGCTGATTCGGGTGCTTTCCAGGGCGATCCTGGAATCAACCCCGAGAACAGCGTTTCTTCGGGGTCATGAACGTCCATGTTCAGCGCATCGGCGATGCCATAGAGTTCGTCGGTCATGATGTCGATCTCGGGCTGCTTATCGAATCCGGCCCGCTGGGACACTTCGCCGACCATGATCCCGTAAAACGTCGCCCGTGGTGACAACGGATCCCCATACGGATTGAACAGTCCGACGACGATCCGGCCAGCGCGCCGTACACCGGTGAACAGCGCGGCATTGGACGTGATGTTCCGAAACCCACCGGGCCGCACTGTCAATGGGGCTTGAACCGCGACCGTGGCCCAATCAACCTTAGGCCCTTGGCCACGCAGCAGGGCGGTGTTATGGCTGGCGTTGACGATCAAAGGCCGCTTACCCGGCGCCAGCGCCTGAGCTTCAGCTAACGAGCTGACCGCCTCCGGCACTTCGATCACACCTGCGGGGTCCATGAATTCATGCATCGCAGCCTGCACACGACTGTTGCGCACACCATAGAACAATGGACGCGAAGTCCCTGGGTACCCTCCCATAACGGGGAACGTGCGGCCGAATTCGAAGGCCCCGCTCCGGCCCTTCTTGGACATATTCACCAGCAACCGCGTCCCCACCCCGCGGCCATCGACGATATCGCCGTACAACGCATCAACGAAGGCGTACTGCGGCACCCCCAACGCATAGCACATGTAATCGGCGCCATGGCCCCGCAGCGTCGCTCCATCCTTGAGCCGGCGAGACTCCTCGGAGCGGGGCCCGGCCAACACGACCTTGCCGTGGAACTGTTCGCTGCGCGCCAACCGGGCCGCCATAACGGTGGCGGTCAGGCCTGCGCCGGCGATCACCACAGAGTCGTAGTACGGCCGCGACCCGGTCCCGGCAGCGCGGTCGACGAGCTTGCCGATATGGGCGAACCGTTTGGCGTCACGGTCGGTCGGGTAGTACACCGCGCCGCTGCGTTTTGACGGTTCTGAAACCGGCACAGCAGCAGCTGGTTTCGACTCATCGAGCGTTGTCATAGTTGTACCTTTCGTGGGCGTCGTCGGCCGGTTGTTAAAACTGTGTGGAGCAAGGCCCGCTGGCGATCGGCAGGACTTTCGTATCGCGGTAGATCCCTGGAAAGCACATCCCCACAGAAGGTTTCGCTGCACGCAGGGTGGACAGCGGCCTTACCGCCGATCGGGGCGACCACAGGGTCCGTGAGTAACGCGACTGTGTCCGGGTTGATGCCGAGGTCGGCGACGATCTGGCTTTCGATGTGGTCTAGCCACTGGCCCGCGGGCGTGCATTGGAGGCTGTGGTTGTGGCCGTCGCGCAGATAAATGACTACGCCGGCCCCGTTGTCCACGATGAGCTCGAATGCGCGTTGCAGTTGAGTGCCACAATCGCAGACGAGAGAACCGAAGACATCGCCGGACAGACATTCGCTGTGCACATGCACCGGAACGCAATCGGTGGCTGTCGGGTCGCCATGCACAAGGGCGAGATGTTCACAGCCGTTGGTCCTATCGTGATATCCCACAGCCGTGAATTCCCCTTGGGGCAGCGGTAGTCGCGCCTGCCCTACCCGATCGATCAGTCGCTCGGTGCGCCGGCGGTAGGCTGCCAGCTCGGCGATCGTGACCAAGGGGATCTGGTGATGTTCGGCGAATGCGTGCAGCGCCGGCATCCGAGCCATTTCTCCGTCGCCATCGGCGATCTCACAAATCACTGCGACGGGCTCGAGGCCGGCGAGTTTGACCAAATCGATAGCGGCTTCGGTGTGCCCGGCGCGCTCCAGCACACCACCGTCGCGGGCGGCCAGCGGAAACACGTGCCCGGGACGCGTGAAATCCTCAGGCCGCGAGTGCGGCTCGGCCAGCGCACGAATGGTCGCTGCCCGATCACTGGCCGAGATGCCGGTAGTGGTGTCCAAGCGCGCGTCGACGCTGACATGGAACGCCGTA
>DASRJA010000544.1:0-4546 GCA_035649695.1 Mycobacterium sp. | reverse complement strand
GCGGGTTCTATGACGCCCCCGACACCGCCGCCCTGGAAAGACAGCGGAAGTTTCATCAGCGGCGAATGGCCAAGTCCAAGCTGATCGCCGCCCGGCAGGGACGCCCGTTTTGGGAGTCGAAACGCTACCAAGCGCACAAGGCCGCCGCCGCGGACCTGTCGGCCCAGCAGGCGCGCGTGCGTGAAGATTTCGCGCACAAGCTCAGCACCCGCCTGGTGCGCGGGCATGATTTCATCGGGATCGAGAAACTGTCCCTGGACCGCATGACCCGGCGGGGCAAAGGCGCTGGGGCCGCGCAGAAGCGAGGACTCAACCGGGCACTGCGGCTCGCCGCGGTCGGCAAACTTGCCAAGTTCATCGAGTACAAAGCCAATCTGGCGGAGGTGCCCTTCATCGAGGTGCCCGCCGCCTACACCAGTCAGCGTTGCCATCAGTGCGGGCACACGTGCAAGGGGAACCGTGAAAGCCAAGCGGTGTTCCGTTGCCTCTCGTGTGCTTGGACCGGCAACGCCGACACCAACGCCGCCGTCAACATCCGCGAGGAGGCTCTCACGCGGTGGACGGCGCGAACCGAACAACTGGCTGGGACATCCGGTGAAAAGCCGGGCGGGATCACTCCCGTCAGCCAGGCGGGGAGCAAGAGCAAGACCGACCCCCTCACGGGTCCGGCCCCTGGGCCGGCGGCGTCTGCGATGAACCGCAAACCACCCAACGCCGCCTAACGGCCAAGGGAATCCACCGCTTTCAAGCAGTGGAGGATGTCAATATGGGTGGGTGACTACGGGCGCAGAGGTTGTGATCGACCGCTTGATTGCCGGGGGAGTCGACGTATGTTTCGCCAACCCCGGCACCTCGGAGATGCATTTCGTCGCCGCGTTGGATTCCGCGCCGCAGATGCGGGCGGTGCTGTGCACGTTCGAAGGTGTGGCTACCGGCGCCGCCGACGGATACGCCCGGATCGCCGGTAAGCCCGCCGCCACCCTGCTGCACCTGGGACCGGGGATGGCGAACGGGCTGGCGAACCTGCACAACGCCCGCCGGGCGTGCAGCCCGATGGTCAACGTTGTCGGCGACCACGCCACCTACCACCAAAAGCTCGATGCGCCATTGCAATCCGACATCGAATCGTTGGGAAACTGGCTTCACGGTACGGTGCATCGACCCCCGTCGGCCGCCAAGCTCGCGCCGACTGTGGACGCCGCGATCGCCGCTGCGAGCTTCGGACGCATCGCGACGCTCGTCTTGCCGGCCGACCTGTCGTGGAGTGAGGCGGAATCCGATGATGCGGAAGCGCCAGACGTGCCACTAACTACACGGGAGCGGGAGATCGTCAGGCTCGTCGAGCAGGGATATACCACCCGCGAGGTGGCCGAGAAACTGACCATATCGATCAGGACGGTCGAAGGGCACATGTACCGGGTGACGCAGAAACTTGGCCCACCCAGTCAGTGGGATCCTGGCATGCACCAACCAGGCGACACCGACGTCAGAGGTGCCGTCGACGTGCTGAAATCGCATGGCGAGAAAGCGGTCCTGTTGCTTGGCGGCGCCGCCACCGATGCGCCCGGAATACGCGCGGCCGCAAGGATTTCGGCTGCCACCGGGGCGCGGGCGCTGGTTGAAACATTTCCCGCGCGGCTGGCACGGGGCAAGGGTGTGCCGAACATTCCGCGTCTCGGCTACTTCGCCGAAATGGCGCAGGAACAGCTGATGGGCACAAGACATTTGATTCTCGTCGGTGCTCGGTCACCGGTAGCGTTTTTTGCGTATCCAAACATGCCGGGTGATTTGGTGCCGGCGGGTGCGAAGGTTCACAATGTCCCGCCCGGACGGCTGGAGGGAGTCGCTGACAGCCTCGATGCCTCAGAGGTTTCCGATCCTCCGTCCAGTCTCCCGGAGCTACCCACCGGGCCGCTGAGATCCGACAATTGGGGGTCGGTGATCGGGGCGCTGCTGCCCGAGAACGCGATCATCTCCGACGAGGCCAACACCAGCGGCCTGTTGCTGCCCGACGCGACCGCCGCGTCGCCGCCGCACGATGTGCTCACCCTGACCGGCGGCGCGATCGGCCAGGGCCTGCCGGTGGCCGTCGGCGCCGCGATTGCCGCACCGCACCGACCGGTGATTGCGCTGCAAGCCGATGGCAGTGCGCTGTACACAATTTCGGCGCTGTGGACGATGGCCCGCGAGCAACTCGACGTCACCGTCGTCATCCTCAACAACCGCGCATACGCGATCCTGCAATTCGAGCTGACGCGAGTCGGCGCCTCTGCCACCGGCCCCAAGGCGCAGTCCTTGCTCGATCTCTCCAATCCGGACATCGACTTCGTCGCGATCGCCGAAGGGCTCGGGGTTCCCGCCAAACGCGCGACCACCGCGGAAGAACTCGCGACCCATTTCGGCGCCGCGCTGGCTGAGCCCGGCCCCCACCTCATCGACGCGGTGCTGGCCAGATAGCCACCAGGCGCCACGATATTGCCACGGCGACTGCTACTGTCGCACTCGTGCATACGGTCGCGGTCCTCGCCCTGCCGGACACGGTCGCGTTCGACTTGAGCACCCCCGTTGAGGTGTTCGGTCGGGTAGCGCTGCCGTCCGGTGAACCGGGGTACCGCGTGCTGGTGTGCGGCGCCGAACCCGTCGTCAGCGCGGGGCCGTTGCGCATCGCCACCGACCATGGCGTCGACGCGCTCGCGGCCGCCGACACGGTCGTCGTTCCCGGCCGCAACGACGTCACCGTCGGCACGCCCGACGACGTGCTGTACGCACTCACGTCCGCGTCTGCCGCGGGCACCCGGATCGCGTCGATCTGCTCGGGCGCGTTCACCCTCGCCGAGGCCGGCCTGCTCGACGGGAAGCGCGCGACCACCCACTGGGTTGCGGCCGATCTATTCCGCGCGGCCTTCCCCGCGGTGAATCTCGACCCCGACGTGCTCTATGTCGACGAGGCCCAGGTGCTGACATCGGCGGGCGCGTCGGCCGGCTTGGATCTGTGCCTGCACATGGTCGCGCTGGACTACGGTGCGGCCGTCGCCGCCGATGCCGCACGGCTCGCTGTGGCACCGCTGCACCGCAGCGGGGGACAGGCGCAGTTCATTCTGCGAAACACGGCTCCCGCCAAGCACATTGCCGAACGCACCGAACTCGACGATGTGCTGGCGTGGATCGAGCAGGAGGCACACCGAGACCTGACCCTGCGTGACATCGCCGCGCGGGCCGCGATGAGCGTCCGCACGCTGAACCGCCGATTCCAAGCGGAGACGGGCCAAACGCCGATGCAGTGGGTGACGGGTGTGCGGGTCCGACACGCTCAACAGCTGCTGGAGTGTACGGCGTACGGCGTTGAAAAGATCGGCCGCGACGTCGGATTCAGCTCGCCCGCCAACTTCCGCGAGCAGTTCCGCAGGCTCGCCGGTGTATCTCCGCTGAACTACCGCAACACTTTTCGCGATCGGATGGCGGGCTGATTACCGCGCTTTGGGCCGTTTCCACAGCACCAGCTGCGCCAGCGGAATCTGCATCTCCTCCGGCTCGGCCGCCATCCGCGCGGCAACGCCCGCCTCCAACCGGTTCATGAATTCGGCACACCGCGGGTCGGCACGACCACCGTCCAGCGCGGACGCCATGGTCGGGAACACCGATGCCCTCGCGAACGCCGACCACTGCGCACCGAAAGCCTTTGCGTCGCGGTCGACTTGGTACTGCGTCCAGAACCGGTCCTCGGCGTCGAATACCTCGAGGTGCTCGATCTCCACGCGCTCGAATCGACCCTTCGGCGCGAACGGTGACAGAAAATCAGCGGCACGACGGGAGATGATCGGGATGCACATGCGGTGCACCTCGTCCTCGGTCACCAACTCCTGCGCCACCAAGTCGGCGAGCTCGGCGAGCAAGCCGCTGAACAACGGCCGGTGGCCGAATTCGCCGTCCTCACCGGTGGCCGTCGTCAACACCACGAGGCGCCCGCCCGGGCACAGCTCGCGGCCGCGGAACGCCACGAACTCATGCCAGTCGAACGCGCCCTGCTTGGCGTAGGCCGCCTTCACGTTTTCGTCGCCGCTGTACGCCGCCACCAGGTGATCGGGAACAGCAGTAGGTACCCGGCCGAGCCACTGGATCGCCCAGGAGTTCCAGCCCAGGTTCACGCTGTTGGACGGCAGGATCTGGGTGAAGAAGGAACGGCCAATCGCCGAGGCGAAGCTCGCCGCGTCCTTCTTCAGGTACGAGTCGGGGTCCTCCTCGAGCGTCTGGAACATGACAGTGAAGTCGTTCTCGGCCACGTCGGTGTGTGCCACAAGGATCGAGTGCTCGGGCCGGGTGCGCTTGCGCAGCACGGCGATTGCCGCACCGATCGGCAGCAGGGAGTTGTGTCCAGTGGACGCTCCGTAGTCGGCGATGACAATCGGTTGCGGTGGCTTCGGCAGCGGGACGACTTGGGCGGCGCCTTCGAAAAGCTTTATCGCTCCCAACAATCCAGCGGCTTGCAGCCGGGAGCTAGCGGTATACGATCCGCTCTCCATCGGCTCCGGGCGCACGACGATGCTGG
>DASRJA010000543.1:0-11601 GCA_035649695.1 Mycobacterium sp. | reverse complement strand
CGCCGAGGCCGAGCGCCGCCACATCTTCTGCGTACGCGCCGACGTGGCCCGCGAGGGCACCGCCGTGACACCCGCCTCGTTCGAGTACGAGGGGCTTTCGGTCGGGGTGCTGGCCGGCGGTGAGCACCGCCGGTCCGCCGCGATCCGGTCGGCCATCCACGAAGCGCTGCAACAGGGCCTGATCACGGCCGAGACGCCGGGCGTCGTGCACGGCGGCGTCGCGTTGGTCGGCGGGGGACCGGGCGATCCGGAGCTGATCACCGTGCGGGGCAGACGGCTGCTGGCACATGCCGACGTCGTCGTCGCAGACCGGCTGGCCCCGCAGGAACTGCTGGCCGAGCTGCCGCCGCAGGTCGAGGTGATCGACGCCGCCAAGATCCCGTACGGGCGGGCGATGGCCCAGGACGCGATCAACGACGTGCTGATCGACAGGGCCAAGGCGGGCAAGTTCGTAGTGCGCCTCAAGGGCGGCGATCCATTCGTGTTCGCGCGCGGCTACGAAGAGGTGCTCGCGTGCGCGGATGCTGGGATTCCTGTCACGGTTGTGCCGGGTGTGACGAGTGCCATAGCCGTGCCCGCGCTTGCCGGTGTTCCGGTCACCCATCGCGCCGTCACGCACGAGTTTGTGGTGGTCAGCGGCCATGTTGCGCCCGGTCACCCCGAATCGTTAGTGAATTGGAATGCGCTGGCCGCGATGTCGGGCACCATCGTGTTGCTGATGGCCGTCGAGCGCATCGAGCTGTTCACCAAAGCGCTGCTGGACGGTGGCCGACCTGCGGATACGCCGGTTCTGGTGGTGCAGCATGGCACCACGACGGCCCAGCGGACTTTGCGCGCCACTCTCGACGACGCGCCGGAGCGCATTCGGGAAGAGGGCATCCGGCCTCCCGCGATCATCGTGATCGGCTCTGTCGCGGCTTTCGGCGGTTAAAGGGTTCTTAAGATTACTGTAAGGTAACCGGCTATGACCGCTCTCAACGACGCAGAGCGCGCTGCGATGCGCCGCGACGCCGAAGGCGGGGCTAACCGGTCGCTCCCCACACACGTGGAGCACACGCCGTTGGAGCAAAGCGGCAGGTCCCCGGCTTGGCTGCCGTCGCGGCGGTTCATCGCCGCGGTCGTCGCGATCGGCGGTATGCAGCTGCTCGCCACCATGGACAGCACCGTCGCCATCGTCGCGCTTCCTAAGATTCAGGACGAGCTGAGCCTGTCTGACGCGGGCCGCAGCTGGGTGATCACGGCCTATGTGCTGACGTTCGGCGGGCTGATGCTGCTGGGTGGTCGCCTAGGCGACACCATCGGCCGCAAGCGGACCTTCATCGCGGGCGTCGCGCTGTTCACCATCGCCTCGATCCTGTGCGGTCTGGCGTGGAATGAGGCGACACTGGTCACCGCCCGGCTGCTGCAGGGTGTCGGCGCGGCGATCGCGTCACCGACCGCTCTGGCGCTGATCGCCACCACCTTCCCAAAGGGTCCCGCGCGCAACGCGGCCACCGCGATCTTCGCCGCGATGACCGGCGTCGGCTCGGTGATGGGCTTGATCGTCGGCGGTGCGCTGACCGAGGTGTCGTGGCGGTGGGCGTTCCTGATCAACATCCCGATCGGGCTGCTGATGATCCAGCTGGCTCGCACCACACTGCGCGAGACGCACCGTGAGCGGCTCAAGCTCGACGCTGCCGGTGCCATCCTTGCGACGCTCGCCTGCACGTTCGCGGTGTTCGGCTTCTCGATGGGCCCCGAGCATGGCTGGCTCGAGCCGCTGACGATCGGTTCCGGCGTGGCCGCGCTGGCCTTCCTGATCGCATTCCTCTACGTCGAGCGCACCGCCGAGAACCCCGTCGTGCCGTTCGAACTGTTCAAGGACCGCAACCGCGTTGCGACCTTCGCGGCCGTCTTCCTGGCCGGCGGCGTGATGTTCACGCTGACCGTGCTGATCGGTCTGTACGTGCAGGACATCATGGGCTACAGCGCATTACGCGCAGGCGTCGGCTTCATCCCGTTCGTGATCGCGCTCGGCATCGGCCTCGGCCTGTCATCGCATCTGGTGTCGCTGTTCCCACCGCGGGTGCTGGTGATCGCCGGCGGTGTGCTGGTGCTCGGCGCGATGCTGTACGGCTCGACGCTCGACGCAGGCATCCCGTACTTCCCGAACCTGGTGCTGCCGATCACCGTCGGTGGCTTCGGCATAGGCATGATCGTCGTCCCGTTGACCGTGTCGGCGATCGCGGGTGTGGGATTCGACCAGATCGGCCCCGTCTCGGCGATCGCGCTGATGCTGCAGAACCTCGGCGGCCCCGTCGTGCTGGCCGTGATTCAGGCCGTCATCACGTCGCGCACCCTGTATCTGGGCGGCACCACCGGCCCGGTGAAGAACATGGACAGCGCGCAGATCCACGCGCTCGACCAGGGCTACACCTACGGCCTGCTCTGGGTGGCCGCGGTCGCGGTGATCGTCGGCGGCGTGGCGTTGTTCATCGGCTACACCTCGGCACAGGTCGCCCACGCGCAGGAAGTCAAGGACGCGATCGACGCCGGCGAGCTCTAGTTCGAATCACCGGCTGAAAGGCGCAGTGGTCTGTGCCGGCAGAGCCGCCCGCGGCGGCGATGTGCGCTGGTAGTCAGGGTGGGGAGGAGCTCCACACTCAGCGCGCATGTCGTTCCAAACTCCGCCAGACTCGATGCAGCAAGCTTCATAGTCGGCAAGTCTTAGATCGTGGTCCAGAAGGCGGGCCGTCAGGCAACTGTCGTAGGTCCCGATATCCCACTCTCGCTCTGCGAACGCGATGGCGGGATCTGCTAGTGCGCTGGCGCCCAGTGCAATCACCGCGGCGAATACCAACCTGCGCAACGCGAAACCTGTCATGTCGTGCTCCTTCGGTACTGGTGGTGGCCGGGTCGGGCCACTGACAGCGGTAGGAGCAGGCAGCACCTGCCATGGGGACACTTTTGCGCAGGGCTTATTCGATGACCGTGGTGGTCGGTGGGTTCTTGGTCACTGGCGTGTGCGGTTGTTGCGTCAGTGGGGGTTTCGGGACTGTGGCTGTGGTCGTGGGCTCTTCGAGCGGTGGCGTCGGGGCAGGCTTCGGCGTGGTGATCGGACGGGTGGAGGTGACCGTGGTCGTCGGGCGCGGAGACGGTGAGTTGACCGTGGGCGAGGGTGTGGCTACCGGGCTGGTCGGCGTGGCCGGGGCGGCGGGTGGTGGCGACTGCACTGGGGCGGAGGTGGTGGGTACGAGGACGCTGGCTTCTGTCGGCGGTGGTGGCGGGTTGCTTGACGGCGTCACCGCGCTGCGCGGGGCGACCGACGCCGGTGACGGCGTGGCCTCGGTGACATTGGCCGGCGTCATCGGCGCGTCGCGCTGCTGCAGCACAGCGATCGTCGCCCCGATCGCGGCAATCACGATGACAGCCAACAGCGCAACCCCAGCCAGAACATGGCGACGCGGAAACCCGTGCCCGTCGGGTGATTGGTCACCGCTCGCCGCCGTGAGCTGAATCCGGCTGAGTGTGCGATCGCGCAGCCAATCGGGGGCAGGTATGAATACCGGTGCGGCGCCGAGCAGCGCCACGGGATTGACCAGTCGGCGGCGCTCCTGATCGCACGTGCGGCACGCTTCGATGTGGCGGGCGATCCGCTTGCGCCACAGCACCGAGAACTTTCCGTCCCACCCGTCGAGGATCTCCGCCAGCTCGGCGCAACCGAAGGTGTTGTTCTGGACGCGTCGCGATACCAGCAAGGCACCAAGGGAACGTTCGATCGTCTCGCGCAGCCGTTGCGTCATCTTCTTGGCGCTGGCATGGCTCACACCCAGCGCCTCCGCTACTTCAGGCCCGTCAAGGCCGTGACGGTAGGACAACTCGAGCACCGAACGATCTCGGTCGGACAACCCGCCGGCGGCCTCGGCGATCAGGTCGGCGAGCTCGGTGCGGGCGGCCAGGATGTCGGGACCTGGTTCGCCCGAAACCGTTTCGGGCACTTGGTCAAAGGCTCGTTCGCGACCCCGCTGGCGAATATGGCGGAGCGCCTCGTTGCGGGCGATCGCATACAGCCACGGGCGCAACTTGTCGGCATCGTTCAATTGGGATAGGCGGTCAGCCACGGTGCAAAACACCTCTTGGACACAGTCGGCCGCGGCGTCGCGATCCCGCACCATGCCGATGCAGAAGTCGTGCAGTCGGTCGGCGTAGCGGTCATAGATCGCGGCGAACGCGACCCGATCCCCGGCGGCGGCGGCATCCGCCAGCTCACCGTCGCTGGCAATGTGCCAGTCGGGCAGCGCGGTCATCGGATCGCTCCCCTGCGGATCGACTCGTAGTACGGATCATCCGCCGACACCGGGGCACTGGGGCGGTAATTGACGCGGTTATTGCGGTTGTCGGCCAGCACGCGGCACCCACAACGGATCAAGCTGTGCCACCGCGGGGCCGGGGCCGACGGTGACGTCGCGGGATACCCCGACGTACTCGCCGGCGATGTATTCCTTGCAGTGGTGATCCTCGTCGTCGAGGGCTTCCTCGAAGCAGCATGACTCCGAACTCGGACTGTTGCGGACGTATTTACCGCCGGCTTCCTCGCAGTCGACCTGGACCTGGGTTTTTTTCGGGGCCGCGTGAGCGTCGAATGCACTCAACAGGATGGCGCCGGAGAGGGCGGCGGCGGCGAGAACGGCTCCCACAAGGGGTTCGGGTGTGCGCATGGCGAGCTTCCTTTCGGTGATGAGCGGCCCGGGTGGGCCAGTGACACCGGTATGAGCACGTTCATCGCGCCGCGGGGACACTTTTGAGTTCAGGCCGCCACCGTCACATCGACGGAGAGGTATTCGCCGAGGCCGAGAGCCGTGGGCCAGTCACCGGCGCGCACCGCGCGTGCCAGGTCGTCGACCAATGGGCTGTTCGCGCCCAACTCCGCCAACCAGGCCGACACGGTGGTCGCAATCTCGTGAGCCGACACGTGGACGGCGCGTCCTTCGTGCAGGCGATCACTGACGCGATACATCGCCGCGCTGTGATCGGACCGTCGGTACATGCCCGTTATTCGGAGGCGACTCGCGGTTGGATGAGTCATCTCGTGTCCTAACTCGTGGCTGGCGGCTCCGTAGAGCTCTTCTCACAGGTAAGAGCAGCCAGGCCGCGCCGATCAGACACTTTTTCGTCAACTTTCGATGGCATGTTCGCACGCACGGAGCGCTACTGACTCCGCGGAACTTGTCGCTGGGTAGGCTGGCAACCCATGTCTGGCGTCGGTGGTTCTTCAGGCTCGACTGAGCCCACCACCGCACCTCTGTCGTCGTCGGTGCTCGGCGTTGCGATCATCGCGATCACCGGCATGCAGCTCATGTCGACGCTCGACGGCACCATCGTCATCGTCGCGCTGCCGCGGATGCAGGCCGAGCTGGACCTCTCCGACGTCACCAAGAGCTGGATCATCACCGCCTACGTGCTGACCTTCGGCGGGCTGCTACTGCTGGGTGGCCGCATCGGCGACGCGATCGGGCACAAGCGGGCGTTTCTGTCAGGCGTCGGAGTGTTCACGATCGCTTCGTTGGTCTGCGGCCTGGCCACCGACGGCATCACGTTGATCGTCGCCAGGGCCGTCCAGGGCAGCGGCGCGGCGGTGGCCGCCCCTACCGGCCTCGCGCTGATCGCGACCACCTACGCCGTCGGACACGCCCGCAACCAAGCGATGGCGGTGTCGGCCGCGATGCAGGGCATCGGGTCGGTGCTTGGCCTTGTGCTCGGTGGCTTGTTGACCGTGATCTCCTGGCGGTTGGCGTTTCTGATCAACGTGCCGATCGGCATCGTCATCATCGCGATCGCGGTCTACCGGATCGGCGAAACGCACCACGAGCGCCTCAAGCTCGACATCACCGGCGCGCTGCTGGCCACCCTCGGCTGTACCTCGGCCGTCCTCGTCTTCACCCAAGGCCCACCGCGTGCCTGGGTCGACCCTTGGGTCATCGGTGCGGCGATCGCCACTGTCGTGTTCTTCGCCGCGTTCCTCATCGTCGAGCGCACCGCAGAGCACCCGATCGTGCCGTTCTCGGTGTTCGACAACCGCAACCGCGTGATGACGTTCATCTCGCTGTTTCTGGCCGGCGGCGTGATGCTGACGGCGACGGTGATCATCGGGCTCTACGTGCAGGACGTGATGGGGTATTCGGCGCTGCGGGCGGGCATTTGCTTCATTCCGTTTGCGCTCGCGATGGGAACGGGAAATGTGGTGGCCGCCCGCATCGCGCCGTATATCGCACCGCGCTGGCTCGTCATCGGCTTCGGCGCATTGGTGTTCGGCGCCATGCTGTATGGCTCGACATTGAACCGCCACATCCCGTACTTCCCCGACCTCGTCCTGCCACTTGTGGTGGGGGGCTTGGGAATTGGCGTGATCTCGGTCGTGCTACCGCTGTGCGCGATCGCGGAGACGGGGCCAAAGGAGATCGGTCCGGTTTCGTCGATCACGCTGATGGTGCAAAACCTGGGCGGGCCAGTGGTGCTCGTGGTCATCCAGGCCGTGCTGACGTCGCGAACGTTGTATCTAGGTGGCACGACCGGACCGGTGAAGGACATGACGCCCGGCCAGCTCGACGCGCTCGACCACGGCTACACCTACTCGCTGTTGTGGGTCGCGGGCATCGCGATACTCGTGGGCATCGCCGCGTTCTGGATCGGCTACTCGGCGCGCCAGATCGCCACCGCGCAGCACACGCGTGAAGCCGTCGAAGCCGGGGAGCTGTGATGGACGACGACGCGCAGCCCACCCGTCAACAGATTTCCGACGCGGTCGACACGGCCGGCTGGCGCCTGATCCTTGGGGCCATCTACGCCGAAGTTCGGGTGCCGTCCTTGGCGGAAGCGACGGAGGCAGCGTCGCTGGCGGTTTCGGCCGTCGGCTCAGACGGGCAGGGACATTTGACCGTCGACATCCGCGCGGACCGGGCCGTGCTGCGGCTGCATTCTGCAGACGTCGCCGCCGTCACCGGGCGCGACATTCGGCTGGCGCATGACGTCTCCGGGGCGCTGTCCTCACGGGGATTGCAGCTTGCGCCGGGCACTGCGCAGGCACTCGAGATCGCCATTGACGCGCTCGACATCCCGCTGGTGCGGCCGTTTTGGAAGGCAATCACCGGATACGCCGACGAACCCGGATCCGAATTGAATGCGGCGCTGATCGACCCATCCGGTCGCGGACCCGCAATCTGGTTTCAACAGATGGATGCGCCACGCCCGCAGCGCAATCGGATCCACATCGATGTCGACGTGCCGCACGAGGCGGCCAGCGCCCGGATCGATGCGGCGATCGCCGCGGGCGGCACGCTGTTGTCTGACGCGGAGGCGCCGGCCTTCTGGGTGCTGGCCGATCCCGAAGGCAACGAGGCCTGCATCTGCACCTGGCAAGGCCGGGATTAAGCTCCTTGCAAAATCGAGATCAGCTGTTCGCGGCTGTTGGCTCCGACGCGTTGAGATGCGCGGAAGAGGTGACCTTCGACAGAACGCTTCGACATGGTTAGCCGATCGGCGATCTCCTTATTCGTTAACCCTTGTGCGGCAAGGGATATGATTTCGCGCTGACGGGCCGTGAACGGCTGCGGCGCCGCCGCGGCCCGCAAGGCAGGAGTTTGGCCGCCCTGGCACTCGGCGGCCAGGCGCTCAACGATGGCGGAGGCGTTCATTGCCGCGCCCCGCGATCCGGCCTGTTGGTATATGACGACTGCTTGGGCAGCGGCGTCGGCGGCGGCGAGTCGGTCACCGAATTCTTCGTAACGGCGGGATGCTTCGACCAACTCATCACCGTCTCCGGCCGCCAGCGCGGCGGCGTGGGTTGCGGCAGCAGCCGCGCGGGGACCTTGAACATCGCCGGCCAGTTCGGCCAGTCTGGGAGCAGCGGTGCGGTCGCCGAATTGTGTCGCGGTCTGCAGAAGCATGACTTCCCAGGCGGGTCGGCCCAGTCGACGCTCCTGCTCCGCGGCGTCGCGAGTGATCGAGATCGCCTGTGTGGTAGAGCCTTCGGCGGCACACACCCAGGCCTCCGCGATGGATTTCGCCGAGTCCCACTTGCATGCATCGGGGTCCCGGTCCCACTACTCGAGAGCCGTGTACTCGCATCGCGCGTCTACTGCTTTGCCGGCCATGCCGGTCACGGTTGCCAACGACGATCGCGCGAAGGCCTTCAGCATCTGGCCGAGCCCGCCGCTTTCCAGATGAGCGATCGTTTCTTGCAGCGAACGTTGCGCCGCAACGAGATCTCCTCGGCTGATCGCCGACATGGCGGTGAAAAAGCTACGCCAGGACTGCTGAAAGGGAACGTCGATCGTGTCGCTTCGAAGCCGCGCAATCATTGTGTCCGAGGCGGTCAGCGCACCGGCGAGCCAGTATCCGATAACTTGCAGTGTCGCTAGCGGCAGGCGCAGATGCGAGGCTTCAGCGGAGGTCTCAGCAAGTCGGTAGCCGGCATCCGCCGCGGATTCGATCTCGTCGATGGATCCAAGATCGCCCAGCGCACTGACCAACGTCCAGATCAAGAACATCTGCGCCATATCGCTCGCCGGTGTATTGGCGAGGCTAACGCTGGCTCGATCGGCGGCGGTCCTGGAGTGGCCGCGCACCAGATCGATGAACGCCCGCACGACGTTGGAGATCGCTTGTGCCGCTTCATCATCGGCGGGTATCGCCGCATTGAGTTCTCGTTCGGCACTTGCGGCATCGCCGAGGCTGGCGGCAAAATTCATCGCGCGGAGGATCGCGATGTGGGCTCGGATCGGGTCGCGCGTCTCGTCGGCGAGTTCCGCGAGGACCGCCTCCGCGTCGGCTCCGCGCTCCTGCCAGGTGATCGCCATCGCTTGGACGATCTTCGCCGGCAAACCGCCACCGGCGGCAACGGCCCGCTCGGCGAGGGTTTCTGCGAGTCGTAGATCACCGAGCTGCATGGCGGCCGACGCTGCGGCGACAAGGACCTCACTGTCAGGTGCGAGATCGGACTCCAAGGTGAGCGCCGCGCGTCGCACCACGTCTCGAGGATCGGTTGAGTTCTTCCGAGCGAGCTCGGTGGCTATTCGACCGCGAAGCAATTGCAGCCGCAGCGAGCCGGTGCGCCTGACTTCGCCAAGCATCGGGTGAGCGAGCCGCACAGACGCTGGTCGCACGCCGGCGTCGACGCTTATCAGGCCCAATGATTCGGCCTCGGCCAGTGCGTCGGAATCGGCGACTGCTTTCAAGATGTCGGTCTCCAACGGCTCGGCCACGGCGAGGGCGTCGAGAACATCGCGGACAGACCTCGGCACGTCGGCGATCCGCGCATCAAGCAACTCTGCCAGCGTCGGCGACAGCCTGGGATGCCCCTCCCACAGCCACACGCCTGAGCGTTGCGTCATCCGATCGGCACTCACCTCGTTTTCGAGGAGATGACGAAGATACAGCGCGTTGCCTTGGGTGTAGCGCCAAAGTCGTTGTGCGCTAAAGGAGTCCACCGCACCACTGAGCACGTACTCCAGCAGACTCTTGATCTCCGGCAGCGATAGTGGTTGTAGCTCAAGGCGTTCCAGATGATGGTCTTTCCAGATCGCGGTGATGGCGTCCGGTGTCGGTTCTCCCGAGCGGATCGTCAGGATGACGGTGGCCAGGCGACGTGTGACGAGCTGGTGAACTGTGAACGCCGACAGGTCATCCAGGAGATGCGCATCATCGACACCGATGACCACGTCGCCGTTGTGGGCGGTACCGATGAGGCCGTCGATCACCTCGCGTACCCGTCGCAAGGGGTCGGGGCCGAAGTCGCTGGCGATGTCGGCGAATGCGCCCAGGGGGACACCGCGCGCCGATGCGGTGCCGACGATCCAGTGCCGGCGCGTGTCACGGCGGCCACAGCCGGCCACGGCTTCGCGCGCCACTCGGGTCTTGCCGACGCCGGCGGAGCCGGATAGCACGATCCCGCGGGCGCGGTCGGTGGCTGGCCGGGTGGCGTCGGCGATCACGGCTAGCTCCTCGGATCGCCCGACTAGCGGCCAGCCCCGGATCACCGGCAAATTCTAACTAGTACTGGCGTCCAGATTCCGTTTTCAACCAACCGATACCTCATGAGGCGTAGTCCATCTGGCAAGAGTGGGGTAGTCGCCTACGCCAGTCGTTCGGCCGCGACGGACTTAGGTTGCTGGCAAACATCCCGCGAACGGCAATCAACTTCGGAAAGGGATCCTCCCATGTCGAAGCATGCACGGAAGTCTTCTTCGCCCCAGCTCCGGATTCTCACCGCGGCGATGGCTACCGGCACAATGGTCGTCGCCAGTGCCGCTCTGACGGGAAACCAACCGGAACCCGCCGCGCCGGCGTACACGCCCACGGCGCTGGCCGGGCTGCAGGTTCCCACGCCGAACAGTCTGCTGACCGGCTCCACCGGCACCTTGACCACCGCCCTGACCAACTTCAGCGGCACCACCTCGTCGGGTGGTGGCCCGCTTGCCGCGCTGACTGGAATGATGCTCACGCCGCCCAGCGGCGACACGACCTCGTCGAGTGGGCCTGCGCTGGTCGGCCCGGCTACCACCAGCGGGCCCTCGTCGTCGAGCGCGTCGGTGCCGATCGCGCTGGCCGGCCGGGCGCCCACCGGCGTGCCGACCTTGCCGAGCGACCCGACCGACCCCAGCCGCGTCCCTACTCCGTCGCCGAGGGCGCCGGCCCAACTCTTGCCATTGATCGGCAACGTGGACTTCGTTGTCGCCCGTCTCATAGGGCTCCCGGGCCAGATCTTGGCCAACCCGCTGAACATCATCGGGCCGGGTGGATGGCTCATCGGTGACGCCGTCACGGCAGGCGCCAATGGCGGCTTCCTCATCGGCAACGGCGCCGACGGCGTGTTAGCGGGCCAGGACGGCGGTGCGGGCGGCATCTTCTTCGGCAACGGCGGCGACGGTGCCAACGGCAGGCCCGGCCAAGACGGCGGCGATGGTGGAGCCGCCGGGCTGTTCGGCGGCAACGGCGGTGACGGTGGCGACGGCGGCGACGTGACCGCAAGGACCGGCGGCACGGCGGGCGACGGCGGCGCTGGCGGTTCGGCACCAAGCGGCCTTGGCGGAGACGGCGGCGACGGCGGGGACGCCGGCACGATCAGAATCGTCAACGGCGAACGGGTCGACAACTCCATTGGAGGGCCCGCGACCGGCGGCAATGGCGGTGACGGTGGCGACGGCGGGCTCGGCGGCGGCGACGGGGGCAAGGGCGGCAGCGCCGCTACCACCAACGGTGACGCCACCGCCGGCAGCGGCGGCGATGGCGGCAACAGCAATTCTGGTGACGGCGGCAAGGGCGGAGACGCCGGGCTGATCGCAGGCACCACCGGCTTGGGCGCCACCGCGACCGGCGGCGACGGCGGTAACGGCGGTAACGGCGGCATTCGCGACGGCATGGCCACGCAAGGCGGCGACGGCGGCAACGGCAGCAACGACGTCGTCAGCTCGAGGGGTGACGCGGTCGGCGGCGACGGCGGCGATGGCGGCGACGCCGTGCGGGGTAGCGGCGGCGACGGTGGCAACGCGTCCGCACCCGGTGATTTCGCAGAAGGGGTTTTCGCGGACGGCAACGCCACCGGCGGCGACGGCGGCGACGGCGGCG
>DASRJA010000542.1:0-8704 GCA_035649695.1 Mycobacterium sp. | reverse complement strand
GTCTGCGCCCGCCGTTCTCGCCACGCAGGTACACCCGCTCGCCGATCAACGAGGGACCCAGTCGGTACGTCTTGTCGCCGGCATCGCGTACCAGGTATCCGGCGTCGGTGAGCGACGTGACGATGCCAAGGCAGGTCGGCTTGCTCAGCCCCAGCCTGCGGGCGAGGTCGGACAGCCCGAAGCGTTCCTCTGGACGGGCGGCGAGAAAATCGAGGATGCGGACCACCCGTTCGGTGGGCGGCGACGCGCGGCCGGCGGACTCTGGGGCGGACACGAGAGCAGGGTACCTCGCTGTTCCATATATGTACCGCTGCGGTACATATATTGACTCTTGGTAGAACACGTTCTAGTTTCGAGGGCGTGTACTCGCAGCCACTGATGGAGGCGATCGCCGAGGCCGAGAAGCTGGTCGGCGAAGCGCCCCACATCGAATCCGAAGCCGATCTGTTGGAAGGCCTGCAATACCTCGCAGGCTGCATCGCAGCGTGTACGCACGTGGCGTTCGACTACGAGCGTGACCACCCGTTCCTGCACAGCGGTACGGGCCCGTTCACCAAGATGGGCCTCGACAATCCCGACACCCTCTACTTCGGCACCCGCGTGCTGCCCGAACACGACTACGTCGTGACCGGGAAGCGCGGCACCACCACCGACGTGAGCTTCCAGCTGCTCGGCGGTGAGTACACCGACAAGGTGGTGCCCGACAGCGAAACGGCGTTCGACGATCG
This sequence comes from Mycobacterium sp., assembly GCA_035649695.1. Taxonomy (GTDB): domain Bacteria; phylum Actinomycetota; class Actinomycetes; order Mycobacteriales; family Mycobacteriaceae; genus Mycobacterium. Next base: position 7,976 of record DASRJA010000542.1, on the reverse strand, counting down.
CAAACTCGACATCGCGGCGGATGGCAGCTTCGAGTGGCGGTTCCGGCCGGAGACACCCTCCCAGCTGGTGATCAGGGAGGTCTACAACGACTGGTCGGCACAACGCGGCTCGTTCGCGATCGAGCGCGTCGACACCGCGGGCACCGCACCGCCGCCGCTGACTCGTGAGCTGATCGAGAAGCGTTATGCCACAGCGGGAAAGCAGCTGGTGCAGCGGGTCAAGACTTGGCTGCAGTTTCCGCAGTGGTTCTATACCAACATTCCGGTCAACACGTTGGTGGCGCCGCGGCTCACGCCGGGCGGGCTGGCCACCCAGTACTCGTCCGTCGGGCACTTCGACCTGACGCCGGACCAGGCGATCGTCATCACGCTGCCCGTGACCGACGCTCCTTACCTGGGCTTCCAGCTGGGCAGCCTGTGGTACATCTCGCTCGACTACATCAACCATCAGACGTCGCTGAACGGCACTCAGGCGCAGGCGGATCCGGACGGCAAGATCCGCATCGTGGTCGCCGACCGCAACCCCGGCGTGACCAACTGGGTGGAGACGCTCGGGCACGCCAAGGGTTACCTGCAGTTCCGGTGGCAGCGGGTGTCGCGTGAGCTCACCGAGGCAGACGGCCCGACCGCGGAAGTGGTCGAGTTCGACAAGGTCGCGCAGTCGCTGCCGTACTACGAGAAGAACAAGATCTCCGAAGACGACTGGCGTGCGCGAATTGCCGAGCGCCAGACACAAATTGGACACAGGATGGTGGGGTAGATGGCTGGCTTGCTGGATGACAAGGTCGTCGTGATCAGTGGCGTGGGTCCGGCACTGGGCACCACGCTTGCGCGGCGATGCGCGGAAGCGGGTGCGGATCTAGTGCTGGCGGCCCGGACTGTCGAGCGTCTCGATGACGTGGCCAAGCAGATCACTGATCTCGGCAGGCGCGCTGTGTCAGTCGGCACCGACATCACCGACGAGGCGCAGGTGAACAACCTCGTCGAGGAGACGCTCAAGGCGTACGGCAAGGTCGACGTGCTGATCAACAATGCGTTCCGGGTGCCGTCGATGAAACCGTTGGCCAACACCACCTTCGAGCACATGCGCGACGCGATCGAGCTGACGGTGTTCGGCGCCCTGCGACTGATCCAGGGCTTCACCCCCGCGTTGGCGGAGTCGAAGGGGTCCGTCGTCAACGTGAACTCGATGGTGGTTCGGCACTCGCAGGCCAAGTACGGCGCCTACAAGATGGCGAAGTCCGCGCTCTTGGCGATGTCACAGTCGCTGGCCACCGAACTCGGCGAGCAGGGCATCCGAGTGAATTCGATTCTGCCCGGCTACATCTGGGGTGGAACGCTGGAAAGTTACTTCACCCACCAGGCCGGCAAGTACGGCACCACCGTGGACGAGATCTACAAGGCCACCGCTGCGACCTCGGATTTGAAGCGGCTGCCGACCGAGGACGAGGTGGCGTCGGCGATCCTGTTCATGGCCAGCGATCTGTCCAGCGGAATCACCGGGCAGACGCTGGACGTCAACTGCGGGGAGTACAAAGCATGAGCACCAGAATCGACGTCGGCACTGTCGACGAGCTGCACGCCTCTGCGACGAAGGCGTGCGGCCTCGATGATTTCGGTGCCGACGACGACAACTACCGCGAAGCGCTCGGCGTGCTGCTCGACTCGTACGCCCGCGAGGCCGGTCTCACCGAGATCGGCAGCAAGATGTCGCGGTTCTTCGTGCGCAACGCTCTGGTGGCGCGGCTGCTGTCCGAAGCGGCGTGGAAACAGTACCCGCAGCACGCGGACGTGGTGATCGAGCGGCCGATCTTTGTCACCGGCCTACCCCGCACCGGCACCACAGCGCTGCACCGGTTGCTGGCCGCCGATCCGCGACATCAGGGCCTGGAACTGTGGCTAGCAGAATTCCCGCAGCCGCGTCCGCCGCGCGAAACCTGGTCGGAGAATCCGGTTTTCGTTGAACTTGATGCGCGATTCAAGCAGGCGCACGACGAGAACCCGGACTACACCGGGCTGCACTACATGACCGCCGACGACGTCGAGGAGTGCTGGCAACTGCTGCGTCAGTCGCTGCATTCGGTGTCCTACGAGACGCTGGCGCATGTGCCCACCTACGCCCGGTGGTTGGACAAGCAGGACTGGACGAGACCGTATCAGCGGCACCGCAAGAACCTTCAGCTGATCGGGCTGAACGATGCGGAAAAGCGGTGGGTGCTCAAGAATCCCAGCCATCTGTTCGCGCTCGATGCATTGTTCGCAACGTATCCGGACGCGCTGGTGATTCAATGCCACCGACCGGCCGAGACGATCATGGCGTCGATGTGCTCGCTGGCACAGCACACCACTGCCGGCTGGTCGACCACGTTCGTCGGCGAGACCATTGGGCAGGACTCACTACAGACTTGGTCGCGCGGTCTGGAGCTGTTCAATGCCGAACGGAAAAAACATGATTCGGCTCAGTTCTACGACATGGACTACTTCGCTTTCATCGCCGACCCGGTCGGCGAACTCGAAGCGATCTATCGTCACTTCGGCATCGACTTCACCGACGAAGCCCGCGCTGCCGTCGAGGAGACCCACGCGGAGAGCAAGAAGGGGCCACGGGCGCCCAAGCACACGTATTCGCTTGCGGACTACGGCCTGACCGACGAGCAGGTCAAGGACCGGTTCAAGGGGCTCTAGGCGTCACGCCGTGGTATTGGCCAGCTTCTCAATCCGTTTCAACGCTTCGCGCGCCAGCGATAACACGTCGTAGCCGTTGGCGGGTGCACACGTCGAGATCCGGACGGCAGCATTGTGCGCGGCAACGAACGCGTTGTCGCAGGCCCAGTCGCTGGCTGTGAATGACCACAGCACGATGTCCGGCGATCCCGAATTCACCTGGGGCAGAAGCCTGAAGTGGTACTCGCGGTCTCGCATGTCGGTGATCGTGAATGGAACATCCCGACAGGCATCGATGGTGCGCTTCGTTTCTGCCAATGCGCGGTTGGCGTCGAAGTTGGCGTGATAGACACCGGCTGTCTCGTCGATCACGACTCCGTCGTCAGAGACCCAATGCCCACCATCGGTTGCCGCAGGGTCGAGGTCGAAGATGAGCGGTGGATCCACCTCGAGCGCGTGAGGTCTGCACTCTCGTGGTTCAACGGTGATGAACAGATTGCCGTCCCTGTCCTGGACCTTCGAGCTCAACAGGTCGCCGACCTGTAGCGCGGTAATGGGCGCCACCGCCGGCTCGGCCCGCGGTTGTGGTGTGTCAACCGTCTGCGTGCAGCCTCCGAGGAGGAAACCAAGCAACAGCGCCGATACGCTAGCCGTCGCCGGGGGAGGGCGCACTGGATACCTCCTCCAAACACCCTTCGGCGACGGCGTGTTTGATGCTGTCGGCCAGCTTCGGGCACGACGGGGCACGTGCGGAATCACCGCCGGACTGCCGGATCTCGGCGAAGTACGCGCACCGCTGTGACGCCTCGGTGTTCCACTGCACTGAAGTATGCCCCGGGCCGAGCTTCTTCACCTGCACCGCGACGTGGCAGAACCGGCAGTCAACCGACACCAGCCCGGAGGTCAGATACCGTTCGCGGTCGCGTTGCGTGGCTTCCGCCACGGCGGCGGCACGCTCAGGATCCGACGCGAAGTTGGGCGCCTTGGAACGGATCCCACTGGCGCCGTTGTGTTCATGGTCGTCGTCGTGGGCGCCGTAGAGCCTCAGCATCGACCGCGCTAGCTCGTCGACGTCTGGCGCGTTGCGCTCCCGGCTCACTACAACCCCTGTTCGGCCTTTTCTTTCTCGGCAGCCTGCTGCTTGAGATTCTCCTCGACCTCGACATGCCACTTCTCATTGGCCGCCGTGGTGTCGATCTCGATCTCGAACCGGTCGGTCATATCCGGCGTCACGTCGGCGACATCGACGTAGAACTGCTGGTACCACCGGCGCATCTGATAAACGGCGCCGTCCTCCTCGACCAGCAGCGGATTGTCGATGCGGGTCTTGTGCTTCCAGATCTCGACGTCCTGCTGGAATCCCTTGCTCACACCTTCGGTGAACACCCGGGCCAGCTTGTCGGTGGTCTCTTCGTCGAGCCCCTTCGGCTTCTCCACGATGACGCCCCACTGCAGCAAGAACGAGTTCTGGGTGACGGGGTAGTGGCAGTTGATCAGGATCGACTCGGCCTTGAAGCCGCCGTAGCTGTTGTGCAACCAGTTGATCATGAAGGACGGGCCGAAGTACGACGCCTCCGAATCCAGGTGCGCTTCACCGTATGTGGTGCCCATGTCGTTGATGTCGGGCCGGCCGACGTTGTGCAGATACTGCGAGGCGATGTGGCCCTCGAACACGTTCTTGAAGTACGTCGGCAGACCGAAGTGGATATAGAAGAAGTGCGCCATGTCGGTGACGTTGTCGATGATGTCGCGGCAGTTGGAGCCCTCGATCAGGATCGAGTTCCAGCGCCAGTCGGTCCACTCGTCACTGGCGGCCTCCGGGATGTCCGGGATCTGTACCTCGGGCTGCGGCGGGTTGCCCTCGTGGTCGTTCCAGACGAATAGCAGGCCACCGCGGACGTCCGTGTGCCACGCGCGCGTCCGCGCCAGTCGCGGGGTGCGCTTGGCGTAGGGCACCAGCTTGCACTTGCCGTCGCCGCCCCAGCGCCAGTCGTGGAACGGGCAGGCGACCTCGTCGCCCTTGATGGTGCCCTGCGCGAGGTTGCCACCCATGTGCCTGCAGTACCCGTCCAGCACCTTGACGTCGCCGTGGGAGTCCGCGAAGACGACCAGCATGGTCCCGAAAATCTCGACACCGTGCGGTTTGCCGTCCAGGTAGTCGTTCACCGGGCCAAGGCAGTGCCAGCCACGCGCGTACCTGTCCGGCAGCGCGCCGGTGTCGATCTCGCGAATGCCTGCGGTTTCGGTGGTCACCTCGGGCCTCCCAATCTGTGCTCTCTAACTAGAACACGTTACAGTTTTTGCCCCCCGAGGCGCAATCTAAACCCGTTTTACCTGCGGTATATGTAGACGATGCCGTTGTACACCTTTGAGGGCCGATCGCCGACGATCGATCCGACCGCGTTCATCGCCCCCACCGCCACGCTCGTCGGCGACGTCCACGTCGAGGCAGGCGCGTCTGTGTGGTTCAACGCGGTCATTCGCGCCGACTTCGCCCCGATCATCGTCCGTGAGGGCGCCAACGTGCAGGACTGCTGCGTGCTGCATGCCCCGCCGGGCATTCCTGTCGATGTCGGCCCGGGTGCGACGGTCGCGCACGGCTGCGTGGTGCACGGCGTGCATATCGGGGCCCAGGCCGTGCTCGCCAACCACTGCACGGTGCTCGACGGCGCGGTGATCGGCGCGCGCAGCCTGATTGCGGCGCACTCGCTGGTCGTCGGCGGCACGAAGATCCCCGACGAGGTGCTGGTGACCGGCGCGCCGGCCAAGGTGCGTGGGCCGATCGCGGGCACGGGCGCGGAGATGTGGGTGAACACCAATCCTGGCGCGTATCAGGACCTGGCCCGGCGATATATGGCGGGAATGCAGCCCATCTCTTAACGGCGCGCCGTACCGTGGCGCCATGACCGTTGGTCGGGTCGCCGAATTGTGGCGCTATCCCGTCAAGTCGCTGGGGGGCGAACGAATCGAGCACGCCGAGATCGGTCCCCGCGGAGTGCTGGGGGACCGGCTGTGGGCCGTTCGCGACTTGGGACGTGACGTCACGGCTTCGGCTCGGCAGATACCGGTGCTGCTGACGGCGACCGCCCGATATGTCGGGCCTGTCTCGCCAGATGCCGGCCCGGGGAATGTTCCCGAGGTTGAAATCAGCTTCCCTGACGGCACGGTGTTGTCCAGCAGCGACGGCGGTGTGCACGCGAAGCTCTCCGAATTGGCGGGACGCGACGTCAGGCTGACGGCTCTGCCGCCGGCGGAGGACACCAGCCTGCACAAGCTGACCCGCGCCGAGCGCTCCGAAACAATGTCACCCGCGTGGCTTCGCGCCGCCTTCGGTGTCGCCGACGATGAAAAGCTGCCTGATCTCTCGATGGTGCGAGTGGCAGATATGGTCAATTTCGCTCGTTACTCAACGCCTCCGGGCATGTTCGTCGACTTGGCGCCCGTGCACGTGCTGAGCCAGACCAGCCTGGCGACCATCGGCGCAGAGATCGGCACTGAACTCGACGTCCGCCGATTTCGCCCCAATGTGCTACTGGCGCTTGATGATCCAGGCGACGGCCTACCGGAGTCGCACTGGACCGGGGCCCGTGTGACGGTCGGCGAAGTAGCTCTCGACGTGATGATGCCGACGGTTCGCTGTGTGGTACCAAGCCGTGCGCAGCCCGGATTCGAGGTCGACCGCCGCATCACGAAGGCGGTGGCCGTTCGGGCGCAGCGATGCCTCGGCGTCTACTGCGGTGTCGACTCCAGCGGCACGGTCCGCGTGGGCGATGACGTTGCGGTCCGACCCGTCAAAGCAGGCCGCAAGGCGCTAGCCGACGCCGGTCGGCGCGCGAAGCGGTTCACCCTCGGATTGGCTTCGGGAACGATGGAACGACTGTCGCGCTGAGTCAGGGGTCCCAGCAGCAGCTGAGAGGCGCGAAGCAGCAGTGAACGGTCGGCGTCGACGAATTCAGCGGCGCGAGCCGAGCAGACCACTTCCATGCAGCGCTCACGCACGCGCTCCACGTCCATCCCGAACTCAACGAAGCATTCGTCAGTGGGCGGGCCGCCATACGGCGCCCAACTGAGCCAGAACACGAGTAAGTCACGGTCGAAGCGGTCCAGCTTCCGCTCGCGCGACTGACGTGGGGTCAGAGACCCGCTGCGGCGTGGTGGTACACGTCGTTCCATTTCAGCTCCCGAATGAACCCCCGCACGGTGGTGTCCCCGTCGATCACCAGCAGCTCAGTTCCGGTCATGGTGGCGAAGTCCTCGAGCACCTCTGTTCCGACCGCAGTGGTGAGCACGGTGTGATGGGGCGCCCCGGCCATCAGCCACGCCTCGGCGGCGACGGACCAGCTTGGGCACGGTTCCCACACCGCGCATGCCACGGGAAGGTTTGGCAGCGGAGCCGTCGGCTCGACGACGCGAACTTCGTTGGCCACCAGGCGGAATCGCGAACCGACATCGCTGATCCCGAGAATCACCGCGTCGGCCGGCGCCGCCGTGAACCGCAATCGGACGGGATCTTCGCGCCCGCCGATCGACAGCGGGTGCACCTCCAGCGACGGCACGCCGTCCGCGATCGACGGGCACACTTCCAGCATGTGGGCGCCAAGGACGCGTTCGGCGCCGACCGTCAGGTCGTAGGTGTAGTCCTCCATGAACGACGTGCCGCCGGGCAGACCTTCGGCCATCACCTTCACCGCCCGCAACATGACCGCGGTTTTCCAGTCGCCTTCTGCGCCGAAGCCGTAGCCATCGGCCATCAGCCGTTGCACGGCAAGGCCGGGCAGCTGGCGCAGCCCTCCGAGATCCTCGAAGTTGGTAGTGAACGCGTGAAAATCGCCGTTCTCAAGGAACTTTCGCAGCCCAGCTTCGATCTGCGCGCCGTGCCGAAGCGAGGTGTGGCGGTCACCTCCGGGTCTCAGCTCAGGGGCGAGCCGGTAGGCATGCTCGTACTCGCGAACAAGCTTGTCCACCTCGGCGGCCGGCACTCGTTCGACGACGTCGACGAGCTCGTTGACCGGATAGGTGTTGACCGATGCACCGAAGTGCGCTTCTGCTTCGACCTTGTCGCCCTCGGTGACGGCGACGTTGCGCATGTTGTCGCCGAACCGTGCCACTCGAAGGGTAGCCAGTTCGGCGGTGGCGAGCGAGGCGCGCGTCCACGCCCCGATACGCGAGCGGGTTCGTTGATCGCTGACGTGCCCGGCGACGGTCTTACGTGCCGTCGACAGCCGAGACTGGATGTAACCGAACTCGCGATCGCCGTGCGCCGCCTGGTTGAGATTCATGAAATCCATATCGATGCTGTCCCACGGCAATTC
>DASRJA010000541.1:0-23585 GCA_035649695.1 Mycobacterium sp. | reverse complement strand
TCGGCCCTCGGCGCGCCGTCGCCAACCCGCTCAACATTCAGCTGTCCGGGTTTCCCGCCAAGGCCGTTACTCGCCTCTACCACCTGTATGCCATCCCGCGGTTCGTCAACAGGTGGGCCGTGGCGTTGGCGTACCTGACGGACGTGTTCTTCGACCGTTCCGTGGTATCGATCGGCCTCGCATCGGAGGAAGATGCCCAGTTCGCTGCCAGCGAGGGCATTCCGATGCCGAAAGCGGACTAGTCGGCGGCGTACCGGGTCAATTCGAGATGACTGCGGGCCCGCAGTCGCGGTGTCACGCTGTCCGGCATGCCGAGCACCCGGATGCACGCGTCCGCAATGTGTTCCGGCAATCTCGTCCGTTCTGGGCCGGGCCGCGCGGTCCACATGTTGACCAACGACTCCACCAGTCGGAACGGTAGATCGGCTGCCGCCTCGTCAATGCCGGTGTCGGCCACGATGGCCTTGCTCACCGCCAAATAGTGCAGCCGCAGCCGCTCCCGGTCGGACCAGAACGGTTCGAGGCGCGCACCGCGCAGTTCGGGCTGCAGATACAGCGCACCCAGGTTCCAGCGGCCGTCCAACAGCTGGCGGCCATCGAAGAGCGCCAATGCGTGCAGGTGCTCGGCCGCGCTGAGGGATGGCTCCGTGCCCGCTAGGCTCTCGACGACCATCAGCGTCGGCGTCACCGTCTGGCTGAGCAAGGCACACAGGATGTCATCTTTGGTCTTGAAGTAGTGATAGAGCGAGGCCTGCCTGATACCGACCGCCTCCGCGATGGTGCGGGTCGACGTGCCGGTATAGCCGAGCGTCGTGAAGAGTTCACCTGCGGCGTCGAGGATTTCATCGCGCGCGGTCGTGCCCGGCCGACGCTGGGTCGTCAACCGTGGGCGGCCAGCACGAGTGATCGACATCGCCCCATCGTGACCCACTGAACAGCGAAAACAACTTTCTGTCACACGACAGAAACGCGCGACACGAATCGGTTACGCAGCGCCGGGTATTGGTTACGCCAGCGACACCCACCGCCACGGCGCGCCCTGAAAACTGTCAAGTGACAGGCCGGGAGGGTTTAGGAGCGGTGGATGAGTAGCGCAGTAACCGAGGTCGACGCACACTCGTCGAGCCCGGCGGCCGACGCTGCGCAGGTCGCGACGATCACCGATCTGCACGTCACGTTCCGCCGCAATGGCCGCGACGTGCATGCGCTTCGCGGGGTGTCCCTCGACATCGCACCCGGCGAGATCCTCGGCCTGGTCGGCGAATCCGGCTCGGGCAAGAGCGTCCTGGGGTTCACCATGCTCGGGCTGCTGCCGCAGGCGCGGGTGCAGGGCTCGGTCACGGTGACGGGCACCGACATGGTGACCGGCGACGCGAAAACCCTGCGCAAAGTCCGCCGCCTCGACCTCGGCGCCATCTTCCAAGACCCGATGACGTCGCTGAATCCGACCATGCGGATCGGTAGGCAGGTCGCCGAGGCGGCGGGCAGCGACGAGGAGGCGCTCAAGCTGCTCACCGCGGTCGGCATCCCGGAACCCAAGCGCCGGTTCCGGGCTTACCCGCACGAGCTTTCCGGTGGGCTCCGGCAGCGCGTGATGATCGCCATCGCGATCGCCGGTAACCCGGAGCTGATCATCGCCGACGAACCCACCACGGCCCTCGACGTCACGGTGCAAGCGCAGGTATTGCGGCTGCTGCTGCGGCTGCGCGATGAAATCGGCTGCAGCATCATGTTCATCACCCACGACCTGGGCGTCGCCGCGCAGATCTCGGACCGCATCGCGGTGCTCTATGCCGGCCGCATCGCCGAGATCGGCCCCACGGCAGAGGTTCTAAATCAGCCCGCCCACCCCTACACCCATGGCTTGCTGCGCTCTCGGCTGACGCTGCAAACCGCCAGACACCGTAAGCTCGCCGCGCTCGCCGGGTCGGTGCCCAGCCCGGTGACGCCGCTTCCTGGCTGCGCATTCGCCCCTCGCTGCGTGGTGGCCACGCCGGCGTGTGAGGCGACCCCGCCCGACCCGATCACGGTCGCCCCCGGCCGAGTCAGCGCCTGCATCGTGCCGTTCGAGGCGGTCACCACCGAGCTCGGCTCGCGGCTCACCACCACGACCGAGGACATCGAGCCGGAAACAGAGTCCACCGAAACGTCCGAACCGCCCGCGGTGGTGCTGCAGGATGTGGTCAAGGCCTTCGGCAAACTTCAAGCGCTGCGCGGCATTTCACTGACCGTCGGCCACGGCGAATCGGTTGCACTGGTCGGCGAGAGCGGATCGGGCAAGTCCACGCTGCTGCGAGTCATCGCCGGCCTGGAGAAAGCGAGCTCGGGAACCGTCGAGCTGGCAGGCGTCCAGGGACCGCAGATGGTGTTCCAGGACGCGGGCGCATCGTTGACACCGTGGCTGTCGGTCGGCGAGCTGATCGCCGAGCGGCTGCGCGGAAATGGCTTGTCCCGCAGCCAAAGACAGGACGCAGTGGCCGAGGTGTTGCAACGCGTGGGCCTGCCGCTGGACATCGCGAAGTCGCGGGCGGGCCAGCTCTCCGGCGGTCAGCGTCAGCGGGTGTCGCTGGCCCGGGCGACGGTGGTGCCACCGGCGGTCCTGCTGTGCGACGAGCCGACCAGCGCACTCGACGTCTCGTTGGCCGCCTCGGTCCTGAACCTGATCGGCGACCTCCGCCGAACGCTGGACATGTCCGTGGTGTTTGTGACGCACGACCTTTCGGTCGCGCGGGTGGTCGCCGACCGGATCGCCGTCATGTATTTGGGCCGCATCGTCGAGATCGGACCGGCGGACGACGTCATCAACAACCCGGTCCACCCCTACACCCAGGCGTTGGTCGACTCGATTCCAGATCTCGGCCGGGAATCACGGGTGCTGCCGGGCGAACCCGCCAGCCCACTGTCCCCGCCGAGCGGGTGCGCATTCCACCCGCGCTGCCCGATCGCCGTCGATACCTGCTCCGACAACCAGCTCGATGTTCGGCTCGAGGGTGCAGCCGGCAGTCCACACCAAGTTGCCTGTATCGAGCGGAAGGCGAGCTGAAATGGCCATCGCACTTGCCGCAGGCACAGTGACCCGAGGGCGGGTACGTGGGCTTTCGCTTCCGACCTCGTCGCCGATGCTGAGGAACTGGGCCGCAGTGAGTCTGGTTCTCATCGTGACGATCGTGGCGATCGCGGTGCCCGTCATCTCACCTCACGATCCGCTGGTGCCCGCGGGCATGCCACTGCAGGCCCCTGGCAAGGGGGGTTTCCTTCTCGGCACGGATGCGATCGGCCGCGACATCGGCAGCCGCGTGCTCTACGGCATCCGGGCGAGCTGGTTCGCCGCGCTGGTCGTTGTCGCGGTCGGGCTGCTCATCGGCGGACTCGTCGGTTTGATCGCCGGCGCCGCGGGCGGGTGGATCGACAGCCTACTGATGCGGATCACCGATGCATTCCTGTCGCTGCCCGCGCCGGTTCTGGCCATCGCCGTAGTCGCCGCGCTCGGTCCTGGCTTCATCCACACGCTGATCGCGGTGTCGATCGTGTGGTGGCCGTTCTACGCACGACTCGTCCGCGGTGAAGTGGCCCGCCTTGCGGCCCGCCCGCACATCGAGGCCGCCCGGCTGGCCGGGGTCGGCCCGATTCGGTTGGCCGGCAGGCATCTATTGCCCGGCGCGGTGCCGAACGCCTTGGTGGCCGCGAGCCTCGACATCGGCAACTTGATCCTGACGCTGGCGGCGCTGTCGTTCCTGGGCCTCGGCCAGGCCGCGCCTGCGCCGGAGCTCGGCGCCGATACCGCGCGCAACCTGACGTACTTCCTCCAGCAGTGGTGGATCCCGGTGATGCCGGGTCTCGCCGTCCTCGTTCTTGCCCTTGCCGCCAACCTCGCGGGCGACGGTCTACGCAATCTGATGAAGACGAGCTAGCTCATGCGCAACTTCATCCTGCATCGGCTCGGCGCGATGGTACTCATCCTCATCGCGCTCATCGCGGTGATGTTCGTGCTGCAGCACATTTCGCCCATGGATCCGGTCAAGGCGCAAATGGGCGCGAACGCCTCCGCGGACGCCGTCGCGGCCCGCAGACACACGCTTGGCCTCGATCAGCCGATGGTCAACCAATTCTGGAACTATCTGACTGCGGCGGTTCGCGGCGACCTCGGCCAGTCGTACCGCACCCGGCACGCCGTGAGCAGCGACCTCGGCGACTTCTTCCCGGCAACACTGGAATTGGCGTTGTACGGGCTCGGTCTCGCGCTGATCTTGGCCGGGCTGTTGGCCTTCGGTACGACATTGAAGTGGCCGGGCGCGAGTGTGCTTCGCGCGGTGCTGTTCACCGGCGCATCCGCGCCGATGTTCCTGCTAGGCATCCTCGGGCTGATCGTCTTCTACCAGAAATTGGGGTGGGTGCCCGCCAACGGCCGGATCAGCGTGCCGGATCCGCCGACAGGACCGACCGGGCTGCTGACGGTCGACGGGCTGATCGCCGGGCGGTTCGATGTCGTCACGAACGCGCTGCACCACCTCATCCTTCCGGCGGTGGTCATCGCCCTCGGCCCGGCTGTGGCGATCGGGCGCGTGCTGCGCTCCAGCCTGCTGACCGACGCCGACAGCGATTACGCGAGAACCGCTCGGGCCAAAGGTCTTTCGGAGGGCCGCATCATGGTAGGCCACGTGCTGCGCAACTCCGTCGGCGGTGCATTGGCGATGACAGGGCTTCAGGTGGGCTTGATGTTCTCCGGTGTGCTGGTCGTCGAGCAGGTGTTCGGCTGGCCCGGCATCGGTCAGTACATCGCCCAAAGCATTCCGGTCGCCGACTTTCCCGCAATCGCGGGAGTCACCCTGGTGCTCGGCATGCTCTACGTCGCCATCAACACTGCGGTCGACCTCTTGCAGGCCGCGGCCGATCCACGCATAGCAGTAGGAGGAGGTTAGGTGCCAACACAGCCACTCATCGTGGGCAACCCAGTGCTGGTTGTCGTCGACATCCAGCAAGGCGGCGCAATGCCGGTGGCAGATGTGTGAATTCCCCACATGCCCGGGCATGCCGAACGTGTCGAGCGGGCCGAGAAACTCGTTTCCGCGGCGCGCGCCGCCGGTGTGCCGGTGGTGTTCTTCCAGGAGGTGCACCGGCCCAGCGGCGTCGACTTCGGCCGTGAATTGGATGGCACCGAGGGAGTGCACTGCATCGACGGACAGCCCGGCACCGACCTCGAGCCGTCGCTGCGGCCGCTGCCCGATGAATTTCACATCGTCAAGCGGCGCTACTCCGGTTTCATCGGAACGGATTTCGAGATCGTGCTGCGCGGGCTGCGGGCGTCAACGCTGATTCTCATCGGCGGTTTGACCGATGTCTGCGTGCACTACACGTTCGCCGACGCACACCAGCGCGACTACTACGTGCGCGTGGTCACCGATTGCGTCGGCGGGTCATCGCAATACCTCCACGATGCGGCACTGGCCGCCATGGAGTACCTGCAGACCGGCGCGATGCGCACCACCGAGGAGATCCTCACCGCCTTCCAAGCACTAGAACAACCCGTTTTAGAAGGAGCAGCACGATGAGTAAACGACTTCTAGCCATTGCCGCCGCGGGAGCCGTCGCGATGCTGACCCTTTCGGCCTGCGGCGGTTCGGATTCCGGATCGAGCACACCCAACGCGGCGCCCACCGACAAGGTGCTGCATCTGTCGTTCCTGCAGGATCCCGGTCAGCCGCCGGACCCCGACGTGTATTACGCCGGGCAGGGCTTGCTGCTGACGACGAACCTCTACGAGGGCCTGTTGCAGTTCAAAGGCGGCCAAGGCAAGGCGGAGTTCGAGCCGCTGCTGGCCACGGAGTGGACCGCGTCGCCCGACAACAAGGTCTTCACGCTCAAGCTTCGCGAGGGCGTGAAATTCCACGACGGCACGCCGTTCAAGTCCGACGCGGTCAAGGCGTCGTTCGACCGCAGGCTGGCCGTCAACGGCGGGCCCGCGTACATGGTCAAGGACATCGAATCGATCACCACACAAGGGGATTACGGCGTGACGATCACGCTGAAGTCACCCAACTCGGAGTTCCTCGACTACCTCGCTTCGCCCTACGGGCCGCGCATGATGAGCCCGACCGGGCTGCAGAAGAACGCCGGATCGGACTCTGCGCAGAACTACCTCACCACCCACGACCTCGGTACCGGCCCGTACACCCTGACCGATGCACAGGTCGGCTCGCACTACGCGATGGCATCCTTCCCCGAATATTGGGGCGCCAAGCCGTATTTCGAGAAGGTCGAGATGCCTGTCATCACCGACACCTCCGCGCAGCAATTGCAGTTCAACAACGGCCAACTCGCCGCGATCCTGCATGACCTGCCGTCGTCGGCGGTCGAGCAGTATCTGAACAATTCGAAATACTCGCATTATTCGCTGCCGACGATGATGGCGAGCTTCCTCTACGTCAACCCGAACAAGGGCATCATGGCCGACCAGGCGACCCGGACGGCGGTGATGGATGCCATCGACGTCGATCAGTTGGTCAAGCAGACGTATTTCGGCCGCGGCAAGGTGGGCGAACAGATGTATCCGCCGTATGTGCTGGCCGCGGACTTCGGGAAGCAGACGCTCAAGCATGACCCGGCGGCGTTGACGAAGATCGCTGCAGGCCTGCCTGCCGACCAGAAGACCATCACCATCGGGTACGACACGAGCAATCCCGACATGCAGCTGGTGAGCAACCTGGTGCAGACTCAGCTCGCGGCAGCGGGAATCACCGCAAAGGTGCAGGGGTATCCCACCTCGGAGATCTACGGCTGGATCGGCACCGACATGCAGGCCGCGCCTGAGATCTTCACCAATATGGTGTGGCCGGACGCGCCGTCGCCCTACACCTGGGGGCACATCTCGTGGGACAAGGACGGCGGGATCAACTACCTGGGTTGCTCGTCGCCGCGGGTGACCGATGCGCTGGCGCAGGGATTGCCGAACGGTGCGCCACAACCGTATTCGGACGCGGGCGCAGCAGCCGAAGAGACCGGGTGCTGGTTGAACGTCGCCGACGTCGACGACTTCGTGGTCGCCCAGCCGTGGCTGAAGGGAGTCGAGCAGGCACACGCGGTGTCGAACCCGAACTCACTGCGGATCGCTGCGCTGTCCGTAGGGTAGGCCGATGGGCAAAGTACATCGGATCATTCTGCTGACGCTCGGCTGGGAGGAGTTGCCGAAGGCCGTATCGGTCTACGGCGCTCCGCCCGAGGAGCGGATGCGGGAGCCGGTGCCCGGGGTGCTGCTGCAGACCGACGGCGGCTGGGTGCTCCTCGACACCGGCTTCAACACCGCTCTGATCCGAGATCCCGCGCTGTATCGCCGGTTCTACCCGACGGTGGAGTACATCCCGGTGCTTCCTGGACCCGGTGAGCCGATCGAGGAGTCGCTGCACGACATCGGCGTCGACATCGACGACATCCACACCGTCGCGGTCAGCCACCTGCACCACGATCATGCCGGCGGGCTGAAGCTGTTCGCCGGCAAGGTGCCGGTGCATGCACAGCGACGCGAACTCGAATATGGGTTGTCGAATCATCCTGAGCCCGAGCACAACGCGATTGTGCGGATCGATTTCGACGACCCGCGCATCGAGTGGAAGCTCGCGGACGGGGAAGCCGAAATCGCGCCGGGCATCACCGCGGTCCCCACCTACGGGCACACCCCGGGTCACCAGAGTTTCGTTGTCGAGCTCGACGAGTCGGTCGGCGGCGATGGCTTCGTGTTCGCGTTCGACGCCGCCGACCTGACCGAGAACATCGAGCACGAGCTGGCGATCGGCGGGTATATCGGCGTCGAGCCAGAAGAAACGATAGAACCGATCCGCAAGCTCAAGAGGCTGGCCAAAGAGAAAGGCTACCAACTGATTCCCGGCCACGATCCACACGTATGGCCGGAGCTGACCCGACACTTCCACGACAGATTCGCCTAGTGGATCTGGTCATCCGCACCGAGAAGGCGGTGATCGACGGCGAGGTCCGCGCGGCCGCCGTCGCGGTGGCCGACGGCGTGATCCGCGGGATCGGTTTGATCGGAGACTTCAGCGGTCAGGAGTCGATTCGGCTGCCGCCGTCCACGGTGCTCCTGCCGGGCTTCGTCGACACCCATGTGCACATCAACGAACCGGGCACCGACTGGGAAGGCTTCGCCACCGCGACGGCGGCCGCGGCGGCGGCCGGCATCACCACTCTCGTCGACATGCCGCTGGACAGCGACCCAGTGACCACCACCGTCGATGCGCTGGAGCGCAAACGTCAAGCGGCGCATGGCAAGTGCGCGGTCGATGTCGCGTTTTGGGGCGGCGTGGTCCCCGACAACCTCGACATGCTGGCCGACCTCGCCGCCTCGGGTGTGCGGGGCTTCAAGTGCTTCCTCGCCGACTCCGGCAACCCGAACTTTCCGCACCTGACCGCCGAGGAGTTCCGGCGCGCCGCCGCGCGTGTTGCTGCGATGGACGCAGTGCTGTTGGTGCACGCGGAAAGCCACCACGTCATCGAGGCCAGCCCGCCCCCGCGTGGGCGCAGCTATGCGTCGTTTCTGTCGTCGCGGCCGGACGCGTCGGAGGAAGACGCCGTCACGCTGGTGATCGACACCGCCAGGCACACCGGTGCCCGGGTGCACATCGTGCATGTGTCGAGCGCCCGCGTGTTGCCGATGCTGGCCGAGGCCAAGCGCTCCGGCGTGCGCATCACCGGCGAGACCTGCCCGCATTACCTGACCTTCGCGGCCGAGAACATCCTCGATGGCGCAACGCAGTTCGCGGCCTGTCCACCGATTCGCGACGCTGACAACCGCGACTTGCTGTGGCAAGGGATTGCCGACGGCACGCTGGACATGATCGTGTCCGACCACTCGCCCTGCGCGCCATCGATGAAGGCCGACGGCGACTTCGGCCGGGTGTTCGGCGGAATCAGTTCGCTCGAGGTCGGGCCGCGCGCCGTATGGACGCGCGCCACCAAGCGCGGATTCGGGCTCGCGCAGCTGTGCCGG
This sequence comes from Mycobacterium sp., assembly GCA_035649695.1. Taxonomy (GTDB): domain Bacteria; phylum Actinomycetota; class Actinomycetes; order Mycobacteriales; family Mycobacteriaceae; genus Mycobacterium. The sequence goes on along the minus strand of DASRJA010000541.1, from coordinate 14,590 downwards.
TGGATGGCGGAAACGCCCGCCGCACTCGCAGGGCTGGATGACCGCGGCCGGATCGCGGTCGGGCAGCGCGCGGATTTCTGCGTATTCGATCCCGATGTCGAGCAGACGGTGGGCACGCTGCGGCACCGGCACGCGGTAACGCCCTACGACGGCGCGGCGCTGCGCGGGTCGGTGGCGCAGACGTGGGTGGCGGGCCGCCTCGTCTACGACCGGGTGGGTCAGCCGGCATGAGAATCCTGGTGCTGAATCCGAATACATCGGAGTCGATGACCGCCGAGATCGCCGCGGCCGCAGCCGCTGTCGCCGCCGAGGGGACAGAGATCGTCGCGCGCAATCCACGATTCGGCGCGACGGCGATCGATTCGGCGGCCGAAAGCTACCTGTCTGCGGTGGGCGTGATGGACGTGGTGACCACCATGCTCGCGGTGGGCGAATTCGATTACGACGCAGTGATTCTGGCCGGGTTCGGTGAGCATGGCAAGGATGCGCTGCAGGAGATGCTGCCCGTACCGGTGTTGGACATCGCGGAGGCCGCGGCGCACGTCGCGCATCTGATCGGGCGGCGGTTCTGCGTAGTGACCACGTTGGCGCGTTCGATACCGCCTATCGAGGACCGGCTGATGCTCGCAGGCCTCGACGCGCACTGCGCGTCGGTGCGTGCCTGCGGGCTCGGTACCGCAGAAGTGGACGCCGACCCCGCAGGCGCCGTGCAGGCGATCGTCGACGAGGCGGCCAGGGCGATTGCGGAGGACGGCGCCGACGTGATCTGCCTCGGCTGTGCGGGGATGGCCGGTGTCACCGCGGTGATCACGGCCAAGCTGGGTGTGCCCGCCATCGACGGGGTGGCCGCCGCGGTCGCACTCGCCCAGGCATTGGTCGGGCTCGGGCTGAGCACGAGCAAGGCCGGTGTGTATGCCGCGGGCCCGGACAACCCGCGCAGCCATTGGCCATTGTCGACGGCACTGGGGTTGGACCGGTGAAAGTCGATCTCGCGTCGCGGGCCCTCGGCGGCAGCGTCGTCGCCGCCAGTGACGAATCGTTCGGGTTCAAGGAACGGCTGGTCGAGCCGAGCGAGCCGGCGTTCGTTCCAGGCACCTACGATCTGCGCGGTGAGGTCGTCGACGGTTGGGAGACCCGCAGGTACGTAGGGGGCGGTGGCGACTGGGCGATCGTGCGACTCGGAGCCGGCGGAAGGCTGCGCGCGATCGACGTCGACACCCGATTCTTCGCAGGCAATCACCCGACCGCGTGCCGCATCGATGCGTGCGTGCTCGACGTCGTCGACGACGCCACCGCCGCTGCGGCGCAGTGGACGACGGTCGTCGAGACCACTGCGCTGAAGCCCGACTCCCACAACGTCTTTGCCGTCGACGACCCACGGCGCTACACGCATGTGCGCCTAAACCTGGAATCCGACGGGGGAGTGGCGCGACTGCGGGTTTACGGCGAGGTCATCCCCGACCCCGCGACGTGGGCGGGCATCACCGTCGAGGTGTCGGGCGTCGAACAGGGTGGTCGCGTCGAATGGTCTTCTGACAGCTTCTATTCCGATGCGTGCGTGCTCATTGCTCCGGATCGGCCGCGCACCATGGGCGACGGATGGGAGACCAAGCGGCGTCGCGACATCGGTCCCGACACCCACGACGCGGTGATGATCTCGTTCGCGGTGCCCGCCGATCTCCAGCGCATCGAGGTCGACACCAGCCGCTTCGTGTTCAACGCGTCACGCGAGGTGGCGGTGCTGGGCAGCCGGGGGGTGCCCTGCGGCGAACACGGCTGGGCGCTGGTGCCATTCGACGTGGAAGTGCTGACTCGCACCCGCATCGCACCCGACGCCCGGCAGGTGTTCATCGTGGCCGCCACGGATATCACCGCGCTGCGGGTGCAGGCCTACCCCGACGGTGGGATTGCCCGGGTCCGGGCGTTCGGCAGGCCAACCGCAGACGGGATCGCCCTGCTGGAATCCATGTGGCAGGCGTCGGCATGACCGTGTTGATGACCGAATGCAGCGGCTTGTGGCGGCGCACCTTGCTGATCGCCGGCGACGGATCGCGGGACGTGAGCACGGATGTAGCGTGGCTGCAGGGGATCTCCGCGTACGTGGACACCCGCGGCTTCGCCGGTCGGCTCGGCCAGCACGGTGACGTCTTCGAGTGGCAGCGGCTCATCGATATCGAGCCGCCGGGCCCGTTTCCCGACGCGGGTCGGATGCGCTGGGATGCTGGCGTGTTGATCGAAGTCGGCGTGCACGAGGACTACGTCGAGCATTGGGTCCGCGACGACGATCCGGGCGTTCGGTGCTGGGCGCTGTTCCTGCACAACGCGATCCTGCTGCGCGCCGGTGCGCACTTCGGCTGGGCAGACGGAAACGGTGTGGTGCTGCACACGATCGGCGGCCCCCAATGGACAACGCTCAACCCGCGCGTGAATGGCAGTGACCTGGTGGCCAATGGTGTCCGATGGCGTATCGAGGATAGCGAAGGAGATGTGGATCTATGAGTGGCACAACGTCATTCACTTCGGTGCCGATCGTGGACATCAGTGGGCTGGGATCACCGGATCGGCAGGAGCGCGAGCGAGTAGCCGCTGAGCTCGGCAAGGCGGCCAGCGAGGTCGGGTTCTTCTATGTAGGTGGTGCCGGGGTCGACGACTTGTTGTTTGACCGCATGTTGGCGGCGACGAAGGAGTTCTTCGCGCTGCCGCTCGACGAGAAGATGCGCTACTACATCGGGCTGTCCGCATGCCATCGGGGCTACGTCCCCTCCGGTGAGGAGGGCCTCGCGACCGGCATGCCGGAAATGAAGGAGGCGTTCGACACCGCGCTGGACCTACCGGCCGACGATCCGGACTACCTTGCCGGCAATCCGATGCTCGGCCCGAACACCTGGCCGGACCTACCTGGTTTCGCCGATGCGGTGACCGCGTACTACGAGGCGGTACTCGACGTCGGGCAGCGGTTGTTGCGGGCGTTCGCGGTGGCGTTGGGGGAGGATCCCGACACGTTCTCCAAGCACGCGACCAAGACGCCAAGCCAGCTGCGGCTCATCCACTATCCATACAACCCCGGCGCCGTGGACGGCGAGGGTATCGGTGCGCACACCGACTACGAATGCTTCACCCTGCTCAAGCCCACGGCGCCGGGCCTCGAGGTGCTCAACGGCGCGGGCGAGTGGATCGACGTGCCGCCCGTGCCGGGGACGTTCGTCGTCAACATCGGCGACATGCTGGAACTGTGGACCAACGGCGCCTACGTGGCGACCAGCCACCGGGTGCGGAAGGTGAAAGAGGAACGGTATTCGTTCCCGCTGTTCTTCAATGTCGACTATCACACCGAGGTGAAACCGTTGCCGCAGTTCGCCTCTCGCGACGGCAAGCAGCGGCCGGCGTTGCGCGCGGGCGAGCACCTGTTCGCTCAGACCGCACAGACGTTCGCCTATCTTCGCAACCGGGTGAAGTCCGGCGAGCTGGTGCTACCCGACGGCTCGCTGGAAACCGGACAGTTTGGACAGCAAGCACTGCAGAAGCGGGCCTAGTCTTCGGTAGGTTCGCCCATGTGCCTGAGCTGACGAACCGCCAGATCCTGCTGCGCCGCCGCCCGACCGGGCTGGTCGGGCCCGACGACACCGAGCTGGTCACCAACCCGGCACCCGAGCCCGCCGACGGCGAGGCGCTGGTGCGCACCACCTACGTCGGGATCGACGCCGCCGCCCGTACCTGGCTGGACGGCCAGCCCGGCTATCTGCCCGCGCTGCAGCTGGGCGACGTCATCCGGGCGGCGGGAATCGGCGAGGTGGTGGCATCACGCTGCGACGCCTACGCCGTCGGCGACGTCGTCACCACGCTGACAGGCTTCCAGGAGTACGTCATCATCCGCGACGACATCTTCACCACGCCCATCCCCGGCGAGACCGATCAGCTCGCGATCATGTCCGTCTACGGCCCCACCGGCGCCACCGCCTACTTCGGGATGACCGACATCGGCAAGCCCAAGCCGGGGGAGACCGTGGTCGTCTCTGCCGCGGCGGGTGCTACCGGGTCGGTGGCCGGGCAGATAGCCAAGATCGCCGGAGCGCGGGTGGTAGGTATCGCGGGCGGCCCACACAAGTGCAAGGCGGTGGTCGAGGACTTCGGGTTCGACGCGTGCATCGACTACAAGGAGGCCGGCCTGCCCGCGGCGCTCAAAGAGCATTGCCCCAAGGGAGTGAACGTCTACTTCGACAACGTTGGCGGGCCCATCCTCGACGCGGTGCTGGGCCGGCTCGCCCCCAAGGCGCGGGTCGTGCTGTGCGGCGTCATCTCCAGCTACCTGACCGGCGAACACCCCGGCCCCGCCAACTACGTCAACCTGCTCGCGCGCACTGCTTCGATGCAAGGATTCAATGCGCTCGACGAGTGGGGCCGCTTCGACGAGGCGTTCGCGTCGCTGCGGCAGTGGGAGGCCGACGGCCGACTCGTACACCGCCAGACCATCTTCGAGGGCATCGAATCCTGCGTCGACGCCCTCAACGGGTTGTTCACCGGCGCCAACATCGGCAAGACGCTGGTCAAGCTCAGCGAACCGACGACCGCCTGATGCCGAAGCTGAGTGCGGGCCTGCTGCTGTACCGGGTCACCGACGGCGGCGTCGAGGTGCTGATCGGCCATCCCGGCGGCCCGTTCTGGGCACGCAAAGACGAAGGGGCGTGGTCGATTCCGAAGGGCGAGTATGTCGAGGGCGAAGACCCATGGACCGTCGCGCAGCGCGAATTCGAAGAGGAACTGGGCAAAGCGCCGCCGGAGGGGCCGCGCATCGACTTCGTGCCCTTGAAGCAGCCGAGCGGCAAGATCATCACGGCGTTCGCCGTGCGCGGCGACCTCGATCTCGAAGGCACCTTCAGCAACACCTTCGAACTCGAGTGGCCCAAGGGGTCAGGCAACATCCGCGAATACCCCGAAATCGACCGCGTCGGTTGGTTTTCCGTGACCGAGGCCAACGAGAAGCTCTTGACGGGTCAGCGTCCGCTGCTTGACCGTCTCACCGCTGCCCTCGAAGGCGACGAACCGGGCGGGTCTCGATAGCGTTGATGGTCAGCGCGCGGCCGTGGATACGCCACCCTGCGCGCGTGCGCAGGTACTCATCGTCGTAGCGCAGATGCCAGACCAGATCGGTGATTTGATCCGCGTCGGCGGTCCAGTGGTGAGCGATGCACGTAATTCGGCCAAGCGCGTAGTCCGAATCATCGCCCGGGGCGTAGACCTCCCCGACGATCGCATGCTCGGTGCGGGTCACCGCTGCGAGCGCGGCCATCGCCTGCCGCACCCCGCCGCGCCCCTGATGATGGCGCACCGGCTCGAGCGATCGGGGCGGGTCGGGCAGTCGTAATTCCGCAGTCTCGGTGAACAGTTCGACTACATCGTCGAACCGCCGGTCGTCGACCGCCGACGCGTACAGGTGCACGAGATCGGCCAGGGCGAGCCGGTCATAGGCATTCAGGTTCATGGGATCAGCGCCAACCGTCGCGCGCAGGCCGACAGCACGTCACAGGCCTCGCCCAGGTCAGCGGTCGGTGGCATGGCCAGCACGATTCTGTCGGCGCCAAGGCCCGCGAGTTTGTCGGCTCGCTCACCGTCGACCTTGGTCACCAAGTGGCCGAGCGACAGCTCGAGCGCATCGGGGTCGCGGCCGGCCTTGTTCGCCTCGTCGCGCATGATCCCGATGAGTTCGCTCAGCCTGGCACCTCCGACGCCGAGCGGCTGAAAGCCGTCACCCAGCCGGCCAGCGCGGCGGGCGGCCGCGCGGCTGTGCCCGCCGATGTGGATGGGCACCCGACCTGTCGGCTTGGGATAGCAAGTGGCGTGGTCGAATTCGACGAATTGGCCGGAGTAGCTCGCGCCGCCGGGCCGGTCTTCCCACAGCAGCCGCATTACCTCGATCTGTTCGTCGGCGCGGCGCCCTCGGCTGGCGAACTCCGCGCCGCACGCCTCGATCTCCTCCTTGAGCCAACCCATTCCCACGCAGAGTCGAATCCGGCCACCTGACAGCGCATCCACGGTAGCCACGCGCTTGGCCAGCACCACCGGATGGTGGTTGGGCAGCACCAGCACACCGGTGGCCAGGCCGAGCCGGTTGGTATGCGCCGCAAGGAATGTCAGCAGATCGAGGGGATCGGGCACCGGGCAGTCGGCGCGCAACTCCACCCGTCCCGATTCCGCATATGGGTAGACGCTGCGGTACTCGGTCATCAGCACCGTGTGTTCGACGGCGACGATCGACTCGAATCCACAGGCCTCGACGTGTCTGGCGAAGCCGGACATCCATTCGGGGTCGGCGGTGACCCCGGCCGCGACGGGCGCTATGACGGCGAATTTCATGGCAGCCCAAGGTTGCTGCGTCGGATCATCTCTCGGCAGGCCAGCCGGGTTCTGCCGGTCTGCTGCATGCAGACACGCACCGGGTTCTCCTCTGCGACGGGCAGCGGCTCATCGGTCGGTGCGGCGGTGACGGTCGGTTCTGCCACATCGCCGGGATTGAGCGACCAGATCGTGGCGCCGGTGCTTTGCAGCGTCGAGCAGTATGCGGTGGCTCCCTCGGGTGTCGTGGCTGTGCTGCCCTCGGGTGAGCAGTTCGCGCCGATCACTGCGGCGGGCGGTGGCACCGGCTCGGGTGGCGGAGGCAGCGGTGTGAACGTCGGGCTAGTGACGGGCGGGGTGGTGGCCGTCGGCGATGTTGCCGTTGCAGTAGGCGTCTCAGGACGGTCCGCGCGGCGAAACTCCATGATCGCCACCGTAATTGCCGCGATCAGTAGGAGGGCGAGAACCGCGGGCACGATGACACCGGCCCGCAGCAGCGAGCGTTTCTGCGGCCTTGCGGCGGAGGCGAGGCCGGTGTCGACATCACCGGTCGGCGCCGCATCGAGGCGGTGGGCAAAAGCGCGGGCGAAGTCGGCGCACCGCTCGAAACGGTCCTTCGGATCCTTGGCCAGTGCCTTGGCAAGGACCGGGTCGAGCGCCGACAGTTCGGGTCGCTGCGCGCCGACCGCCGGCGGAGATGCCGACAAATGCTGGCTGATGACCACCGCCGGGTTGGAGCTCTGAAATGGCGGAGCGCCGGTCAGCAGATGAAAAGCGGTGGCCGCCAACGCGTATTGGTCGGCCCGTCCGTCCAACTGCTGACCCATCAGCTGTTCGGGCGCCGCGTACGACACGGTACCGACGGTCATGTTGGTTTCGGTCAATCCGCTGATGTCGTCAGCCCAGCGCGCGATGCCGAAGTCGGCCAACAGGATTCGCTGATCTCCCGAATCCGGGTAGGCCAGCAGGATGTTGGCGGGCTTGACGTCGCGGTGCAGCAGGCCGCGCTCATGTGCGTAATCCAGCGCCTCGGCGACAGCGGTCACGATGTTGGCGACCTCGGCTTTGGGCAGCCCGCTGGGATAGCGCTCGCGCAGCAGCCGGCTGGCGTCGGTGCCGTCCACGTAATCCATCGAGATCCACAGCTGGCCCTCGAAGTCGCCGCGGTCGTGCACGCCGACGATATGCGGATGCCAGAGCGTGGCCGCGATGTCGGCCTCGCGGTTGAACCGCTGCCGATACTCGCTGTCCGCCGACACCGACGCGGGCAGCACCTTGAGCGCGTCGCGGCGAGGCAGCCGCGGATGCTGGGCCAGATAGACCTCACCCATGCCGCCCGAGCCGAGCATCCGCACGATGGTGTAGCCGGCGAACGTCGCACCATCGGCCAACGGCATGGGCGAATAGTACAGAGGCGGCTATAGATCGAGCGTCAGATGCGAGCCGTCGGCCGCCCGCGATATGCAGATCAACATCATGCCGCTGTCGCGCTCAGGATCGGTGAGCAAGGTGTCCCGATGGTCGACGGCGCCGTCGACCACTCTGGTGCGGCATGTGCCGCAGAAACCCTGCTGGCAGGAGTACGGCGCGTGCACGCCGGCCCGATTCAGTGCCGACAGCAGCGTCTCGTCGGCGCCGACCCGCACCGTCTGGCCGGTCGCGGCGACCGACACCGAGAAGTCCTTGCCGTCGACGACCGGCGGTGCGGCGAACCGCTCGAAGTGCAATTCGACGTCGTCCCGGCCGGCGAGTGCGGACCGGATCGCCGTCAGCATGGGCGCAGGCCCGCATGCGTACACGGCAGTACCGTCCGGGCAGCCACCGAGCAACTCCGCGGCTGTGGGCAGTCCGCTGACGTCATCGGTGCGGACCTCGATGCGGTCGCCAAACCGGCTCACTTCGTCTAGGAATGGCAGGCTTTCGCGGCTGCGACCGGCGTAGACCATCGACCAGTCGACGGCGAGCCGCTGCGCCAGCCCCAGCATCGGCAGGATCGGGGTGATGCCGATGCCGCCGGCGATGAAGCGGAACCGCCGCGCGGGTGATCCGTAGCCGGGCACCGTGAGCGGGAACGCATTGCGCGGGCCATGCGTCGTCACCGTCGCGCCGACCCGCAAGTCGTGCATCTCTATCGAGCCGCCGCCGCCATCCGGGATACGTCGCACCGCGATGCGGTAGGTGTCGGGTGTCGCCGGATCTCCGCACAGCGAGTACTGCCGCACCAGCCCGCTGGGCAGATGAATGTCGATGTGCGCACCTGGATGCCAGCGCGGCAACTGTTCGCCGACCAATGTCAGCGTGACGACGTCCTGGTCATGGGCGACCACCTTTCGGTCGGTCACCGTCAGCGCGATGGTGCGGTCGGTGTCGGGCGGTGCCGACATGCGCCGGATCGCGCCCGAGATCGCCCACAGACCGTTGAGGGTGACGTCTGCCAGGCCCATCACGACGTCGTGGCGCAGCCGCCCGAAGGCACTGGGTGGCGCCTGCCGGTACCGCTCCAGGAGCCCCATCAAAGGTGCGCGGCGCGGGCCGCGGGGGAACTGGCGAGGTAGGCGACGGCCTGCGCGGTCGACCCCATCTCCTCGGGGGAGTACCCCGGCCTGAAATACATCGCGGTGTTGGAGCCAAACAGCTTGCGGTACTTGGGAAGCAGCCCAAGCTTGGAGTCCCGCATTCGCATCCGATTGAATTTCCACCAGCCGATGTCGGTGTCGGGGTCGGTCTTGACGATGTACCAGGCCGCGCGCTGGAACATCACGAAGATCATCACGACTGCCATGGACATGGCGCGGATCCGGTCGATGTAACTGTCGTGGAAGTACACGGCGACGTCGTGGGCCACCATGCGGTGCTCGACTTCCTCGCTGCCGTGCCACCGGAACAGGTCGACCATCGTCGGTGAGGCATCGTGGTCGTCCCATGCGCAGTTCAGCGCGAAATCACCCATGACGGCGGTGTAGTGCTCGACGGCCGCGATCAGCCACAGCCGATCGCACAGGTGGTTGAGCCGGCGCTTGGGATCGGTGGATGTTGTTGGCGCCAATACCTTTTCGAAGGCATACTCGACCTGATCGAGGATCGGCTTGGGGTCGATGCCATTGATCACCATGTACTCGTGCAGCACCTGCTCGTGCACGTCGGCGTGCATGGCCTCCTGGCCGATGAAGCCACGCATGTCCTCGGCCAGATGCGGATCCTTCACCAATGGCAACGCCTCGTTGAGGGTCAGCACGAACCAGCGCTCGGCGGCAGGTAGCACGATGTTGAGCAGGCTGATGACGTTCGAGGCAACCGGATGTCCCGGAATCCAATGCAGCGGGATGCCCGAGACATTGAAATGAACCTTGCGGGCCTGGATCTGTACCGGGCCCGGATCGACTTCGGTGTCGAAACGGTGCGGTCGCAGCATGCTCGGAAGTCTAGCGAAGTAGGTGGGAACGCGGGTATCGGCTTGAGGTGCGGGCCGGCCGGGTATATACGACTGACATGGCGGGGTTAGGCGACGTTGTCGAATGGGCTAGGCATCAGGTCTCGTCGCGGGTCCCGAAGGCCGACCTCGATCAGCGCGACCCGGACTACATCCGCGAGCAGCTGCCCGGAACCTGGTTGCTGGCGTCGCTGTATTTCCGGGCCGACGTGCGTGGCCTGGACCGCATTCCCGCCGAGGGCCCGGTGCTGCTGGTCGGCAATCACAGTGGCGGCAACGTGCCACCGGACACGTTCGTGTTCACGCTGGCCTTCTGCTCCTATTTCGGCGTGGAGCGGCCGTTCTATCAACTCGCCCACAACCTCGTCGTCTCCGCGCCGCCGCTGGGTTGGCTGCGCAAGTTCGGCACCGTCGCCGCCAATCACGAGAATGCCCGCATGGCACTGGAATCCGGTGCCGCGCTGCTGGTGTATCCCGGCGGCGACTACGAGGTGTTCCGGCCGTCGTGGGAGCGGCACAAGGTCGATTTCGGCGGCCGCAAGGGCTATGTCCGGCTGGCTCGCGAGGCCGGTGTGCCGATCGTGCCGATCGCCAGCGTCGGCGGCCAGGAGACCGCACTGTTCCTCGACCGCGGCCAATGGCTGGCCAAGCTGTTGATGGTGGACAAGCTGGCCCGGCTCAAGAGCGTGCCGATCTCGCTGGCCCTGCCGTGGGGCCTCAACATCGGCGACCTGTTGGGACACATCCCGCTGCCCGCCAAGATCGTCGTCGAGGTACTCGATCCCATTGACGTGGACGGCGACGACGAGGTCGTGCACAAGAAGGTGGTGGAAAGCCTGCAGGCGGGCCTGGACCGACTGGCCGCGGAGCGCCGATTCCCGATAATCGGCTGATGAGCGCTTGCGCGACGAAGCGAGGTGCGTGATGCGCGTCCAACGTCACTGCGTCATCGACGCCGACCGCGACACCGTATGGAAGGTCGTCAGCGACCCGGACTGCTATCCGGAGTTCATGGCCAGCCTCGAACGCTGGGAACACGTGACCGAGGGCCCCGCCAGAAAGGGGTCCCGCTACACGGTGCACTGGAAGATCCGCTCGGTGCCGATCGGCGGTGTCGTCGAGGTCTCTGAGTTCGACCCGGCCCACGACCTTGCCTGGATCGGCGTTTCAGGCGTCTCGCTGCGCGGTCGGTTCCGAATCCGCGACAACGGCGACGGCCACACCAAGGTCATCTTCCGGCTGGCCTACGAATCGGCAGGCAATCTGCTCGGGCTGATCGCCGATCGGGTGGCCGCGCGTCAGGTCGGTCGCAACATGACCGAGACGCTGAAAAACCTGAAACAGCTGGTCGAGGCCTAGGCAGGCGGCGGGGCGGCCGGGCCGGGTGCGCCCTGAATCGGTACCACCGGGGTCGGGGTCACCGTGGTCACACCGTTGGAGCCGACCGTCGGACCTCCGGAGGGGCCCATCGCCGCGAGAATGTCGGCGGCGTTTTGGCTGCAGTCGAGCGACAGCAGCATCCGGCCGCCCGAGGTGATCTTCTGCTGGTCGACAAGGCACTGGGCCTGCGGCAACACGCTGCCGAACGAGCCTCCGAAGTAGGCCTTCACGCCCTGGCTCTTCAGAATCATCAGCGCCTTCTGATACGGCTCACCGACCACGTTGTACGAGCTCGGGTCCGGCTGAGGCTGCGAGAGAGCCACACCAGCGCCGATCAGAGCGGCCGAGCCGGCGGCGACGAGGCCACCGCTGAGCACAACGATCTTCTTCACGTGATCTCCCTAAGTCGGTGCGGTGCGAACATATCGCAGCGGTGACAAATGTGAAACCGGAGACAGGCGCCGAAGCGTTACACCGGCGGGTGCACGATATGTTTCATCGCCTCGGCGAGCGTAGCCGCCCGGGGGTCGGTGAATACGTCCTCTAGCAGCAGTTTTCGGCCGTCGGGCCCCCGCAGCGGCACCCGCCAATTCGGGTACTCGTCGGTGGTGCCCGGCTGATTCTGCGTGCGAAGGTCGCCGACCGCGTCGACGAGCGACAGTGCCAGCAGCTTCGAAGGTGTCCGGCCCAGATACCGGTACAGCGCGAGGACGACCTCCTCGACGCTCGGGTCGTCGCCGAGCAGCCCGACCCGGCGCAGCTCGGCCAGCCAGGCCGCTTGTTGGGCCTGGTCACTGGCCAGTTCCTCGGCGGCGGGCCGGGTCAATAGGCCGAGCTTTTCGCGCAGCCGGACATGCTCACCCGCGAGATAGCCCGCTGTCGGCGGCAGATCGTGGGTGGTCACCGACGACAGGCAGAACTCGCGCCAATTCTCGGCGGGCAGCGGTCCGCCATCACCGTCGCGGTCGGCCTCGAACCACAGGATCGACGTGCCAAACAGGCCGCGTTCGCGCAGGTAGTCACGGACCCATGGCTCGACGGTGCCGAGATCTTCGCCGACCACCACCGCACCGGCCCGGTGCGCCTCGAGCGCGACGATGCCGATCAACGCCTCGTGGTCGTAGCGCACATAGGTGCCGTCGGTCGGCGGGGCGCCCTTTGGGATCCACCAGAGCCGGAACAGGCCGATGATGTGGTCGATACGAACGCCGCCCGCGTGTCGTAGCACCGCATTGACCAGCGCGCGAAATGGTTCGTATGCCTGGTCGACCAAGCGATCGGGCCGCCACGGCGGTTGCGACCAGTCCTGGCCGAGCTGGTTGAACTCGTCGGGCGGCGCACCCGCGGTGACGCCGAGCGCGAGCACGTCCTGCAGCGCCCACGCATCGGCACCGTTGGGATCCACGCCGACCGCAAGGTCGTGCATGACGCCGAGGTCCATGCCCGCCTGGACGGCAGTGGCCTGCGCGGCGGTCAGCTGGTCGTCGAGTTGCCACTGCAGCCAGCGGTGAAAGTCGACGGTCTTTGCGTGTTTGGCGGCGTACTCGGAGACGGCCGGGCCGGCCGGATGCTGCAGTTCCTCGGGCCACTGGTGCCAGTCGTTGCCGTACTCCTCGGCGAGCGCACACCAGGTCGCGAAGTCGTCGAGGCTCCGGCCCTCGCGGTGGCAGTAGGCGGCGTACGCCAGCTCTCGGCCCGCCGACCGCTGGACGCGGTAGACGCTTTTCAACGCAGCGCGTTTGGCCTTCCACACGGCGTCGCGGTCGATCCGCTTCGATTTCTTCGCGTGGGCCTGCACTTCCACGCGCGCCTTGCGGATGCTGCCGCGCTGCCGCACGTATGCGAACTCGTCTATCGCCTCGACCCGCAGATACAGCGGATTGATGAACCGGCGCGACGTCGGCAGATACGGCGACGGCTCCATCGGCGGGGTAGGGGCCGCCGCATGCAACGGGTTGACCAGAACGAAACCCGCGCCGTGCTGCGCGGCCGACCACACTGCCAGGTCGGCCAGGTCGGTCAAATCGCCAATGCCCCAAGATCGTTGCGAGCGCACGCTGTACAGCTGGGTGGCCAGCCCCCATGCCCGGCTCGTGCCCAGCCTGGCGGGCAGGCCCAGCGACGCGGGCGTGACGATCACTACCGTGTTGACGTCGGATGCACCGACCTGCAGGTGGAGTTGGTGATAGCCCAGCGGCAAGTCGTCGGGTAGCTCGAAGGTGGCCTCGCCGATCAATTGGCCATCGAGATCGTAAGGTGCTCTGTTGTTTTCGAGCTGACGCAGCCCGGTGCGTACGGAGCCGTCCTCCAGCCGAAGCCATAGCCCGGCCGGCTCGCCGTGCGTGACGTGCACCCAGAACGGGGATGCGACGCCGGACCGGCCGACGATCGTCGGCGGCAGCGAGTGCGACCAGTGGTCGCGGTCGTGGGCGGCCAGTGCGGCGGCGCGCTCGTCCTCGGTGGCCGCGTCCACCCCGAGGGCGTCGAGCACGGCGATCAGCGTGCTATCGGCGACGGCCGTGCGCCTGCCGGTCCAGTCCTCGAATTCGGTTGCGACGCCGTAGCGCCGCGCCAACTCGACAAGCGAGTCGGGCAGCTCAGTCATGCCGCCTATCTTGCACGCTGTCAGTCGACATCGCGGATCAACAAGTCGTCCCAGGTGTCCCGGCGCACCACGAGCCGGGGAGTCCCGTTGCGGGCGAAGACAACCGGGACGCGCCGGGCACCGTTGTACTGATTGGACATCGTGTAGCAGTAGGCGCCGGTGACCGGCACCGCGAGTAGGTCTCCGATTGCGGGTTGCTGCAGCGGTACGCCGTCGACGAGTTGGTCGCCGGATTCGCAGTGCCTGCCGACAACGCTGACCATTTCTCCGCCGCCAACGCGGTTGACGATCGTCGCTTCGAACCGCTGCCCGGTCAGCGATACCTCGAGGTTGTCGCCCATTCCGCCGTCCACCGCCACGTGGGTGACGACGCCGCGCTTGATCGTGGTGATCCGGTAGACCGTGCATGCGCTGTTGGCGACCATGCTGCGGCCCGGCTCCACGATGATCCGGGCACCTTCCGGCAGCAACGCCTTGGCCTGGGTCACCATCGCGTCGGCGTAGTCGTCGAGGCTGGGCGGGTGTTCGTCGTAGGTGTAGCGGACCCCGAGGCCGCCGCCGAGGTCGTAGACGTCGAAGGTGCCGAGCTTCGCGATCGGTTCGACGGCCTGCGCGAGCTGTTCGACGTTGAGCAGTTGCGATCCAACGTGGGTGTGCACACCGTCGAGTCGCAGCTTGGCACTGCGCTCGATTCGCGCGATCGCGTCGCGGGCGTCGTCGGGCAGCAGGCCGAACTTCGAGCCGGCGTGACCCGTTGCCTGTGAGGCGTGAGTCGCTGCCTCGACACCGGGGATGACCCGCACCAGGCACGGTTGCTGAGATCCTGCGGGCACGAGGCGCTCGAG
>DASRJA010000540.1:0-3570 GCA_035649695.1 Mycobacterium sp. | reverse complement strand
GTGTTGGCACGGTACTTGTCGACGGCCTCCCGGGCGTCGTGAGCGACGTCGATGTCCCAGCCCTCGTACTGCAGCGCCATCCGGACAAGATTCGTCAGGGCCCGCTCGTCATCGACGAGCAGCACCCGGATCGGCGACCCGTCGGCGCGGTGCATCCGCGGCAGCTGGCCCAGGATGGCGCGGCGCGGACCATTGTCGCTGATCGGCGCGGACGTCATTTGACCATTCTTGCGATCACACAGCGGGGCGTCACGAGCCTCATAGATATTTCAAATGTGAGCCATGACCTCGTGCTGCGGCCCATCGGGCATGTCGAATCGACGCTGACCGAGCCGCAAGCAGCTCCGCGTCAGGGTGACGAGGGCGCGCCCGACTGCTGGCTGGTATTCGACCCAGCCGTGCGGCCGGCACTCGACGGCCTGCGCCCCGGCGACAACATCGTCGTCGTCACCTGGCTGCACCTGGCCGACCGAACCATCCTGCAGGTGCATCCGCGTGGTGACACGACCCGGCCCATTCGCGGGGTGTTCGCCACCCGTTCGCAGCATCGGCCCAACCCGCTGGGTATTCATCAGGTCACTGTGCTGGCTATCGACGATCTCCGCCTGCAGGTACAGGGCTTGGAGGCGGTCAACGGGACGCCGCTCATCGACATCAAGTCCGCACTCGAGCCCCGCGGGCAGCGGTGACTCCTTACCGGGCGGATAGGAAAACCTTCCCCCCGAGGGCGGAAGTCTGGCTTCCCAGCAATTACGCAAGCGTTGCCTGATCACGAGGATGAATGTCGTACCCCCTCGAAGACGGACCGAGATTAGGAAGACTCATGTTTGCGACAGCACCGACTGGCTCCCCACGCCGAGTCGAAGAGGAAACTGTGCGGCTGCGCCCTGGCGACCTGCCCGTCCGGCCGCTGCCGACCACGAACACCGGTATTGAGGCCAAGACGGTGCGGATGCGCTCGGCGGACCTGTTGACGAAGAAGCTGCCGAAGGCCATCAGCGGCATGGACGGCAAGACAGTACGCATGCGCACGCTCGACCTGCCGGTCGTCGGCAAGGTCGCCAACACCGTGCGGCAGCGCTACGTCGACCTGTCCAAGCTCAAGGCCAAGCCGCCCACCAAGTGGGAGATCGCGCGGGTCGCCTTGGTCCTGCTGCTGGCGTCGATGCCGATCCTGGCGATCCCCGCGGACGTGTCCGGCCTGGTCTCGCAGAGCACCTCGTCGGTCGCCGTCATCGTGCTGTTGGCTGTGCTGGGGACGCTCGTCGTGTTCGCGCCGCACCGCATCGACATGATCGTCGGACGCGGTCTGATCGCAGGCATGGTGGCGACCATCGTCTACGACGGAGCCCGGCTGTTCGCCGTGCACGTGCTGGGCCTGATGGGCGATTTCATCCCAGTGATGGGGTCGTTTGTCACCGGCGAACCGGACACCACGGGCAGTGCGGCGGTCGGCTATGTGTGGCGTTACATCGGCGACGGCGGTGGTCTGGGCGTCGCATTCTTCGTCGTTGCGTTCGCGCTGGGCATCGATCGGTGGAAGAACGTCTACGCGGTTCTGGCCTCGGTGGCCTTCGCGGTCTTCCCCACCTGGGCGGGCCTGATGGCAACCGTCGCCCTGCTGCCCCGTGGCGAGGAGATGATGTTCGACCTGAATCCGGCGACGTTCATCATCACCCTGGTCGGGCACCTGATCTTCGGATTCTTCCTGGGGCTGGCCTTCCTGAAGGCACCGCGCGGCAAGGACAAGAGCGGATGGCCGTGGCCACCCCTCTCGGAATCAGCCCCCGCCAAGCGGGCCATTCGCTTCGTCAAGAAAGTCACACATTCGCCGTAGGTAGGGCGCGTGTTCGCAGACCACAGACCTCCTATCTGGGTCAAAATTGCCCAGATAGGAGGTCTGCATGTCTTCCCACCTGGAAGTCTGGAAGCCGTCGGGACGGGAGCTGGTCCCACTGAGCGGCGAACGAGTGACCATCGGTAAGGCCTCAACCAACGTGGTGTCGCTCGAGCACGACCCGACAGTCTCTCGCCTGCACGCCATCTTGGAAAACCACGGGTCTGCCTGGTCGATACGCGATGTGGGCAGTCGCAACGGCACCTACGTCAACGGGGAAAAGATCGCAGCGGAACGGGTTCTGCATTCTGGCGACGAGGTACGCGTCGGCAAGTCACGGTTGGTCTACCTCGAGGCGCGGCAAGCCGGCGAACCGGCTTACGAAGAAACGATCGTTCCCGACACCGCCGCCCTTCCGCCGCGTCTGACTCGGCGCGAATTCGATGTGCTCGTGGTGTTGTGTCGCCCCCTGGTCTCCGACGACCCTTTTCCCGAGCCTGCATCGGTTCGGCGGATGGCGACCGAGCTGTATGTCACCGAGGCGGCCGTCAAACAGCATCTGCAGAACCTGTACGACAAGTTCTCGATCCCCACAGAGGGCGACCGCAGGGTCCGGCTAGCCAACGAGGCGCTTCGGCGCGGAGCCGTCACCATCGCCCAGCTGCGCGACAGCGGCGCTACGTGAAGTCCAGCGCCTCGACGGTAGCGATGGCCCCTTCATGCGAAGGCCGGTCGGCGCCCCCAATGCAATACAGGGCCGAGCCGACCGCAGCCACCACCTGGCCGTGACGCGGAGTCCCGAGCGGCGCGACCGTGCTCCACTTCTTGCTGGAGATGTCATACATCTCGACGGTGGCCAGTACGCGCGTCGGCTCCTCACCGCCGACGGCCACGATCCTGCCGTCGATGTATGCGGCGCCATAGCTGCCGCGCGGAGTCGGCATGCTCGGGAGCTTCTCCCAGTTTCCGGACGCCGGGTCATAGCGTTCCAACGCCGCCGAGTTCTTGTCTGCGGACAGTTCCCGCCCGCCGACCGTGTACACATAGACGCCATCCGACGCCGCAGCCAAATGTTCGCGCGGGGTTGGCAGATCGGCTGCCTGCGTCCAGGATTTCCCGTCGAACACTTCGGTCTGTGGGACGAGCTGCTTATTGTTCTGCCCGCCGACGACCACGAGCTTGTCACCGACGACCGCTGCCGCCGCCGCAGCCCGGGCATGTTGGAGGGCCGGTAGTTCTGTCCAGGTGCCTCCGCGTAGCGCGAATACCTTGTTTGACGCCTCCGCGATGACGTCGCTGGCGCCCCCGATGACGACTACCTCCCCGCGGTACGCGGCCGCCGTCGCGTGATGCAGCGGTAGTGGCAGCGGTGGTTGCGGTTGCCACACCCCCGTCTGAGGGTCATAGCTCTCGACCGTTTGCAGCGTTTCGCCCTCGCGAATCCCGCCGGCAACCCAGATCTTTCCGTCGAGAACCGTCCACGCCATCATCAACCTCGCGGTCGGCGCATCCGGTAGGGACCGCCATGCCGACGCGGGTTGGGGTTTGCGTGGTGCCAGCTTCAATGCTTCGGCCGACGACGTGATCTGCCCGTCGCCGGGACCGGTCGACCCGCCGATCGCATACACCGTCTTCCCGACGCCGGCCACCGCCATGCCGTGGCGTGCAGTACCCAGGTCCGGCAAGCCATTCCACGATTGCGTGATGAGATCGAGCGCGACCACGCTATTGAG
>DASRJA010000539.1:0-14628 GCA_035649695.1 Mycobacterium sp. | reverse complement strand
GCGCCCGATTTCGCCGCCGAACATGCGGTTTCATCGTTCAAGGTCTGGCGCTTCTTCCGCAGGCGACGGGGGCCGAGAACGTCGAATTGCCGTTGCTGCTCGACGGAATCGAGCCGGCGGCACGGGATCGCCGGGTGGCCGGGGCCCTCGAACGAGTGGGGCTCGCGCAGCACTCGGTGAAGCTGACCGACCAACTCTCAGGCGGCCAGCAGCAACGGGTGGCGATCGCGAGAGCCCTGGTGGCCGAACCCGCGGTCGTTCTGGCCGACGAGCCCACCGGAAGCCTGGACTCGGTGACCGCCCAGGACATCGTCGCGCTGCTCGTTGCCGCCGCGCGCGAGCGGGGGGCGGCGGTGGTCATGGTCACGCACGATCCCACCGTCGCGGCTCACGCCGATCGCGTGGTGGCCATGCACTCGGGGCGGATCCGGTGATCCGCTGGCTCACGGCGCGCACGATTCGGCGTGCGCCGAGACGCGTCGTCCTCGGCACGCTGGGGGTTGCGTTTCCGGTCGCGATGCTGGCCGCGACGATCCTTTTCGTCGATGACGCCGACCGTGCCATGACGCGGGTGGCATTGGAACCGGTGCAGATCGAGATGCGGGCGATGGGCAGGTCGCTCGACGTCGACATGACGTCCGTCAGCCACGACCTGGGTGAGGTGCCTGCGGTCGCCCGCTCCGAGCCCTTCGCTGCGACCAACGTGGTGGTGGAAACCCCTGGTGCCGGGAAGTGGACCGCCCGCCTGATCGCCGTCGACCCGTCCTACTTCGCCGGTCGACCCTGGCTCCGTGTCGTGCGCGGCAAGCCGGGCGGCGGCGCGCTGCTGGATGAAGCGCTTCGCAACACTCCCGGATTCGCCTCGGCCGCAACGGTTTCGATCGCATTGCCCGGCGACGCCCCCAAGCTTTCCCTCAGCCTCCCGGTCACCGGGGCGGTCGATCTTCGCCAGGCAACAACATGGTTCTCCATCCCCTACGGCGACGTGCAGGGCGATGTGGTCGCCGTTCCCCGCTCAATCGTCATCGACTTCAGCACCTTTGCGCGCGACATCCTGCCCGTGCTGCAGGAGTGGGCCACCCACGGCGGTATCTCCCCGGTGTTCGATCCCGGTTCCACCGATCTGCCGCCGGTAAGCCTCGAATCCCACGTGACCGTGGACCACGCCGCCTATCCGCCGAACCCGAGTCGCGCGACCGCATGGTCGGGGCAGCTTCGATCGCTGCTGGAGCGCCGGGCGGCGGGCTCGATCCTGGTTGCCGACAACGCCGCCGAGACGTTGGTGACTGCCCAATCCGACGCCACCAACGCGAAGATCCTGTTCCTGCTGCTGGGGATCCCCGGGGTACTCGCGGCCGGTGCACTGGGTCTCGCCGCCGGGTCTGCCCTCGCCGAGGCCAACCGGCGGGAGGAGGCACTGCTCCGGCTGCGGGGCGCCACGAGTGGGCAGGTTCTTCGCCTGGCCGCGGCCGACGCTGCGGTCGTCGGACTCGCGGGGTCGGTTGTCGGACTTCTCGTCGCAGCAGCCACCGTCAGTTTGGTGACCGGCGGACCCGTGTGGCGCGGGGTTGCAGGGGGAGAACTCGCCACCACGGCAATCCTGGCGCTTGCCGTCGGCGCAGCGACCACGGTCATCCGGCTCATCCGGCTCAGAAGCACAGAACGCCGGTCAGACGTCGCCGTAGAACGCCATCTGCTCGAGCGGGGCTGGACCCCGATGTGGAAACGGGCCTACCTCGATCTGATCTTCATCGTCCTCGGGCTGGGCATCCTCGCATCAACCACCTGTCCGGCGGGCTGTCGCAGACCCCGATCGAAGGCACGTCCCTGGCGCTGTCGTTCTATGTCCTACTGGCACCCATCTTTCTGTGGCTCGGGGTCACCTTCCTGGCGGTCCGGGTCGTGCTGGCGATCTTGAGTCGACGGGCGGAGCGGGGACGGTCGAAGCCGTTGCCTTCCTGGCGCGCAACTGCCACCCGATGGACGGGCCGCCGTCCCGCGCGGATGGCCGTCGCCCTCATGCTCGGAGCGTTGGCGGTGGCGTTCGGCACCCAGGTGTTGGCGTTCGCGGCGACCTATCGCACCGCGAAAACGACTGACGCCGGGGCGGCCTTGGGCTCCGACATGCGCCTCACCCCGGCCGACCCGACGAACCAGCTACCGCCCCTCGGTCCCGGGATCGCCGGCGTCAGCCCCTTCCGCCTGGTGCCCGCGCAAGCGGGAAGCGACCGCAAGACAATCATGGCGATCGACCTGTCCACCTATCCCGACGTGTCCACGATGGCACCGCGGATCCTGGAGGGTCAGGGCCCCGACGCGCTCGGCAGCGACCCGCGAGGAGTCCTGTTGCTCAAAGAGCTCGCCACCGATTTCGAGGTCGGACCCGGTGACACACTGCCGATCACCATCTATCCGGACGATTTCGAAAAGAGCACCAACCTGAAGCTCCACGTGCTCGGCGTCTACGGCTCGTTTCCGCCGACGAGCCCGCCGCCCGACCAGCCGGCCGAGCTGGTCATGTCGACGGCCGCGATACCGCGGACGGTGCCGGCGCCGCCAGACTTCTACCTCGCGCGCGTCTCTGCCGGGCGATCGGCCGACGCGGTGGCCGCCGAACTCCGCGGAACTCTGTCCAATCAATTCGGCGTGACAGCGGTCGGAAACCCGTTCCAGCGAGGCCTCACCGCATTGAACCTCGCGGGGCTCGGTCGCCTCGAAGCGCTCGGAGCCGCGCTGATCGCCGCCGTCGGAGTAGCCGTGCTTGGCGTATTCCTCGTGCTCGAACGCCGCCGCGAGTTCGCGATCCTTCGCGCCGTGGGCGCCGACGCGGCCCAGGTCATCGCGGGTCCGGCTGCCGAAGGCGTGCTCGTAGTGCTGGGGAGCTTGCTGATCGGCGTTCCGGTCGGGCTGGGGCTCGCACTGCTCGAGGTCCGGGTGCTCTCGCTCTTCTTCGCACTCCCCCCACCGCTGCTCACAATCCCCACGGGTGCCCTCGTCGTGTTCATCGTGTTCATGGTCATGGCGTCGACCATCGCCATGGCCGCAGCGCTCGCCGCAGTCACCCGGGTGCGGCCGGCATCGGTACTACGCGAGCCCTAGCGATAACTCATGGTGCCACTCGCCAACCGTTGGCGGCGCTCGTCGGCATCGCGCCGTCTGCAGTACTCGTGGGCGGCGGGTGCAGCCTGGGCTCGGGAACGTCCCCCGAGTCCACTCGCCTCCAGGCGCCGCGCCCTCGGCCTCTTCGACGATTCCCCACCCGTCGCTGGGGGTTGAACAACCGGACGCTCAGCAGGCTGGCACCGGAGAGTCGGCGGATCGATCTCGTCGCGCGGTCGATCTTCGCAGCTACCTCTTGGTGTCATCGGTTTTCGGCTTGATTGTTGCGGCCTTAGATGCCGGGGCGCAGTGGCTGAAGGGGATCCCGTTACCAATCCTGTGGGGCTTGCTGTCGTTCATCACCAACTACATCCCGAACATCGGCTTCGTCCTCGGCCTGATTCCGCGGGCATTGCTGCTGCCGTTCGCCATTTAGCTGCGGCGTGGCAGGCAAATGTCGGTCGCGGATTCCCTGTGAGCGCAGCGCCCTTCGTCATCGGACACCCAGAAGTGCCGCTCAGGTGGGCAGCCGGCGGTTGATCAGCATAGCGGCCAGCGCCGAGGCGGCCAGCACCAGCGCGCCCAGCCGCAGCCAGCCGGCACTGGCGTCGCCGCGGATGGTCTCGTAACCGATCTGCTGCTGCAGCGAGACGTAGACATTCTTCAACTCGACCAAGCTGGACGCGTTGAACGCCTGTCCGCCGGACAGCTCGGCGATCTTCTTCAGCATTTCGTCGTCGACGGGCACCGGCTGGCGCTGGCCGTTGATCTCGACGTAGCCGTACGGCGTGCCGAAGGAGATGGTCGAGATAGGCACGCCCTGGTCCTTGGCGGTGCGGGCCGCGGTGTAGCAGCCCTTCGGATTGTCGGGGTTCGTCGGCACCGTTTCCTTACCATCGGACAGGAGCACGATCCGCGCCGGGGGCGGGGCGTCGCCGCCACCGATCACCGCGCCGACGGTGGCGATGGCCTGCAGCGCGGTGAAGATGCCCTCGCCGGTGGCGGTGCGGTCGGCCAGCTGCAGCTTGTCGACCGCGCGCTTGGTGGCTTCGCGGTTGGTCGTCGGCGACACCAGCACGGTCGCAGTACCGGCGTAGGCGATCAATCCGAGGTTGATACCCGGCGTCAGCTCATCGGCAAATTGCTTGGCGGCGTCCTGCGCGGCAGCGAGCCGATTGGGCGGCACGTCGGTCGCGCGCATGGACTGTGAGACGTCGATCGCCAGCATGACCACGGCGCGGTTGCGGGGTATCCGAACGTCGTGCGTGGGCCCGGCCATCGCGACGGTGAGCAGTAAAAGGGACAGCACCAACAGCATTGTCGGCAGATGCCGCCACCGGGTCGGCCGCTTTGGAGCGACGCTTTCCAGCAGCTCCATGTTCGCGAACCGCAGGAGCCGCTTCTTGCGCGCCAGCTGGACGATGATGTACAGCCCGATCAAACCGAGGACGACGAGCAGGAAGACGAAGTACCACGCGTGTCCGAAACCCGACAACGTCATCGGGCCCAACAACGGCACTGCCATATCAGGTCGCACCGAGGGACATACGAGGTGACAATGTGATCGAGCCCATGCGACGACGGAGTGTCAGGGCCAACTTCCAAAAACAATCGCAACGGTGGCCGCGACGGCGATCACGTGGCGGTTGTTCATCAATTCTCCTTCACATTTGGCCAAGCCGGAAAATGGGCGCCGAGGACCACACTGTCTCCCTTTGGCGCTGTGGGAACGCTGAGGACGCAACGGGAAGCGCTGTGCACTCAGCGCTAGCGGGCGTGCAGTCCCGCCAGTGCCTGCTTGAGTGTGGCCGCGGCGCCGTCGACCGCGGGCAGGTCTTCAGCGTCGGCCACCTTGCGCAACTGCTGCAGCGCGGCGTCCACCGCTCCGGCGGAGTCGACGCCGTGGCGGGTGCGCTCCCAAACACGTTCCAGCGCAGCCACATCGGCCAGCACCGCGCCTCCGTCGTCGGCTGCCACATCGATCTGAAGCTGGTCTGCCCACAACGCCATCCGGGCCACGTCGACGTCGATCACTCGCTGGTACAGGAGCCGCAGGTCGAGCTCGTTCTGGACGACCCGCAACGCAGCCGACTGCGCGGACCTCCAATCCTTGACATCTACCGCCGTGGCCAGCTCGCCCATGTCCCTCTTCATCTGCGACTGCGACTGCGGCGGAACGCCCTTGGTAAGCGCCGCATCCCACGCTTGATCCAACGTCGTCGCTGCTTGCTTTGCGTGTTCGGCGTCGGAATCGGCGGCGGCCTCAAAGACCGCTCGAACCGCGGCCGAGAGCGCGCCGAATTCGGCCGGTGCCGGATCCGGCCTGCTGTCCGTCGGCGATGCGAGCGACACCGCTTCCAGGTCACCGCCCGGGTCTCCGGTGGAGAACTCGCCGTAGCCAGGAGCGAAGATCTTTCCCTCCCGCGTGCCGTCCATGTGCAGCTCATTGACTTCCATTGCGCCGCTGATGTTTCCGCTTGGACCGGGCACGTTCATATCGACCTTGTCGACGCGTACCTCCTCGAACACGACCTCCGGTGCGTTCTCTGGGCGGTACACGTCACCCACGCGCGGATGCGCCGGCATGATCAGCGCCGCCGGTGTCTTGTCATCGACCACCCAAGTTCCTTCGGTGTCGGTGACCTTGCCGTCCTCGAAAGCCGAATAGTCCTCACCGAAGTACCACACCGACCCATCGTCGGCCTGCGCGTACCGGTCGATGGCCACCTCTTGGATCCGGCCGTCCAGGTACGCGACGTACTGGATGAGCGCTGTGTCGATAGTCGTGCCGCGATAGGGCGTCGGCT
Organism: Mycobacterium sp.; assembly: GCA_035649695.1. Classification (GTDB taxonomy): domain Bacteria; phylum Actinomycetota; class Actinomycetes; order Mycobacteriales; family Mycobacteriaceae; genus Mycobacterium. Next base: position 8,722 of record DASRJA010000539.1, on the reverse strand, counting down.
TGGTCTCCGGCAGCAGGGTCACCTCGGTGCGGAACGGCTTGCTGTCCACGTGGCCCCCGAAGATGACCTGCTCGACACGACTGGTCGGATGCAGCGGGTTCGTGATCGGTGTCGGGTGGCTGAATTTCGGGGTGGCCAGATCGATGCGCTCGCTGTCCGGCGCCACCGGCAGGCACTCGTCGGTGCGCTCGCCGGATTCAGAGACGACCTTGATGCAGTCCGCGGCCACCGGTGCCGGACCGCCGCTGCACGCGACGCTGAGTGCGGAGACGATCGTCGCGCAGATCGCTAGCGTGACGAGCCGGCGACCGCTGGCATGCATTGCTAGTTGCCGTCGCCGTCGGGTTCGGTGTCCGCGCCTGGCCCGTCGGTCTTGCTGCCCACGATGAGGAAGTTCGGGTCGAGTTGGACGTCGGTCTGGCTGCCGTCGGCCAGGGTAACCTCCACCTCGTAGTAGCTCTCCTCGTCGCCGACCTCGCTGCCGGTGACGGTTCCGCCGCCGGTGAACGCCAGCGCGGCCTGACTGGCCTTCGTCAGGGCGTCACCGGTGATGGGCGTGCCCTCACCGTCGTCGGGTTGTGCTGCCGCGATTCCGGTCCCGATGGCGACCGCCGCCGCACCGACAGCCGTCACGATTCCAACGCTCTTGATATTCATGGTCGACAGGCTGCCGCGAACTACCTGACAGCAACCTGAAAGCTTCAACCCTCATCGGCAGGCAGCATCACCTGGATGCGGGCACCGCCGAGGGTGGACTGCGTAATCGACATCGAGCCACCGTGAGCCCTGACCACCTCTTCGACGATCGACAGGCCGAGGCCACTGCCGCCGTCATCGCGCGAGCGGGCTTCGTCGAGGCGAACGAAGCGCTGCACCACCCGCTCGCGCTCGGATTCGGGGATGCCCGGCCCGTCATCGTCGACGGTCAGCACCACATCGTCGCCGAGATCGGCGAGAGCGATGTCGACCCGGCTCGACGCGTGCCGGGCCGCGTTCTCGCCGAGGTTGCGGAACACCCTGCGCAGCGCGTCGGCATCGCCTTGCACCCGTGCCGCGCCCACCCCAGAGGCGTCCACCCGCTTCGAGGTCGTCGCGCGGAGCCGATGCCCTTCCTCGAACGCCAGATCGTCGAGGTCGACGGGCTCGCGCGCCAGCGGCAGGTGCTCGTCCGCGCGCGCCAGCAACAACAGGTCCTCGACCAGGCCCTGCATCCGGTGTTGTTCGGCCAGCACCACATCGGCGAGCTCTTGGGCCGTCATCCGGTCGGGGTGCGCGAGGGCAACCTCGGCGTACTGGCGGATGGTGGTGATGGGCGAGCGCAACTCGTGCGACGCGTCGGATACGAAGCGGCGCTGACTGTTTCGCGCGCTTTCCAGCCGCTCCAGCATGCGGTTCATGGTCGCGGCCAATCGGCCGATCTCGTCGTCGGCATCCGGCTGCGGCACACGGCGATGCAGCTGTGCAGCCGAGATCTCGTCCACCTCGCGACGTATCGCGTCGACCGGGGCGAGGGCTCGGCCGACCATCACCCAGGTCGTGACCGCCACCACAACCAACAGCAACGGCAATCCGATCAACAGCACCTTGGTGACCACCGCGGTGGTCTCGAAGACACCGATCAACGCCCTCGCCACCAACACCGTGCGTGGCCCGTCGGAGGTTTGCGCGCCCTCCGCGACCGCCATGAACTCTTCGCTGTCGAGCGGAGTGAGGACCTGCTCGGACTCGCCTGGGTGCAATCGCGCCACTGCGGCTTCACCGGCGACATTGCGGCTTGACGCGAGCACGGAGCCATCCGGGCCGAGCACCTGAATCAACTGCTCGTCGCTGGGGGCAACCTCCAAGATCGGCGGCTGGCCGGAATCGAGTTGGCGCGCCACCTCGAGCGCCTGTGCACCCGCAGCATCCTTGACCTCGTCTATCAGTGTGCCGCGCAGCACAGTGAGAAGCGCGATGGCGCCAGCAACAAGTGCAATGGCGACTATTACGATCGCGACGGCAGTGGTGCCCGCCCGGATCGTGGCGAGGCGTTTAATCACGGGCGACGACCAGCCGGTACCCGGCGCCCCGAACGGTCTCGATCAGTGCACCGTCGCCCGGACGCTGCAACTTGGTGCGGAGTCTGCGCACGTATACCTCGACGATGTTGGGATCGCCGTCGAAGTCGAAATCCCAAACGTGGTCCAGAATGTCGCGCTTCGACATCACCTCGTCGCGATGGTGCAGCAGGTACTCGAGGATCGCGAACTCGCGGCGGGTGAGCGCGATCTGCTCGCCTCCAAGCCACACCCGGCGCGCCGCGGGGTCAAGCCGCAAGTCCCCCGCCTCGAGCACCGTCGGCCTGGCGCGCGCGCCTCGGCGGCGCAGTGCCCGCAGCCGCGCGACCAGCACCGCGTACGAAAACGGCTTGGCCAGGTAGTCATCGGCTCCGGTGTCGAGTCCCTCGACTTCGTCCCACACGCCGTCCTTGGCCGTCAGCATCAGGATCGGGGTCCAGTTGCCTTCGGCGCGCAACGTCCGGCACACCTGATAGCCGTTGGCGCCGGGCAGCATGACGTCGAGAATGATCGCGTCGAACGGGTTTTCGCGCGCCATCCAGATGCCGTCGGTGCCGTTGTGCACGACATCGACGGCGAAACCTTCGGCCTCGAGCCCTTTCCGCAGCCCGGCGGCCAGGCGCTGCTCGTCTTCGACCACCAGTAGACGCATCGTGGCTGCCATGATCGCAGCCCGAAACTGACTGGCGGCTGAAATTCGCGAGTGTGCGGTTACGTCAGGATCTTGACGATCTCGGCGACCGGCGCGGACTTGGCCTTTGAAATCCACTGCCCGCCCACACATTGACGGCTTGCGGCGCCCGCGCGCACCGACGCCGCCCGCAGCGGACTGCTCAGATGGTCGATCTCCGGATACCCCAACGGCGCCTCGGCTTCGTGCTCGGTGATGAACGTCGCGATTCGCCACGACGGTCTGGGCTCTCCCAAAGCCGTTGCCGCGCAAACAAAAGCCCAGTCACGTTGACCGCGCATTGGTGCTCAGCGTTCACCCGCCGCCTCTCGTCGACAGCTGACCAACGCGAGCCACATAGGTGTCGAAGCGGTATAAGGCGGGCGACACGGATGAATCGATGATGTCACTCTCACGGCGTCGCGAAGCGCTCTGACTCAGTCACGCGCAGCACCAACGAATAAAAGACACCAACTTCTACTTGTACGGCCTACCTGAGGGCCTACTTGTGAGGCGCTTTCACAGTTGGCGACGCGGATGCGATTTCCGGCGACGGCGGGACAGTAGTCACCGTCGATGTGCCGCCTAGGGTCATCGAGCCAGACAACGGGATGATTCTCGGCTGTGGAGCCGGTGCATCGACGGCCGCCGATGACACACCGAGCACAAGTAGGGCGATCAGCCCGCAGATCGCTGCGGCGATGCGGGCACCTATGGACCGTCTCCTGCAGGTAACTGGCGTGGTGATCCGACCGGCCTCGATGATGCCAAGTCACCGTTGAGAGGACGCTGAGAAGCGCTGCGACGCGACATCGGTTGCGTCGAACTCCTGACAGCACGCGCCTAACTGTCCCCGCGATCTTCGGATGCTTCGCCGGCCTCGGCTGGCACGCCGACAACAACGGCGCAGTGCGATTCACGGTCGACGACACGGCCTACAGAACATCGGTGGTGGGAGGCGAGATGCCCACCGAGGAAGCGACGCGACGAATTCGTTGCTCGTTCTCATTGCGCGATCGTCGGGCGATACGCCGTGGTGTTAGTGACCATGTTGCAGCGCCACCGCAGGGCCACATCGGTCGACGCCGGCGCGGCGGCCGCCGCAGGAACGACGACCCCATGATTCGCAAGATCCGTTCGGCGGTCGCCATTCTGCTGCCCGTCAGCATCTACCGGTAACCCGACGGGAATCCTGACAACTCTGGTTTCCTTGTCCTGCGAGAGCATGGAGAGGTTCAACCGGATCTAGCCTCCGTCATCCTGTGCGACATATACCCGGTCTGCGTAGACCTCCAATGCTTCGTCGCAGGCGTCGAGCGCCTCCAGGGCCGTGATGGGGCGCACCGATCTGCGCTGAACACACCGAAGCCCTGACCCTTGCGCAATACCACTCGGTGCGATGCCTCGTCGACGAGTGACAGGTGTCGGGATGCGAGAACGAGAGCATGCTCCCAGGCGGTTGCCCGACATCCGACTGTTTGGTTGGCGCCCAGCCAGGCGCGGTGCGAACTACAGTTCGCCCAGCACCGTCAGCGGAGAGCGTCGCGCAAGGCGAACCGTCACGCCCGACACCGCGCTGATCGCAACGATGAGCACGGCGGCGATGGCAGCGAGATAGGTCCATGGCGTCGACAGCGCTGTTGGCGGCGGGTCGAAAATCCCGGTGAGCATGCGCACCAGCATCTGCGACAAGGCCGCGCCGAGGATGGCCCCGGCGGCGAGGCCGCACGCGACGAGGATCGCGGTTTCGGCCAGTACGAACGACCGCAGGTGGCGACGGGTCGCGCCGAGCGCGTGGGCAATGACGAAGCTGCGCCGCCGCTCGGTGAGTCCCAGCGCGAGAACCAGGGCTCCTGACGCGGCAGCTAGGACGAGTCCGAACCCCAGCTCGATTCGGGTGAGACCGGAAAGGTTGACCGCGGTCAGGCTCGATCCGACGGTGCCGCGGGTGGCGGCGATATCGGTGACCGTCGCGGTAGTCCCGACCGCGGTTCGGATCCGGGCAGCGACTGCGGTGGTGTCGCGGCCGCCGGTGTCGACCAGGAAAGCCCCGACGGCGTTGCTGCCGGTGCGTTGGGCGATGTAGCCGGCGTTGGCGACGAAGAAGCTGTCTTTGGGTGCGGTCGGGAATTCGGTGACGACCCCGATGTAGTGGAATCCGACAGTGGTGAGTTGGTGGGTGCGCGCGTCCTGGAGCCGCAGGTTGATGGCGTCGCCGGGAAGGAGTTGGAAGTCTTTGACTGTTTCGGCGCTGACCAACACCGAGTCGGGCCGCGCAGCCAGCTCGTGCATCAACTGCTGCGCAGTGCCGCCCTGAAAGTAGTTGTCGCGCAACGCGGTGACAGTGGTGATGCTGGCCGGGTCGACGCCGTAGAGGTCCTGCAGGTCGGCTCCGATGTAGGCGAAACGGTGCTGGAGCGGTTCGACCGTACGGACTCCCGGTATTGCGGCGATTTTCGTGCCCGCGTCTGGCGGCACGGCGCTGCCCGGAGGTTCGGTGACGGTGACGTCGGCACCGTTGGTGAGTTGCGCGTCGACTTCGGCCTGGGCCTGGTAGGTGGCGTTGAGCGTCGCGGTGGACGCCGCGAAGGCCAGCGCGAGCGCCAAGAGCACGATCGCTTCGGCCAGTGGCGCCCGCTGCCGTGACAGCGAATGCGCGGCGATCCTCGACAACGACCTCGCCAGTGGTCGCAACGCGCGGGCGACGAGCGGCCAGCCGCGGCCCAGGAGCAGGTCGGCCAGCCGCCACACCAGCAACGCGGCGCCGATCCAAAGCAGGGCCGGGGCAACGAAGGCCCAGTAGGACACCGAGATCGTCGGGACACCTTCGGGCGCGAGCACGATCTGGTAGCCACCGCGCCCGGCCAGCCAGAACAGCGTTCCGGAGGCGGCCAGAACCGCGACGTCAAGACCGAAGCGTGTCCAGCGTGGCGGCCGGGTCCGGCGCAGGTGGGCGCGGGCTGCGGTGACGGTGGCGTCGCGCAGGTCACGCCACGCCGGTGCGAGCACCGTTGCGGCCGCGACCGCCAGTCCGGCGGCGGCTGAGGCGGCCGCCCACCCGATGGCGGTAAGGGGGTCGGCACCGAGGCTGGGCGATCCGAACGCGGCCAGCCCTACCAGGCGGGCGGCACCCAGGCCGACGGCGCTGCCGATGGTCGCGACGACGAGTGCCTCGGCCGCGGCCAGGCGAATCAGTTGCGATTGGGAGGCGCCGCGGGCGCGCAGCAGCGCCTGGTCTTGTCGTCGACGGTCTGCGCCGGCGGTAACGACGGTCGCGGTGAGCAGGGCGGCCAGGACGGCGGCGGGCAGGCCGAGGAACAAGAACAGCACCCGGGCGTAGGTGGCGTCGCTGCGCGCGGCGCCGAGGGCGGCGCCGAGGTTGTCACCGACGCGTGCGCCGCCGGCGGTGCGGGCTTCCAGGTTGTGGGCCGCGGCGCTCACCTGGGTGTAGGCCGAGCCCGGATCGGGCGGCAGCGAGTGTTCGAGGGCGGTGTGGATCTGGGTGCTGACCAGGTCAGGCCGCAGCGTGGCCAGCGGGTCGAACACGTTGTTCCACTGGGCTTGGCCGAGGATCAGCACGTTGTCCGGCGGTGCGGCCGGTTGGGCTCCGACGGGTGCGCTGACCTTCTGGAACAGCGAGTCGGCCTGGGGAAGGTCGACGACTCCGTCGACGACGACGTCGACCGGCGCGATGCCGGCCCGTCCGATGTGGATGGTGTCGCCGGGCGCCGCATGCAGGTTGGCGGCGGTTTGTTGTGCAATCAGGACTCCGTTGTCGGCGCCGACCAGGGTCCTGATGGCGCCGGGAAACTGCTCGCGGTAGTTCGGGGGGATGCCCAATACCATTGCCGGGCCGGTTGTTTGGGTGCTTCCACCGGTCTGTGCGACGAATCCGGTGGAGTGGGCATATCCGACCGGTAGCGCCGCTTGGACGTTCGGTGCGGACCGCACGGCGCCCCGAACGGTCGATGGTTGGGTGTCGGGTTGGACTTCGACCTGCCAGTCGACGGTCACGCTGCGGATGGCGCGGGCAGTCATCGAACCCTGGGCGGCGGCCAGGAAACTGCCCAGGCAGGCCAGCAAGGCTACCGCGGCAGCGATACCGGCGGCGGTCGCGGCCAGTCGGCCACGTCGGCGCCGCAGCAGCCCGAGCGTCCAGGTCGCGATCATGGCGCGCTGCTGTCAGCGGTGTTGGGATGTGTGTCGAGGTGCCCGTCGCGCATCACCCAGTGGTCAGGTAGCCGGGCGGCCACGGCGGGGTCGTGGGTGGAGATGATCACTGCGGCGCCGATCGAAATCGCGGTGTCCAGCAGGACGGTGATGACCTTGTCGGCATGGTGATGGTCCAATTGCCCGGTGGGTTCATCGGCGAGAATTAGGGCTGGGCGGGCGGCGAGCACCCGCGCGATCGCGACCCGCTGCGACTGGCCTCCCGACAGCTCCTCGGGCAGTTTGGCGGCCAGGTCGCCGATCCCGAGGAGGTCAAGTGCCGCGTGTGCGTGGCTCACTGCCGCGTCGTGGGCCTGCCCGGCGAATAGCATTGGGAGGGCGACGTTCTCGGTGACGTCGAGGCTGGGCAGCAGGCTCGGGCCCTGAAACACCATGCCGATCGCGGTCGCGCGCGGGCTGTCCTCGGGTGCGGGCCATCGGACCGATCCGGCGGTGGGGGCGTCGAGTCCGGCAATGAGATGCAGCAGGGTGGATTTCCCCGATCCCGATGGTCCGGTGACGGCGATGCGCGCCCACGGCGGTATGCGGCAGGTCGCATCGCGCACGGCGTGCACCGCGGTGGGACCGGAGCCGAAAATGCGACTCACATTGGTGCACTCGACGACGGCCGGCGGTTTCGCGGTGGCGTCGATGACGGCTTCCTGCTCGCCGCGACTTCTGGTCATCAGCACACCCGTCCGTCGTCGAGGCGTATGACGCGTGCCGCGGCGGCCGTGACCGCGGGGCTGTGGCTGGCGACCAGGATCGCGGTGCCGCCGGCCGCGGCGACGGACAGCAGGTCCAGTACCCGTGATTCGGTGACGCTGTCCAGTTCACCGGTGGGTTCGTCGGCGAGCAGCGCGGCGGGCTGGTTGGCAAGCGCGATTGCCAGTCCGGCGCGGGCGAGTTCTCCTCCGGAGAGCTGGCCGGGATAGGCAGCGGCCCGTTCGGAGAGGCCGAGCAGGCTCAGTAGGTCGGGCCGATCCGCCCGGTGGGCGCGTCCGGCCAGGGAACGCACCAGCGACAGGTTCTGCGCTACGGTGAGGTGGTCGAGCAGGTTCGCGTTTTGGAACAGCATGCCGATGTGACGGGCCCGGATCCGGGCCCGTTCGGGCTCCGGGCGGTGGCTGATCCGCTGGCCGGCGATGCGCACGCTGCCGCCGTCGGGATTGTCCATGCCGGCCAGACATGCCAGCAGCGTCGACTTGCCCGACCCGGAGGGTCCGGCGACGGCGACGAACTCGCCAGCCTCCAGCTTCAGCGACACCCCTTGTAGCGCAAGGGTTTCCTCATCGCCGGCACGGTAGAACCGGTACAGCGACCGGGCTTCCAGCGCCGGCGGTGTCGCCGGCTCTGCTGTTACCGCCACTGCAGGGAATCGGTGACGGTCCGCCACGGGTCGACGTTGTCGGCGCCGACCGGGCCGGACAGGGTCAGGATCACTTCGCGGCCGTCGCGCCAGAACTCGTAGCGCTCGATCGCGTCGGTCCCGGTTTTGCCGGTGACCGGATTCGGGGGTGAGGCGCCCTGGTAGGTGATCAGCATGACCTGACCGGCCTTGCGTTGCACCGCAGTTACCGTCCCGGGACGGTAACCAGGGGTGGACGACGCGATGGCCGGTAATTCGTCGACACTGACCGACATGGTATTAGGGGCGGTGGCGCGAGCGCGTGTCTCGATACGCACGGTGTTCAACTTGTCGGTGAAGATGGTCGCGGCGCCGTCGGTGCTGCGGGCCCACCCTTCGGGCACCGACACAGTGAACAGGCCGGTGGGCGGGGTGAAC
>DASRJA010000538.1:0-5740 GCA_035649695.1 Mycobacterium sp. | reverse complement strand
CGCGTTGCAATGCGGCTATTGCACGGCCGGGCAGATCATGTCCGGCGTCGGCTGTATCGACGAGGGTCACACCCGATCCCCTGCCGAGATCCGCGAGTGGATGAGCGGCAACATCTGCCGGTGCGGCGCCTACACCAACATCGTTACTGCGGTCGCGAACGCGGCGCGCAGCACATAGCCGACCGTGTTCCCCTTCCAGTTCACCAAGGCCTTCGACGAAGCCGCCGCATTGACCGCGGCCGCATCCGGAGGCCGCTACATCGCCGGGGGCACGACCCTGATCGACTTGATGCGCGAGACGGTCGAGCGTCCCGCTTCCGTCATCGACATCAATGCACTGCCGTATCGCAACATCGACCTGCAAGCGTCGAGGTTGCGGGTCGGTTCGCTGGTGCGGATGTCGGAGTTGGCTGCTCATCGGGGTGTGCGCAGCCAGTTCCCAGTGATTGCACAGGCATTGGAGCTTTCGGCGTCCGCGCAGATCCGAAACATGGCATCGATCGGCGGCAACCTGATGCAGCGCCCGCGCTGCCTGTACTTCCGCGATGTGTCAGCCGCCTGCAACCGACGCACACCCGGCTCCGGCTGCGCCGCCATCGGGGGTCGCAACCGCACCCACGCGATCCTCGGGACGAGCGACGCCTGTGTCGCCACCCACCCGTCCGATCTCGCGGTGGCACTGATCGCCCTGGACGCGTTGGTAATCACGCGGGACGGCGACGGCGAGCACCCGATTCGGATCGCGGACTTCTTCCGTCAGCCCGGCGGCACACCGGATCGGGAGCACAACCTGGCCGCGGGCGCGTTGATCACCGGCATCGAGGTGCCAGTCACGCCGGAAGCGCGGCGATCTGGCTACTTGAAGGTGCGCGACCGCGAGTCCTTCGAATTTGCGCTGGCCTCGGCAGCGGTGGCGCTGGACATCGCCGCGGGGAGAGTGCGCGCCGCTCGCGTCGCCGTCGGCGGCGTAGGGACGGTGCCGTGGCGGTTGCCCGCAGTAGAACAGGCACTGGTCGGTCGACCGGTGAGCGCAGCCTTGTGGCGGGACGCGGCCTCTAACGCCGCAGAAGGTGCAAAGCCGTTGTCGGAGAACGGGTTCAAGGTGGAGCTGATCAAGCGCACGGTGGAGCGGCAGCTGGCGACGATCGCGGGGTTGCCGTGACGCGGCCACTGCCCGCGGCGCTGGTGTCGGGCCAGCCAGTGACCCGGGTGGACGGTCGGCTCAAGGTCACCGGCAAGGCGATGTACGCGGCCGATAACCCGGCGCCGGACTTGGTGTACGCAGCGTTGGTGTGCAGCACCATCGCGCGCGGCGCGGTGGAGCGGATCGACCCCGCTGCCGCTGTCCGCGACCGCGATGTGTTGCGCGTCCTCACCGACTTCGGCGGGGTCAAGCTGCCGTATGACATTCGGCAGGTGTCCTGTCTCGGCCAGCCCGTCGCGGTGGTGGTTGCGACGACGCTCGAGGCGGCCATGCACGGCGCGTCGCTAGTGGAGGTGAAGTACCGTCCTGGCCCGCAGCTGACGAATATCGATGCGCCCCAGGCCGAGCAGAAGCCGGGCAGCAGGACACGCGACTATGCGCGGGGCCATGCCGACGATGAGTTGCGGGCCGCCGCGGTCGTCACCGATCTGCGCTACTCGATCATGCGCAACAACCACAACCCCATGGAGGTCCCGGCGACGGTCGCGAGTTGGGATGGCGACCGGCTCACCGTGTGGGACAAGGTGCAGAGCATCAGCGGGGCACAGAAGTCCTACGCCGATGCCTTCGGGGTGCCCGGCGATCAAGTTCGGGTGATCTCACCGTTCGTCGGCGGCGCGTTCGGCAGTGCGGGCACCGTGTGGCCCCACCAATTGCTGGCGGCGTTCGCGGCCAGGCAGATTCGGCGCCCGGTCAAGCTGATGCTGACGCGAAAGCAGTACTACAGCGGCATCGGGTTCCGGCCGACCAGCCGCCAGCGGATGGCGATCGGCGCCGACCGGTCGGGGCGCGTCGGCGCCATCGTGCATGAGGCGCACACGGAGACCTCGCGGTACAACGCGTACGAGGACAACCTGATGACCGGAGCCAGGTTCCTGTACGGTGCACCGAATATGCGGTCGACGTATCGCGTTGTGCCGCTTGATATCAACCCGCCGACGTACATGCGTGGCCCCGGCGCAACGACCGGCGCCTTCGCCCTGGAATCGGCGATGGACGACCTGGCGTTCCGGCTCGGGATGGACCCGGTTGAGTTGCGGCTGCGCAACGAACCCGACCGCGATCTCACCGACAATCGACCGTTCTCGACGCGGCGGCTGACCGACTGCTTCCGGCAGGGCGCCGACAGGTTCGGCTGGGCACGCCGAAACCCGACGCCGCGCGCGACGCGGGACGGCAATCAACTGATCGGCATCGGAACGGCTGCGGCCGTATACCACACCTCGCGCAGCGAGTGTGCGGCGCTGGCCCGGATCAACGCCGACGGCACCGCCGACATTCAGTGCGGGACAAGCGACATGGGCCCCGGCACATACACGTCGATGACGCAGGTGGCCGCGGATGCGCTCGGACTGCCATTCAACCGGGTGCGATTCGCGCTCGGAGACAGCCGGTTTCCAACAGCGCCGTCGCATTCGGGTTCGAGGACGATGGCGAGCGTCGGGTCTGCGGTGTTCACAACGGCGAACATGCTGCGCGACCGGTTTGTGCGCACTGCGGTGCTCGACCCGGGCTCGCCGCTGAATGGGCTACGGCCTGAGGACGTCTCGATCGCAGACGGACGGATGTTCCGGACCAGCGAGCCGGCCAGCGGGGAAAGCTATCAGGACTTGTTGCGTCGTCGCGGCTGGGGAAGTCTTGACTCGCAACAGACATGGTCACCCGACGACGCGGACGAACGCTATTCGATGTCGGCCTACGGCGCCGTGTTCGCCGAAGTCGCCGTCGACGAAGCCCTGGGCACCGTGCGGGTTCGGCGCGTCTACGGCTGCTACGACGCAGGCAGGATCATCAACCCGAAGCTTGCGCACAGCCAAGCTATCGGCGGAATGGTGGGCGGTATCGGGATGGCGCTACTGGAGGGCACCCAGCTGGATTACCGCGACGGACGCATCGTCAACGCGAACATGTCGGACTATCTGGTCCCGGTCAATGCGGACGTGCCAGCGCTGGACGCCACCTACCTGCCCGCCGAGGACACCATCGCCGATCCGCTCGGTGTGAAGGGACTTGGCGAGTTGGTGATCGTGGGGGTGCCCGCGGCGATCGCCAATGCGGTGTTCAATGCGACGGGCCGACGAGTCACCGACCTGCCGATCACGCTGGAGAAGCTGCTCTAGTTCTCCGGGCGAGCAGACGCAAAACTGCATAAAAGTGCCCCGAAACGTGCAACTTTGCGTCTGCTCGCGCTGGACCGGGACCACCCGGTCCACTAGGCTGACTGTATGTTCAAACAGGGTGGCCCGGCCCCGGTCCCCGCCGACGCACTGGCCGCGGCGCTGGCGCCGTTCGGCCAGTCCCGCATGCTGCCCCGCGAGGCCTATGTCGACCCCGCGGTGTTCGAGTGGGAGCAGCACAACATCTTTACCGGATGGACGTGCGTCGGCCACGCGTCGGACCTCGCGGCGGTGGGCGCGCAGAAGGCGGTCGGAACCGGTCCGAACGCAATGCTGTTGGTCCGTGGCGAGGATGACGTGGTACGCGCGTTCGCGAACACGTGCAGGCATCGCGGGCATGAACTGCTCGCGTGCAACGCGGCCACGAAGGGCCGCAGCATCGTCTGCCCTTATCACTCGTGGTCATATCGGCTGGATGGCCGGCTGCGCAACGCGCCGGGGTTCCGCGACGTCGAGGGTTTCGAGCCCGACGAGTTCGGCCTGGCCGAACTTCGGCTGGTCAACTGGCTCGGGTGGTTGTTCGTCGACTCCAGCGGAGAAGACGTCGATTTCGCCACCCATGTTTCGGGTTTAGACGATGTCGTCGGGCCGTACCGCCCCGAAGATCTGACGATCGTCGCCCGGCATTCGTACGAGCTCGCCACGAACTGGAAGGTCATCGCCGAGAACTACCAGGAGTGCTACCACTGCTCGACCATCCATCCCGAGCTATCCCGCATCAGCCCGCCGACGAGCGGCGAGAACCTCGACCTGCCCGGATCGTGGATGGGCGGCTGGATGTCGATTGTCGAGGGTGCCGACACCATGTCACTGACGGGCAAGAGTGGCGGCGTCGCGATCGAGGGGCTCTCCGAGCACGAGTTGCGCAGCGTGATGTATCTGGTCGGTTACCCCAACCTGCTGGTGAGCCTGCACCCGGACTATGTGATGACCCACCTGATGACGCCGCTAGCAGTCGACCGCACTCACGTCGAATGCGCGTGGGCATTCCCGAAAGATGTTGCAGCGAAACCCGATTTCGACCCGTCGTACGCGGTGGACTTCTGGGATCTGACCAATCGGCAGGACTGGGCGGCGTGCGAGTCGGTGCAGCGTGGGCTGACGTCACCCCACGCGCGGCCGGGCCCGCTGGCTCCCGACGAGGACGGTGTCTACCACTTCGTCACCAGGGTGGCTAGGGCGTACGCCGGTTCCGCTGATCCCTCAGCGGAACACCGTTGACACCGTCGACCGACTGCGCGTAGGTGCCGACCGCGAACGCAAGCGCCTGCCCCATCACCGACAGCGCCTTGCGGTCGACGTTGTCGATGGTGTCGCGGGGCGTCTGGTAGTTCGGATCAAACGGCACACCAGCCCTTCCGCCCCAAAGCCGCGCCTGCACTTCGGTTTTCCGTTGCGACGATCCTGTGGTGAGGCCGCCGATCGGAACGCCGGCGGCCAGGAACGGCCCGTAGCCAGTGGTGCGGCTCAGCGGCATGTCGGCGGGCCGCACACCGGCCAGGTTGAGGTAGCCCGCCAGCGTCCGCTCGACGCCTGCCGATCCGGCGGGCACCGATTGTGGCGGGACGTCGGGGTTGGGCTGGCCGGACTGGTCGCCGTCATAGGTGAAGTACCCGGCGTTCGGCGAGCCGAGCATATCGGCGCTGAGATACATCGCGATGTCGTCCAGTTGGTCGGGGCCAAGTCCGCGAACGTATTTCGTCGGCCCATCCGTCTCCGATCCCCAGAAGAGGAACCGGACGGCGTTGGTGGTCTTGGGCTGCGCTCCCAAGGCCGACGCCGTTTCGAGCAATGCTGCAACACCCGATCCGTTGTCGTTGATACCGGGACTGCGTGCGGCGCTGTCGAGCTGTGCGCCGGCCAGCACGATGTTCTTGGCGTCGCCGGTCTTGGTCTGTGCCACCACGTTTCGCGTCTTCACCATCACCGGCTTGCTGTCCAACACCAGGCGCACAGGCGCAGTGGTGCGGCGCAGCGCGTTGTCGGCGTCGGTGTCGATCACCGCGACCGGAATGGTGAGCTGCTGATAATAGCCGGGCGTGAACAGGCCGGCCGGCGCGGTCGGCCCTGGCGGGCTGACGACAAGCAGCCCGACCGCGCCCTTCGATATCGCGACGTCCTGTTTGTCGCCGACCGAGCAGCCCGTGGCGTCGACGACGGTGATCGCGTTCCGCACCGACACGGTGCCGTAGTCGGCCGCTGTGCAACCGGCCGGCTTCTGTGGCCGCAGCGTGGTCGCGTTCAGTCCGCCCGGCGGGGTGGTGACGAGCAGTGAAGCCTGATCGACGTGGTAGCCGCGACCGGCGATTGTCAGCGTCGGGTTGCCGCCTTCCGTGCGGTCCAGCCGGTCGAACTCCGG
>DASRJA010000537.1:0-2077 GCA_035649695.1 Mycobacterium sp. | reverse complement strand
TGCGGGCGGTGGCGGTGCCGCCCTGGGCGGGGCCATCTTCAACCACGGCGGCGGTGTGACGATCCTGAACAGCACCTTCACCGGCAACTTCGTGGATCGCGGCCGAGGAGGCAGCGGCGGGCTGGACGGCACACCAGGCGCTCCCGGCACCGACGCCGGCGGTGCCATCTTCTCCGTTGCCGGCGCGCTGACCGTGATTCACTCGACGCTGAGCGGCAATGAAAGTACCGGCGAGGGCGCCGGCATCGCCGTCTACAAACCGACCACGGGCGAGGCGACGTCCTTCAATCTGCGGAATACCATCATCGCGGACAGTCTCCCGCCGACGCGAGAGTGCTTCGTCAGAAACGGGCCGTTGGTCTTTGGGTCGGGCAACCTCATCGACAGCGCATCTGGCTTTCCGTTCGACGCCAGGACGCCTTGCCCCGGCATCGAACAAACAGGGAATCCAGTGCTTGGGGCCTTGCGTATCAACGCACCGGGCCTCACGCCCACGATGGAGATTCCCGCAGACAGTTCCGCCATCGACACCGGCGACCCCAATGCATCGTTGGACAGCGACCAGCGCGGCGTGACACGAGCGTTCGGCGCCGGCCCGGATATCGGCGCCTACGAGCGCGGCAACAACCCACCGGTCGCCGTGTGCACGGACGTCACCGTCACGGCTGGTGAGAGCTGCACGGCGAACGCGAGCGTGGACAACGGTTCCTTCGACCCCGACGCCGGCGATTCCATCACATTGGCGCAGTCTCCCGCTGGCCCCTACCCTCTCGGGGCGAACTCCGTGACTTTGACCGCCACCGACAGCTTCGGCGCAACGAACAGTTGCAGCGCCACGGTCACCGTCGTGGACGACACGCCGCCGGTCGTCTCCAGCTCAGTCGCGAAGTCGCTTCTCGCACCGATGAAAAATCACGACCTTGTAAACGTGGGGCTGGCCGCGTCAGCTACGGATGCCTGCGGTGCACCCACGAGTTTCTCGGTCGAGGTCGCCGGCGACGAAGACGACGAGGCCACAGCTGGCGGTGTTGTCTTCTCTCCTGATGCGAGGAACATCGCAGTGAACACTCTGCGCCTGCGCGCCGAGCGCGCTGATTCCGGCGACGGTCGCGTGTACCTGATTGCCGTGAGCGCCGCTGATGGCTCAGGCAATACTGGGTTCAACTGCAACACCGTCGTCGTGCCGCGCAACACGTCTGCGGCCAGCAAAGCAGCAGTGAACAGTCAGGCAGCCGCAGCGCTGTCGTACTGTCAGGCCAACAATGGTGCTCTGCCGCCCGGTTACGTCATCGTCGGCGATGGACCGGTTATTGGCAACAAACAGTAGGCCATGTTCATTCTAGCGAGAAACGATCTCGTGAGGCTTTCACATCTGGGGAGCGGGTCATGATCATCGACGGCTTCAAAGTCCCGCAGCCGACTCGGTTCTTCACCGGCGCTTCGGGCAGCTTGTCGCCGCTTTTCAACGTGCAGTTGCCGCCGGGCAATTTGTTCGGAGCCGACGAAACAATCGTGCCCGAGCTGGTCCTGAGTCCGAGTGGCGAGCAGGGGTATTACTTGTTCGTGCCGCTGCCGCCGGGTGAGCATGTCGTTCACTGGGTCGCATCGGGATGTCTACCGGGATTGACGCAGGACATCAGGTACCAGCTCACCGTTGTTGGGCGCTGACCAACGTCGGGTGCACCGTTCCGTTAAATACGCCGCCTCTTCTCATTCAGAGCCGCTTCAGCAGGCGGAGGCGCTGTCCGCCGAGTGGGCGGCGTAGCTGGCGACGACGCTCAAGGCTTGGCAGGGTCCTGCTGCGATTCGGGACCTGGTTCGCCAGAGGGTTGCTCCGGCGACGGCGCTTGCCCTGCTCGCTTCGCAAGGTCAGCAGCGATCCGCCCCGGAAGGCTGGTCCCTGCGCCAGGGAAGTCCCGGTAGAAATCGCGCAGCTTGTAGCCGTCGCGACCGACGATTCTCAACTTCACTGGTTTCTTCACGTCTGGTGTTTCCGGGGAGGTTGTTCTCTTCCTCGCTGCCCGACTCCGCGAAGTACGCGACTGCGGACCGCGCGGCTCGGGCCGAGCGTTCTCCC
>DASRJA010000536.1:0-20870 GCA_035649695.1 Mycobacterium sp. | reverse complement strand
CGCGGGTCATGTAGCGGTACACCAGGAAGCCGACCACCACCGCGGTCAGCGCCGCCAGCAGCAGCAGTGTGGCCAACGCGTTGAGCGCAGGCGTAGGTGCCGCGCGTGCGGTGTTGTAGATCTTCACCGAGACGGGCTCGGTGGCGGCGTCACCGGACAGGTAACGCACCAGCACGAAATCGTCGATCACGTCGGCGAAGACGAGTACCGTGCTCGCGAAGATCGCGGGCATCAGCATCGGCAGGATGATCCGACGCAGCGCGCCCAGTCGGGAGGCGCCCAGATCCATTGCGGCTTCCTCATATTGGGGGCCGATGGTCGCAAGTCGGGCCCGCACCAGCACCGCCGGATAGGACACCTGAAAGGTGATCAGCCCGATCACCTGCGCGGTCGTCCCGAGGTGGATCGGCAGCGCGATCGTGGTGATCACGAACAGCAATGCCACGGCGAGCAGCACCTCGGGCAGCACGAACGAGATCAGCATCAGGAAGTTCGCCCCTGCGGGCAGCCGGCCGCGCCACCGGTCGATCCCGATCGCGAACAGCACCCCGAGCGGAACAGTGATCAGCGTCGTGACCACACCCAGCTTGAGCGTCTGGAGCAGCGCGGTGTGCAGCGCGTCGTTGTGCCAGACCGACAGCGTCGCATCACCCCAGTACCACCGGAACGAAAAGCCTTGCCACGTCGTACGGGAGCGGCCGTCGTTGAATGAATAGAGCACTGCGATCGCCACTGGAAGCAGCGACCACGCCAGGTAACCGGCGGTGATGCCGATCAGAAAGCGCGGCGGCCGCCACGGATCGTTCCACCACGTGACCGGCCCTCTCACGTGGACACCTCGCTGCCTCGCGATGTCACGCGGATGTAGTACAGCATCGGGAGCAGCGCCACCAGGAAGACCAGCATGACGAACGCCCCGGCCTGACCAGTCTGACCCGGGGCCTGCACACCGTCGTTGATCAGGTTGCCGACCATCGTCGTCTTCGGTGACGCGGACAGCATGTCGTTGGTGAAGTAGTCGCCGAGCATCGGCAGGCAGGTCAGCAGGACCGCCGCCACGATCGTCGGGCGGCACAACGGCAGCGTCACGCGCCAGAACGACGAAAACCGGTCGGCGCCAAGGTCACGCGACGCCTCGAGCATCGGCTGCGACAGCCGGTCGAGCCCGGCGTACAGCGGCAGGATCATGTACGGCACATACCCGTACACCAGGCCGAGGATCACCACTACAGGTTGTCCCGTCAGCCAATCGACGTGCACGTTGAACAGCCCGCCGAACGTGAGCACCTTGTTGACGATGCCGTCGTTCTGCAGCAGGTTCACCCACGCGAACATGCGCATCATGTAGCTGATCCAGAAGGGTGCGATCAAAAGCGCCAGCAGCAGGCCCTTGCGCTTGCCCGACAGCCGCGCGACGTAGTAGGCGACGGGGAACGCGATCAGCAGGCACAGCGCGCTGGCGGTCAGCACGTAGACGGCCGTGCGCAGCAGCGGTGGCCCGAACACTCCGTGGGTGCCGACGATATGGGTCAACACGTAGGTGAACTGCGTGGGATCCCACTGCAGCGGATTCCACACCGGGACGGGCGTGCGGAACAGCGGGTCGATCTGGCCGAACACGATGCACAGAACGACGTACAGGGGGAAGACGAAACATGCTGCCAGCCAGATAATTCCGGGAGCGGCAAGTGCCGGCCAGATCCCGCTGCTACGTTGCCGACGCGGCCCGTCCGACCGCGACGGCGCCGCGATTACCGGAACCGCCACCGGTTCTTACGATCCGCCGGCGTTGAAGGCCTGCCACACGTTGCGCCATGCGGCCTCGTTGGTCGGGTCGAGCTCCAGTAGCCGATAGCCGGTGTCGAAGTACTCAGGCTTCACAATGGCAGAGCGCAGGTTCTCCGGAATGAACTCCTCTTTCACAAGCGAATCCGGGGTGATTGAGTTCTGCGGCGGCTGGTAGCCGATCGCAGAGAAGTTCTCCTTCGCCACCTCGGGCTCGAGCATCTGGTTGATGAACAGATGCGCGAGGACGGGGTTCTTCCCGCCCTTCAAGGTAACCAGCATGTCGTTGTCGACCATGCCCTTGCCGTCCGAGGGGAACCAATACCGAAGGATCTCCGGGCCGGTGCCCTCGGGCAGGTAGGACTGCGCGTTGATGATGTCGCCCGACCACATCTGCGCGAGACCCAGCTGCCCAGCGGGAAGATCGTTGTACATCGTGATGGTCACCTTCGGCGAGGTGGCCTTCACCAACGCGTTGAGTTGTTCGCCGACCATCTTCAGGTCAGCCTCCGAAGAGGTGTTGACGTCTGTAATCCCCTGGCGCAGAAGCACCATGGCCATCGCGGAGTGGAAGTCGTCCAGAACGGCCGTCTTACCTTTGTACTGCGGATCCCACAGCGAGTCGTAGGGATTCTTCAGCGCGCCGATGTCGGCGGGCACCTGATCGCTCCGCCAGCCGATACCGGTGGTGTAGATCGTGTACGGCACGGTGTAGCGCCACTCCTGGTCGTACCAGGGGTTGGTGAAGCCCGGCCAGACATTCTTGATGTTGGGGATGTAGGAGTGGTTCAGCGGCCGTAGTAGTCCGCCGTTCACCAGCCGGCTGATCTCGGTGTAGTTGGCGTTGTAGATGTCGAAGTCGACCCCGCTGCGGAGTTTGGTGATGGCCTCGTCGCCGTCATTGAACGTCGAGACCTCGATCTTGATCGCGTACTGGTCCTCGAAGGCCTTGATGGCCTGGGGGCTGAGGTAGTCGGCGTAGTTGTAGATCTTGAGCGTCGCGCCCTTCTCCGGGGCGAGGCCGTCGGCGATGGGTTTGTTGTCGTCGGCGATGGGCCACGTGACCGGGTTGTCGGGTGCCGCGATCGTCATGGTCGGCTGCGACGATGACGGCGCATTCTTCGAGCACGCCTGCAAGAACGCGCCGAGCGTCGGGGCGCTTGCGGCGAGAATTGCGGCGCGCGCCAGGAATTGTCGTCGACTGGTGGGCTGTGGCATCTGAGGCCTCCCCGTTGCTTTCACGCCTTGTCGCTGGTAGGAACTCTCGCATAGACTGAATGCTCAGTCAACCGTTCGGAGCGGAGGTTTGACCGTGTCTTCGTCGGTGGTGCAAAGCCAGGAAACCGACATCGTTGACCAGCTGATCGCGGGACAGGAGCAGGTGTTTCTGCGCCGTCAGCCGCGCAGCACCGAATTGATCGCGCAGGCGCGCGAACATCTCGCCGGCGGTGCGACGTCCAATTGGCAGATCGCCGAACCACAAGCCGTCTGGATGAGCCACGGCAACGGCTCCAAGGTCTACGACGTGGACGGCAACGAGTACGTCGACATGCACGGCGGTTACGGCGCTTCCATTGCCGGGCATGCGCATCCGGCGATCGTCGCCGCGGTCAGCGACCGGGTGCGTCGCGGCACGCATTTCGCCCAGCCGACCGAAGATGCGATCTGGATCGCAGGCGAGTTGTCCCGTCGTTTCGGCCTTCCGCTGTGGCGATTCGCCAACTCCGGCACCGAAGCGACCATGGACGCGGTGCACCTTGCCCGCGCGTTGACCGGACGCGATCTGATCATCAAGGTCGAGGGCTGCTATCACGGCCACCACGATTCGGTGCAGGTGTCGGTACTGCCCGACGCTGACGAGATAGGTCCGCGCGACCATCCCATCGGAGTGCCTGGCAACTCTGGAATCGCCTCCGCGATAAGGGATCTGGTGATCGTCGTGCCCTTCAACGATCCCGATGCGGTGGCGCGGGCGCTTGCCGAACATCGCGGCCAAGTCGCGGCCATGATCCTCGAACCGGTGATGATGAACGCAGGCATCATCCCCCCAGACGATGGATACCTCGCTGCCATCCGCGACTTGGTGCACGCCGAGGGCGCGCTGTTGATCTTCGACGAGGTGAAGACCGGCTTCACCACGGGGCCGGGCGGCGTCACCGCTTTGACAGGGGTCGTCCCCGACATGGTGTGCCTGGCCAAGGCTCTCGGCGGCGGAATCGCGGTTGCAGCGATCGGCGGTACGTCCACCGTCATGTCGGCGATCGCCGACGGCCGTTACGAGCAGGTGGGTACGTTCAACGGCAATCCGCTCTCAATGGCGGCCACCCGCGCGACCCTGACCGATGTGCTCACCCCCCAGGCATACACGCACCTCGAGGCGCTCGCCAACCGGCTCCGCACCTCATTGGAAGCCGTGATCGCCCAACACGGTTTCGGCTGGCAGGTGGTGACCGTCGGCGCCAAGGGGTGTGTCACTTTCCGGCGCGACCCAGTGCGGGAATTCCGTGATTTTCTTCAGATCGACGCCCGACTCGGCCACTTGCACTGGCTGATGCAGCACAATGGCGGTGTATTTCTCCCGCCATGGGGGAAGGTGGAGCAATGGCTGTTGTCAGTTCAGCACGACGAGGACGATGTCGACCGCTTCGCCACCAACTTCGCCCGGTTCTCCGCGACCTTGTCGCGGTTCGGCCCAGGAGCGGTGGCGCCCTGACCCGGGACTCGCGCCGTTGACTGGCGGCGCCATCCGGCTGCAGGAGCTGGCGAAATCGTTCGACGGAGTCCCCGCCGTGACGGGCATCGATCTCGACATCCCGGCCGGCCAGTTCTATTCGCTGCTAGGACCGTCGGGCTGTGGCAAGACGACGACATTGCGGATGATCGCAGGCTTTGAAAAGCCGGACTCCGGCCGTATCGAACTCGACGGCCGCGACGTCGTGAGCGATCCTCCGCACAAGCGTCCGGTGAACACCGTCTTCCAGACCTATGCGCTGTTTCCGTTCATGACGGTGTGGGACAACGTCGCATTCGGATTGAAGTACCACAAGATTTCGCGTGACGACGCCAAGCGCCGTGTCGGCGAAGCGCTGGAACTGGTTCGCATGAGCGACTTTTCCAAACGCCGGCCCGCGCAGCTTTCCGGCGGTCAACAGCAGAGGGTCGCGTTGGCCCGCGCCTTGGTACTGCGGCCGCGCGTGCTCCTGCTCGACGAGCCGCTGGGTGCACTGGACGCGAAGCTCCGCAAACAGCTGCAGCTGGAGCTGCGCGCAGTGCAGCGCGAGGTCGGGATCACGTTCGTCTATGTGACGCACGACCAAGAGGAAGCGCTCACCATGAGCGACCAGATCGCCGTGCTCGCCGAAGGCCGCGTGGAACAGGTCGGCCCGCCACAGGAGATCTACTCGGCGCCGGCAACCACATTCGTCGCCGGATTCATGGGTGCTGCCAACATTTTCGACGCCGACGTCCTGGAATCGGGCGACGGATCGGCAGTGTGCTCGGCGCTGGACACGCGGCTCGGTGCGGCGGTCGACGCGTCGGCCGTATCGGGAGCTGCTGCGATCGTCATCCGGCCCGAGCGCATCTCGCTGCAGAATCCCGGCGAGCCAATCGGTCCGGGCCGCAACGTCATTGAGGGCGTCGTGGCACAGGTGGTGTACCTCGGCAACTGCACGCAGGTACACGTCGACGTCGGCGCGCCCACAGCGTTGGTCGTCGAGGTGGCCAATCACGCAGGCCCGACCTCGGTGACCCATGAGCCGGGCGCGAAGGTCAACTGCGTGTGCACGCACGACGCGGTGCGTGTGCTGCACCGCAGCACGGCCGTGCCGATCGCCGATCCGGTGGCCGAGCAGGTCGGCGCGCTCAGTCCCTCTTAGCGGCCTTCGCCTTGCCGTTCAGCCGCTTCTTGGCAGGCGGCAGATTGAGTTCACGCTCCGCGAAGTGCATCGCGATGTCATAGGCCAGGTCGGAGTCCACCAACGGGTCTTCCAGCGCGACCTGGATCGACAGCCCATCGAGCAGCGCGGCGAACTCCAGCGCGAACATGCGCTTGTCTTTCGAGCTGAGGTCCGACGAATCGAGCGCATCGATGATCATCTTGCGCCACCGGGCGTCGAGTTCGGCGCGGCCGGCCTTGATCTCGTCGTGCCGAAACGCCTGCGCCCACAGGTCGAACCACAAGCCCCAGGCACCGGGAATCTCGCCTGCGCCTTCGGGCACGCAGGTCCACTGGATCAGCAGCGAGAGCCGTTCGCGCAAGGACGGAACCTCGGCCAGCATCTGCTCGGCTGCTTCGTAGAACGACTCCTCCGAATACCGCAGCGCATCGACGAGTAGGCGGTCCCGGGTGCCGAAGTAATAGATGACGAGGGCCGAGCTCACGCCTGCGCGCTTGGCGACGTCGGCGATGCGGGTATCCCCGAAACCCCGCTCACAGATCAGCTCCGCTGCGGCACGGAGCATTTCGATGCGCCGGGCTTCGTTCTGCTCGGTTGCGGGTGCGGGATCGGCCATGGCGTTGTGTGTTCCCTCCCAGTGCAGCGCTGCTCTTGTCTGTAGCGTAACACTTGATTAGATTGAACAGTCAGTCAGGACGAAAGTGGGGCTTTCATGTCGAACACGTACGACGCCCTCGTCATCGGCGGCGGCCACAACGGCTTGGTCTCCGCGGCATACCTCGCCCGGTCGGGCGCCAGAACGCTGGTGCTCGAGGGTCGCGGGTCGCTGGGGGGTGCGGCCACCACCGAATCGCCGTGGGAGGACGCACCGCACCTGCGTGTCACGCGGCTGTCCTATGTGATGAGCCTGATGCCGCCGACGATCGTCCGGGAACTGGAACTCGAGCGGCACGGATACAAGGTCCATCCGATGGGCCCGTACTACCAGGCGTTCCCCGAGGGTGGCTCGCTGACCATCTACGAGGACGACCCGGCCCGCACCTATGAGCAGCTGGCCAAGTGGTCGAAGAAGGACGCCGAGGCCTGGCCCAAGTGGAACGCATGGCTCGAGGGGATCGCCGAGGTGATGGGTCCGTTGTTGACCCAGGTGCCGCCGAACATCGGCTCGCGTCGGCCTTCGGACCTGCTGGACTTGGCGCGGCTGGCGTGGCGTCAGCGCGGGATCACCGTGCGCACCACCGCCGACGTCACCCGGCTGCTCACCATGAGCATCGCCGACCTGCTGGACGACTGGTTCGAATCACCGCAAATCAAGGGCGCGCTGGCGGTTAACGGCGTGATCGGAACGTGGGCCGGGCCGTATGAACCCGGCACCGCCTACGTGATGGCGCACCATTCGATCGGCGACGTCGGCGATGGCCAACTCGGCAGCTGGGGCTACCCCGAGGGTGGCATGGGGGCCGTCTCCGAGGCGATCGCACGGTCTGCTCGCGGCTTCGGCGCCGAGATCCGTACCAACGCCCGCGTCGCGCGGCTCCTTGTCCGTGGCGGCCGAGTACACGGCGCCGTCCTCGAAAACGGCGATGAGATCCACGCGCCCTTGGTGATTACCACGCTTCACCCGAAAACAGCTTTCCTCGAACACATTCCACGCACCGAGCTGCCGAACGAATTCGTCACCGACATCGAGCATTGGAAGACCCGCAGCGGTGTCGTCAAGATCAACCTGGCACTCGCCGAGCTGCCCAACTTCACCGCCGACCCGAGCCGCGGCATGGCCGAGCACCACACAGGATCGGTGGAGATGGCGCCGACGATGGAGTACATCGAGGCGGCGTTCCAGGACGCGCGCGCGGGTCGGCCCGCGCTACTGCCGTTCAGCGACGGCGTCATCCCGACCACGCTGGACAAGACGCTGAATCCCGATGGCACACACATCATGTCGTTGTTCACGCAGTGGGTGCCTGCGGACTGGAGCCAGGCGCCGCACACCGAAGAGCTCGACGCCTACGCCGACCGGCTCATCGACCTTTACGACCAAGTCGCACCAGGCTTCAAGTCCTCCATCACGCACCTCGACATCGTCGGTCCGTACGAGATGGAGCGGGACTACGGGCTGATCGGCGGCAACATCTTCCACGGCGAGCTGTCGTTGGAGCAGCTGTTCCACATGCGCCCCGCCCCGGGCTACGCCGATTACCGCACCCCGATTGCCGGGTTGTACAACGGAAGCTCGGGCACACACGCCGGCGGCGGCGTGTGCGGTATCCCCGGCTGGCAGGCGGCGCGCGCGGCGCTGGCCGATCAGAAACGGGGCCTGCGCCGTCTCTTCCGCGGATGACCGAGCATCGTCGCGCAACGGTCGCTGCCATGCTCGGCGCCCGGTCGATGGCCGTGGTCGGTGCCAGTGCCCGCCCCGACAGCTTCGGCGCGCGGATGGTCCTCGAGGCGCAACGGGGTTCGGCCCGTGTGCACTTGGTAAACCCACGCTACGACCGCATCGGCGAGCTAGCCTGCGCGCCCTCACTCGCCGATCTCGACGAACCCGTCGATGTGGTGCTACTCGGGGTCCCCGACTCGGCGCTGGTGGAGCAACTGGAACTCGCCGCAGCCGTTGGTGCTCGGTCGGCCGTGCTGTTCGGGACCGCGCACGGTCTGCGCGAGAAGATCGCGACGACCGCGGCCGAGGCGGGCATGGCGCTGTGCGGGGCCGGCTGCATGGGATTCGTCAACAACGCGCTTGGCGTGCGGGCACTCGGGTACCTGGAGCCAGATCCGTTGCCGTCCGGCGGGATTGCTCTCGTCACCCACTCTGGGTCCGCCTTCTCGACATTGTTGCGAGCGCGTCGTGGATTCGGGTTCCGGCTTGCCGTGTCGTCCGGACAGGAGCTCGTGACGGACACCGCCGACTACGTCGACTATGCGCTCGATGATCCCGATACCCGGATCATCTCGCTGTTGATGGAGACGCCGCGCTCTGTGCCACGGCTGCGGCAATCCCTGCTACGCGCCGCCGAGCAAGACGTGCCGGTGGTGGTTCTCGCGGTGGGCGGGTCGCCGCGCGGCCGTGCGATGGTCGCCGCGCATTCCGGGGCGCTGGCCGGTGAACACGCGGCGTGGCAAGCCTTGTGCGACGCCACCGGTGCGATGCGGGTGAGCGATCTGGCGGAGTTCACCGACACGGTTGAATTGTTCTCGGCGGGACGGCGGTCGAATGGTGGTGGGGTGGCGACGGTGCACGACTCGGGGGCGGAGCGTGCGCTTCTGGCCGACCTCGCGCATGAGCTGACGGCGCCGTTCGCCGACTTGGCCGACGAGACGTTGGCCACCATCGGCGGCATGCTCGACGACGGTCTGGCGCCGACCAACCCACTGGATGTCTGGGGTACCGGCGCCAGCACCCGCAACCTGTTCGGCGCCTGTGTGCAAGCGATGTCTGACGATCCCGGGGTGGGTGTCACGGCGCTTGCGGTGGATTTGGTCACCGAGTTCGACGGTGACACCGCCTACGCCGACGCAGTGCTGGACGTCGCGAGATCGACCGACGCGCCGTTGGCCGTACTGGCATCGGTACCGTCGGCGATCGACGCACCCACCGCGCAACGGCTGCGCGACAACGGAGTTCCGGTGCTTGAGGGGTTTCGCAGCGGTCTGGCCGCGCTGGGCCACCTGGTGCGCTGGCCGCTGCCGGTCGAGCGGCCAGGTCAGCCCGCACGGTCAGGACGGCGAATCCCCGAGGATGCGTTTGAGCTGCTTGCCTCCTATGGGATACCCGTGGTGCAATCACGCACCGCCCACTCGATCGGCGAGGCGCTGACGGCTGCCGACGAACTGGGCTACCCCGTCGCGCTGAAAACGCTTGGCGCCCTGCACAAGAGCGACGTCGGTGGCGTCGTCTTGAATCTGGCGGATGAAGCGGTATTGAGCGTGGCGTATACGGCGATGGCGGGGTCGCTCGGCCCAGCGGTCACCGTGCAACCGATGGTCGCGGACGGTGTCGAGGTATCGGTCGGGTTCGTGCGCGACGACGCCTTCGGCCCGCTGGTGGTCGTCGCCGCGGGCGGCACGTTGGTCGAACTGCTCGGCGACCGCGTCGTCGCGTGTCCGCCGGTGTCGGATGCCGCGGCCCGACGCCTACTCGAGCGGTTGCGCGTCGCGCCGCTGCTGCGCGGTTGGCGCGGTCAGTCGGGTGTCGATGTCGACGGACTCGCCGACGTCGTGGTGCGGTTCTCGCAGATGGCCGTGGATCTGGGCGAACTGTTCGATGCGGTCGAGGCGAATCCCGTTGTTGCGTCACCCGGTGGCGTGGTCGCGGTCGACGCTCTCGTTGTTCCGCGAGCTGGGCCCACGCGTCAGCTGGGGAACGCAAAGTGACCCATTTTGTCGGCGTGTCGGGTCCATTTGCGACTGCTCGCGCTTAGCGCGCAACGCTTTCCGGGAAAGGTAGCGAGATCGGCTCGGGCGCGAGCCTGCTGTTGCCTTCGGCATCGAATCGGTCCAGGCCGAGATCGGTGAGGTCAAGCCAGTCGCAACGACCGGTGGCTGTAAGGTCGGCGGCCACCTGTGCGACCGCTGGACCCCACATCATCCCGTGGCCGGCGGGGCTGGCCACGACGGTGCCCTCCACCGGCCCGTCGTCGGTGAGCAACGGCCCAAGGATCGGCAGATGATCCGGCGTGTAGTCAATCGTCGCCGCCCACGCCCGGCGCAGCCCGAGTCCGCGCACTGGGGGAAACAGCTCCTCGATGCGGTCACGCGCCTTGCGGTAGTACACCGTGTCGAAGTCGATCGCCACGCCTGGTGGCTCATCGGGGTTGCTCATGCCCCACAGCAGGCCGCCGGATTCGCCTGGGCGCCAGTAGATTCCGGAGGTGATGTCAAACACCATCGGCAATTGGTTCACGTCAAGCGGCAGTGGCGCGGTGACCACCACCTGATGCCGGGTGCCCCCCGCCGGGATTCTGCCGCCCGCCGTCTGACCCACCTCGGCGAGCTGCGGGCCACCGGTCAGCACCACGTGCTCGGTGTCGATCGGGCCGTCGGACGTGTCAACGCCGACGACACGGCCGTCCGCCGTGCGCAGCCCGGTGAAGGTGCAGCGTTCGCGGACGTCGGCACCAACCGCGGTCAATGCTGCGGTGTACGCCAGCACGTTGCGCGGCGCGTCGATGTAGCCGTCGCCAGGTGCATACGACGCGCCAAGGGTCACCCCCGGCGCCAGGCCCGTTTGGCGATCGTCGATGTCCGCGCTGGACAGCCATTCCACATCGAGGCCGAGCGACCGCTGCAGCGCGATTCGCTCATGTGCCTGCGCCACCTCGGCGTCGGTAAAGCACGGCATCAGATAGCCCTGAGCCACAAAGCCACAGCCCAACGGGAAGCGATCGCCACTGGCGGCGTAGAACTCCTGGCTGCGAAGACCCAGCCGGATCGCGGTTTCGGTGCCGCCCTGGGCGCGCACCATGCCTGCGGCACGACTGCTGGCGCCATCGCCGAGCGTTCTGGCCTCGATGAGCACGACATTCGCCACACCGCGTTCGGCGAGCAGCACGGCCGTCCATGCCCCGACCGTTCCACCGCCCACCACCACGACTTCGGCGCTGCGGGAGCTGGTCATACTACGGAACGCTGGCATAGACTGAACGCTCAGTCAAGAGGGTGGAGGCGTGGATGTATGGCCTGACCGAGCAGGACCGGCGCATCCGGGACACGGCGCGCGCGTTCGTCGAGACGTTGATGCCGCACGAGGTGGAAGCCGAGCTCGCGGGTGGCATCCTGCCCAAGGAGCTGACGGCCGAGCATCAAGCCCGCGCAATCGAATTGGGTCTGTACGCGACGAACATGCCGACCTCGGTCGGCGGCCCCGGCTGCACGGCTTTGCAGCAGGTGTTGGTGCAGGAGCAGTGCGGGCGGGTAACCAACGGGCTGGGCTGGGTGATGGCCACCCCGCCGCAATGGTGGGTCGACGTCGCCAGCGACTATCAGCGCGAGCGGTGGCTGCTGCCGTCGGTGCGCGGCGAGAAGCATGAGGCATACGCGATCACCGAGGAGTTCGCCGGCTCGGACGTGTCCGCACTGCAGACGACCGCGCACCGCGATGGTGACGAGTACGTGATCGACGGCGTCAAGTGGCACGTCACGTCGTTCAATCTCGCCGACTACGTCTTCGTCGAAGCGGTGCTCACCGGTGGTGACCATGTGCTACTCGTGGTCGATCTGCCCTGGCCCGGGGTGGAAGTGGTTCGCACGCCGCAGTATTCGCATCACATCGCCGACGAGCACCCGATCGTGGCGTTCAAGCACGTCCGCGTGCCGGTGGCCAACCTCGTCGTGACGGAGGGCGTGCCGATGACGTTCACCCAGGACTGGTTCCGGTTCGAGCGAATGATGGTGGCTGCCAGGTGCGTTGGGGCCGCGCAGCGGCTGGTCGACGAGGCCACGGCGTTCGCGCAGAACCGGATCGTCGACGGCCGGCCGCTGGGTGAACACCAGTTGGTGGCGGGCATGCTGGCCGACTGCGCGACCGAACTGTTCGCGGCCAGAACGATGCTCTACGAAGTGGCCCGGTCGATCGACGCCGGCCATGACCGCAAGACACTGCACGGCCAGGCCTCGATGGCGAAGCTCTACTGCTCCGAGATGGCAGGCCGAGTCGCCGACCGGGCGGTGCAGATCTTCGGCGGCCGGGGCTACATGCGCGAGAACGTCGCCGAGCGGATGTTCCGGGAACTGCGGGTGGAGCGCATCTGGGAGGGGGCCAGCGAGATCCAGCGCATCATCGTCGGGCGTCAGCTGATGACCCGCGGCCCCGGCGCACTGCTCGATCCGGCCTGACGCCGAGCGCACGATTGTTTGCGGGCCTACTCGACGTTTGTGTACAACAACCGTGCAGTCGGCGCATGTTCAGAGCAGCCGGACGAAACCGACCGGCTCCGTAAAACCCTTGAGCGCGACCGTCTCTTGGCGTTGCGGTATGGCGGCGATCTCTTCCCGCACCGCGGGATCGTCGGCCACGGCGTGTGACAACACGATGTCGCCGCCGATGCTCTGGCCCTGCAGGCGGGCGGCCATGTTGACAGTCGATCCGAAATAGTCGAGGCGGTCGTTCAAGGTCACGACCACACTGGGGCCGGCATGGACGCCCACTTTCAGAACCAGGTCAGTCGAGCCGATCTCCCCCTGCATGGCCAGTGCCGCGCGAACCGCCTGTGCCGGATCGCTGAACGACGCCATCACCGCGTCGCCAATCGTCTTGACCACCGCGCCGTCGTGGTCGCGCACGAGCGCAGCCAGCAATGCGAAGTGTTTTCGCACCATGTTGTAGGCAGTGGCGTCGCCCACCCGTTCATAGAGCGCCGTCGAGCCCCGCAGGTCGGTGAAGAGCAGTGCGACCTGGCTGACGCCCGCATCGTCGCCCGGCCGCAGGGTCGCCTCGGCGAACAGATCGCGAAACGCCTGCAGCGAGATCACTTCCGGTGCCATCAGCGCATCGCGCGCCCACGTGCGATCCTCGATCAGGGCCGCGAGCTCGAACTCCGCATCGTTAACGAACGTGACGCTTCCCGCTTCGTTCGACTGATCCGTGGCATTCAGCGACTCCACCCCCGACGCCGTGACGCGCAAGCCAGGGAAAGGCCCGGACTCGTAGTCAATGTCGACAAACACGCCGGGATGCAACGTGCGCAGACGATACGACCCTGGTGGCAGCTCGACGGATACGTTTCGCCGTTCGCCCGGACTCAGCAACACCTGCACCGCGACATGCGGTGTCCCCATCGGGCCGGACAGACAGAAGCCGCCGTCATGCAGCGGCCGCACAGCGGGTGCCGGCGCAAATGAGAGCTCGACGTTCTTCTCGAAGTCGCGGTCGTAATCGATGTTGCACGAGGGACAATGCGCGCCACGCGGCAATTCGGAGAGAACGGCGACGCGTAGCTTTGCACCGCGACAGTTGGGGCAGAGCAGGTCCCACTTCATCGTGAGCAGCCCCGCTTTCACACCGGCAAGGCAGGCCTCGATTGCCTTCCGCGGCGGAACGCCGAGTTTTTTCGCCAGCACCTTGGGCTTGAGATGGGTGAGATCGGTGGCCATGCCGTTCAGCACGATGTGGGCGAGCGGTGTGCCGAGCCCATTTCCGTAGGGGCTGTTGTCGATTTCGCGTGCCAGAGCGAAAGCTCGCTCGCGCGCGCCGGGAGGCAGGTCAGGCGGCGGCAAGTCAAACGGTGTCAGGCGTTCGCCCGCTTGCTCCCCCTGTGCAAAGGCGACCGCCTGCACGACGCGCTTGCCGACCGCCTCGCCCGCCTGGGCCGCCAGCCGCGCGCCGAAGGCGCGGCCGACCAGACTCAACGGCTCCCACTCGAGTGCGTAGGTGACGTGCGAGCCCCCTTTGCCGTCGGGCTCGAGATCGAATACGGGGCCGAAGCGGCGGAACGGGCCCTTCGTGAATACCCGCGACTGGCGGAAGTGCCGGCCGGCGATCCACTCGTACGGCTTTTCCTCCCATTCGAGGTTGAAGCCCGCGGTCTTGCCCCGCCCGCGGCGAAGCACCGTCCCGTTTGGTTGCGGCGTCTGCTCCAGCGTGTACGGCGGCAGGCCCATCGCCTCGTTGAACCGGTCGGTGTCCGCCAGCACCGGCCAGAGCCGGTCCGGCGGCAGATCGAATGTCCAGGTCCAGGTGCGACGCATCGGTTGGAACTGTAGGCCTTATGTGCTGCGTTGCGGGATCGGTTCGCGCGCCTTCCTGAACCCCAGCAGCCGCATGCCGTGATACACCAGCAGCGCTGCGATCGAGCCCAGGGCAATACCGGTGAACGTCAGATCGCCTGCTTGCCAGGTGAAATCGGCGATACCGATGATCAGTGGGATGGCCGCCGTCATCTGGTTCAGCGGCTTGGAGAAGTCGACATCATTGGTCAGCCAGATGCGCACACCGAGGACGCCCACCAACCCGTACAGCACGACCGTCGCCCCGCCCAGCACACCCGGCGGAATCGCCGAGATCGCCGCACCCACCTTGGGGCACAACGACAATGCGATCGCCACCGCGGCGGCGATCCAATACGCGGCCGTCGAGTACACCCGGGTCGCCGCCATCACGCCGATGTTCTCGGCGTACGTGGTGGTCGCCGAGCCGCCGCCGAAGCCGGCCAATGTCGTCGCCACCCCGTCCGCCGCAAGCGCGTGGCCCATCACCGGGTCGACGTCTGTGTCCGTCATCTGGCCCACCGACTTGACGTGCCCGATGTTCTCGGCCACCAGCGCGATCACCGCGGGGAGGAACATCGGCAGCACCGCGACCGTGAACGTCGGGGTCTGGAACTCCGGAAGCCCGACCCACGGCGCCGCCTTGATGGCCGACGTATCGACCTCGCCGAGAATCAGCGCCAGCACATAGCCTGCGACGACGGCCAGAAAGATCGCCAACCGGCCGATGATGCCGCGAAAGAATGCGAGTGTCGCGACCAGCAACACCAGCGTGACGAGCCCGACGAGCGGGCCCTTCTCGAAGTTCGACTTCGCGGCCGGCGCCAGGTTGAAACCGATCAGCGCGACGATCGCGCCCGTCACCACCGGCGGCAGCGTCACATCGATCCAGTGAGTCCCGACCAAGTGCACGACAACGCCGATGATGATCAGCAGCACGCCGACCGCGACCAGGCCCCCGAGCGCGCTGCCGGTGCCGTGCGACGCCACGGCGGCCGTCACCGGTGCTATCACCGAGAAGCTCGAGCCCAGATAGCTTGGCAGCCGGTTGCCGGTGATCAGCAGGAAGAGCACAGTGCCGATCCCGGAGAAGAGCAGCGTGGTGGCTGGTGGAAAGCCCGTCAGCACCGGGACCAGGAAGGTGGCGCCGAACATCGCCACCACATGCTGGGCGCCGAGGCCGATGGTGCGGGCCCAGCTCAGTCGCTCGTCAGGGGCGACGACGAAGTCGTCCTCGGGCTGTGTCTCGACGTGCTTCCATGTCAGCGGGATCACGGTGCATATCTTGCTCCGTGACGCCCGGTTACGCGGGCTCGTACTCGCAGATCGCCGCGACCTTGGCCGCCGATGCCGATTCCGGGTCGAACCGGTAGCTCAACCATTCCCTGACCAGCCGGCGCGCCAGTTCGATGCCGATGACCCGCTGACCGAAGCACAAGACCTGGGCGTCGTTGGACAGGATCGCCCGTTCGACCGAGAAGCTGTCGTGCGCGGTGACCGCGCGGATCCCCGGCACTTTGTTGGCGCTGATCGCCACCCCAAGTCCGGTGCCGCACACCAGCAATGCGCGGTCCGCCTCGCCGTCGGCCACCAGTCGCGCAGCGGTCACCGCGACATGCGGATAGGCAGTGTGCTCATCGGGTCCGACGCCGACGTCCACGACGGACGCCACCCGTGAATCGGTCTCTAGGTCTCGGTGCAGGATCTGTTTGTACTGGAGTCCGGCGTCGTCGCTGCCGACGACGATCCGCAGGCTCATCGCGATGCTCCTTCGTGTTGGAAGAATCCGGCGACGGTGTCAATGCACATCACCAGCGAGATGGCGCCGGCGTCCGGGGTGCCGAGGCTGCGCTCGGCAAGCGGGCGTGCCCGGCCGACGCGGGGCCGTAGGTCAGCGGTGCCCGCCGCACTCTTACCGGCGACGTCGACCGATGCGAGCCACGCGTTGCGCCAATCGATTCCGCACCCCACGGCGGACTCGACCGATTCGACGAATGGTCCGAGCGCGTCGAGCATCGTCTTGTCGCCGCGGCGCGCACCGCCGAGTTCAACAAGGGCGTCGTGCCCCGCGCGCAACGCGCTGGCCACATCCGCATCGGTCGGCGTGCCCTGATCGCCGAGCTTGCGGGCGGCCGCAGACAGCGCCGCGCCCCACAGCACTCCTGAGGTGCCCCCGGCTTTCGCCGCCCAGGCTTCACCGGCCGCCGCCAGCACCGAACCGATTCCGCCGCCGCGATTGGCCGTCGAGTCGGCGGCAGCGCTGGCGGCCTCGGTTCCGCGGACCATGCCGCGGCCGTGATCGCCGTCCCCAGCCACCGCGTCGATCCGGCCGAGTTCGCTTTCCGCCTCAACCATCCGCAAGGCAATCTTCCTGAGTGCCTGAGCGACGTTCTCGCCGCCGACGCGTGACGACTCGTCGGCATCCATGAACGTGGGTGTCGTAGCGGAGTTGCGTGTGGGCGTGTGGCTGCGTTCCCGTAAAGTGCCTGCAGCGCCGGTGATTTGACCCTTACGATAGGCCGGTGTATCCGCCGGGGCGGACCACAGTCGCTCCAGTTCTTCGTCGAGCCACGTCACTGTCAACGAGCAACCGGCCATGTCGAGGCTCGTGACCAGCTCACCGACCTCGGGTAGCACCACCGTCAGTCCGGCCGCGGCGAGTCGTGCCGCGACCGTCTTCCAGACCACGAACAGCTCTTCGTACTTGATACGGCCCAGCCCATTGAGGATGACCGCGACGCGATCCGTTGCGCCAGCGGGTGTTTCAGCGAGGACGCCGTCGACAAGCAGCGCTGCCAGGTCGGCGGCGGTGGGCATGTCGTGGCTGGACACCCCGGGCTCGCCGTGGATGCCGAGACCCAAGCCCATGGTGCCCTGCGCCACCGTGAACAGCGGTCGGTCGGCGCCGGGCAGCGTGCAACCGTCGAACGCGACACCGAGTGTGCGGGTGGCGTCGTTGGTCTTGCGGGCCACGCGCTCGACATCGTCGAGTGCGGCGCCTTCTTCGGCAGCGGCACTGGCACAACGAAATACGGTGAAGTCACCCGCGATGCCGCGGCGCCTCGTGATGTCGTCGGGCGCGGCGCTGGCTATGTCGTCGGTCACGACGAGGTAGCGGGCGTCGATGGCCTCGGAACGGAGTTGCTCGGTTGCCAGCCCGAAGTTCATCACGTCGCCCGCGTAGTTGCCGGTGATCAGCAGCACCCCGGCGTCGCCGTGCGCGGCACGGGCGACGGACGCGGCTTCACGCGCGGACGGCGAGGTGAAGATGTTGCCGACGACGGCGCCGTCGGCGAAACCCTGGCCCACCACACCGCAGAACGCCGGGTAGTGGCCGGATCCGCCGCCAACGACGACCGCGACCTTGCCCGGCGGCGTCGTCGTCGCTCGCACCACTCCACCTTCGACACCGACCACGTAGCGCGCGTTCGCGTCGAGGAAGCCGTCAAGCATGTCCTCGGTGAAGGTGGCGGGGTCGTTGTACAACCGTGTCATCGTCTTTCCCGTCAGTGAATGTGGCTGCCGCCGTTGATATCGACGGTGGTGCCCGTCAGATAACTGGCGTCGTCGCTGGACAAGAAGGTGATGACCGCCGCGATCTCCTCGGTGGTCGCGGTGCGACCGACCGGAATATCGCGCGCCAGCTTGGCCTCCTGATCGTCGGTCGAACCGACGCGGATGTTGGTGTCGACGGCGCCGGGGGTGACGGCGTTGACGGTCACACCGGTGTCGGCGATTTCACGGGCCAGGGCCTTGGTGAAGCCCAGGATCGCGGCCTTCGCCGACGAGTAAGGCACCTTGCCGAACACGCCGCCACCGCGCTGCGCGGACACCGAGGACATGTTGACGATGCGACCCCATCCGTTGTCGATCATGGCGGGCAGGAAGGCTTTAGTGACCAGGTAGGTTCCGGTGGCGTTGACGGCCATCACTGTGTTCCATAGATCCAGCGTGGTCTCCAGGAACGGCACCGGGGAGGTGATGCCTGCGATGTTGGCCAGCGCGCCAAGCGGCGGCAGAGCGCCCGACCGTACCTCCTCGGCGACGGCGTGTTCCGCGGCGGCGACCGACTCTTCCGATGTGACGTCGATCGCGTAACCGAATGCGGGAACGGCGAATTGGTTGCCGATCTCCGCGGCCACTTTCGCCGACTTCTCGCCGTCGAGGTCGAGGATCACGACCGCCCAGCCTTCCCGTGCATACCGCTGCGCGACGGCCATGCCGATGCCGCGGTCTGAGGTGGCGCCGGTGACGACGGCGGTGCGTTTGGTTTCGGACATGGTGTTTCTCCTTCAGATGAGGTCAGAAATCAGATGGGCCGTTTTGGCGGTGGCGGCAGGCCGTTGGGAGTCGGTGATGTCGCGGGTCTCTAGCTCCAGTGCGAAATGACCCGTATAGCCCGCGTCCGCGAGCGCCTTGAGCCCGCGACCGAAGTCGACGTCGCCGCGGCCGACGGACAGGTTGATGTTGCCCGGCACGGCGTCTCGGATGTGGACGTGCGCGATGCGCCCGGCGAAGCGATCGACGAACTCGCCGGGATCGCCGCCGGAAGCGACGATGTGGCTGAAGTCCATCACCACCTGTACCGGGGTGCCTGCGAGCCGGTCGGTGAGTTTTTGTGCGCGTTCGAGATTCCAACAGAGCCGGTGGAAGTGAAGGGACTCGGTCCAGATCTCAACGCCGTGGCCCGCAGCCTGTTCGGCAGAGCGCGTCAATTCCTGCGCCACCAAGTCGAGGTCGTCGTCGAGCGATCCGAGCGGCTGGTGATCAAGCGCGCCGCAGGGCAGCACCAGCGCGTGCGCACCGGTCGCCGCCGTCAGCGCAAGGAGCATCTCGAGGTGACCGTCGCGGGAGGCGCGGCCGTCGGTGTCCAGCGGGCGGTTGAGGTCGCCGATGTCACCGTTGATCGAACGAACACGGATGCCGGAGGCGCGCACGGTGTCGGCAACGGCGTCGACGGCATCGCGGTCGAGCACGTACGGAACGTGGTCGCAGACTCCGGGCAAGGCGCCGAGATCGACTTCGGCGAACCCGAGCGCTCCGATCCAGCCGAGTGCGGGTTCGAGGGATAGGTGTCGAAAGCTGATCGTCGAGCAGCCGAGGCGGCTGTGAATCATTCCAGGTCCTTGCATCGTCGTTGTGACGACGACCACGTTAACCTAGTCGACTGTTAACAGTCAACTGATGTTAGAGAGCTTCTGTTGACTGTTGACATTGCGTCTGCGCGGGGTCACACTGGGTGACCTAGCGCACTGTTGACCGTTGACAGTGACATCGGACTAGTCCCGGACCAGGGCTTTTGAAAGGATCAGCTCATGAGCGATGCCGCTCTATCCATGCGCGGGCCGGTACACGGCACCAAGGACGCCAAGAAGGTTGCCATCGGCTCCGGCGTCGGCGCGGTCATCGAGACCTACGACTTCATCGGGTTCGGCACCGCCGCCGCCCTGTACTTCGGCCACGCGTTCTTCCCGGGGGCCAGCCCGCTGGCCGGCACCCTGGCGTCGTTCGCCACGCTGGGTGTCGGGTTCGCCGCCCGCCCGCTGGGTGGGATCATCGGCGGTCACCTCGGCGACAAGCTCGGACGCAAGCCGGTGCTGGTGGCCTCGTTGATCGTGATGGGTCTGGCCACCTTCGTCATCGGCCTGCTGCCCACCTACGCCGCCATCGGCATCCTGGCCCCGATCCTGTTGGTGACGGTGCGCATCATCCAGGGCATCGCTTTCGGCGCCGAATGGGGCGGTGCCATCCTGATGAGCTACGAGCACGCCCCATGGCGACAAAAAGGCCGCTACACCGGAATGGTGCAGGCCGGCTTCCCGGTCGGTCTGCTGCTGGCCAACCTGGTGTTTTTGGTCAGCGTGCACCTGCCCGGCGACTGGGCCTGGCGGTTGCCGTTCCTGGCCAGCATCATCCTGGTCATCGTCGGCCTGATCATCCGCGCCAAGGTGCCGGAGTCACCGGTGTTCGAGGACGTCAAGGAGCACGGCGACATCGTCAAGTCCCCGATCGTGAAGGTGATCAAGGAAGACTGGCGCAACATCCTGCGCGGCATCGGCCTTCGCATCGCCGAGACCGCCGGCTACGCGGTGTCGATCACCTACATGATCTCGTATCTGAAGAACGCCGAGCTGGCCACCAAATCCGAAACGCTGACCGCGCTGTGCATCGCGTCGGCGATCGGCATCGTCGCCACCATGGCCTGGGCCCGGCTCACCGACAAGATCGGCCGTCGCCCCGTCTATATGTGGATCTGCGCCTTCGGTATCCCGTTCGGCGTGCTGATGTTCCTGACGGTGAATACCGGCCTGCAGCTGCTGATCATCGCCACCATCGTGGTGGCCTACGGTGTCTGCCAGAACGCGCTGGCCGGCGCGCAGGGTGCGTGGTTCCCCGAGTTGTTCACGGCCAACACCCGGTCGTCGGGAGCCTCGCTGGCCTACCAGATCTCGGCGATGGTGTCCGGCTTCACCCCATTCATCA
>DASRJA010000535.1:0-9700 GCA_035649695.1 Mycobacterium sp. | reverse complement strand
GCCGACCGAGTGCGTTGGAAGCCCTGGGCCAGTATTGGGGCGTGAATCTTGGCTTCCCAGTGTCGAACTGGCTGGTGATAGTTCTGGCCGTGACGGGAAGGCGACGCGTTGTTCTTAAGCCAGTCAAAGACATCGGCATCGAGATACTGATAGACGAGCTCGTTCACTAGCTTCCCCCAGTCCATCGGACGCTGCTGAACCGAGCCCTCCCACAGTGAGGAAACCAAACTCGATCCACAGCTCGTCCGGGAAAGTCTTCTCCCACAGCCGCATTTCCTCTTCGAGATATGCACGCAACTTCACCCGCAACGCGTCCTCGGCCCGCATGTACTGGTAGCCGGTGGCTTCGTCGATCAACGAGATGAGACCGACGGTTGCCCAAGCGGATAGGAACGCGTTGGCGTTCTCGGCAATCTCGATCTGACGACCGGTCGCGAGGTCGCCGGCATCGCGCGCGGACGAACGCTCGGCACATCTGCAGGAAGCAGTCGGTCGTAATGCCGAAAACCTTCGTTGCTGACGTTATCGAGCGTGAACTCGATCAGCTCATCGGGGAGCTTGATGCGCTAGTACTTTCGGGTGGCTTCACATTCGCTGCAGGTCGCCGGTTTCGATCCTCGGCCCCGTCGATCCTGCATTGCAGGACAGGAAAATTTCGCCTGTCGACACCATCCCGACAAAGTCGCACCAAAAATTCAGGCTAGGTCAAGGCTGCCGACACGTATCTGATATCGCCGAACGCGAGCGTGGACGGCTGGTCAGGACACTCGAAACCATTCTCGGCGTAGAGCTCTGGTGTGCTGCGTACCGTCGACTGCCAGCCGCGATCCGCCAAGTAGGCCACCACATCGTTGCGCTCGCCGACGTAGACCAATTCGGCCCAGTTGAGATGCAATCCGAGGCGACGCCAGCGCTCACTGACCTCACGACCACGCTCTTCAACGCGATCGCCGGTGTTTGGCACGTCGCTGGACGCACCGAAGGACACAAAGGTGCCCAGTCTGCTTCCGGCAGCGCTAAGCGCGGTGATGCTGTCGAACAAGCGGTCCTGTGCCTCCGGCGGCAAATACGACAGTAGTCCTTCAGCGCTCCAGGCCGTCGGCAACGTGGCGTCAAACCCGCTGTCGTGCAAGGCGGCCGGCCAGTCGTGGCGCAGGTCGATCCCCACTGCGCGGCGGTCGGCGGTCGGAGTTGCGCAAAGGTCCGCCAGGGTGCGCGTCTTGAACTCGATCACAGGGGGCTGGTCGACCTCGTAGAGGACAGTCCCGGGCGGCCACGGCAGCCGGTACGCGCGGGTGTCAAGTCCGCAGGCCAGGATGACAGCCTGGCGTATGCCTGCTTCGGCGGCGTCGAGGAAGAAGGAGTCGAAGAACCGGGTGCGGGCCGCCATCCCTTCACGGAGTCGCTGCGGAGCGAATGCGGGATCGTCCTTAGCGGCTTCGATGTCGCCGTTCATCATCCGGATGAACGTGTCGACGCCGACGGCGTTCACCAATGGTTCGGCGAAGGGATCGTCGATGAGCGGGTTGGGGCCCTTGGATGCCAGCGCCCGCCGGGCGGCCACCGCCGTGGCGGTGGCCCCGACGCTGGACGCCAGATCCCAACTGTCGCCGTCAAATCGCTTGCTGTCGCTATCTGCCATGGGGTACTCCTAGCGGGGTTCGGCGGCCGGTGCGCGCACGACCATCGGCACGGCAGGGAAACCGCCCCGCTCAGGCATCGGCGAAAATTGGTCGTGGCCCAACAACGTCTGCTCCAACAGTCGGACCAGCGTGAGGTTGACGTCGATCAGCTGCCCCGGACCAACGTGAAGGTCGCGGTGATAGAGCGCCATCATCACCGCGTACGGGCGACATTCAACGGCGCGCCGCCTTCGGCCAAGATGAACGACGGCAAAGTGGGCGGTGCACCCTGCGGGTCAAAGCCCGAGCGCTCACCGTTCGGCCTGGTCAACCTGTACCCGGTGATGTGGAGCATCACGATCCGGACCGTGACCGCGCGCAGGCGGCGGTAATCCAAGCCCTACTTGCACGATGTCTGCCGGCGGGTGCTGAAGATAGCAGCGTGGGCGTGCTCCACTACGCGCTGCACCAACGTCTGGCCTTCGGTGCAGCACGGATGCGAGGTGATCAATCGCTTGTTGCGTGCTATCGAGTTCCATATCAACCCAATGCCGTCGCACGGGTTGCCCCACCCGCGCAGCGCCATGCCGTGGTTCTTCGACCTTAACCACGTTGGCGCCGAACTCACCCAGCTCGGTCGCGACCAGCGGGGCGGGCGCCAACATGGCGAGGTCGCAGACGAGCAACCCGTCAAGCATTGGCACTGGCACCCACCCGAGTGTTCGAAGGCCGTTGCAGCCCAAGGTGTCCCCGCAACGTCGAGGACTCGTATTCAGTGCGGAAGACTCCGCGGCGCTGCAGTTCCGGCACCACCATGCGCACCACGTCTTCGAACGCGCCGGGCAGATGGGTTGCCGCCAGGACAAAGCCGTCGCAGGCGCCGGTTTCGAACCAGTCCGCCATCTGATCGGCGACCTGCTCGCCGGTGCCGACGAAACGGGGCCCCTGCAGCAGTGTGGCGCGGTGGCCGGCTAGGTCGCGCACGGTGACGGTGTCTCCACCGATGTGGGTGCGCAGGTTTTGTACAAGTCCCCGGATGCCGGAGACCGATGCGATGAGCTCGTCGGTGACCGGGTCGTCCAGATCGTGCTGGGCGAAGTCGTAATTCATCAACTCCGACAACAGCGTCAGCGACGCCATGGGATGCACTAGATCGTTGAGGAACAACTCTTCGCGCTCCTTGGCGTGGGCCTCGGACTCGCCCACCACCGCGTAGGCCATCGGACAGATCCGGACCGCCGCGGGATCGCGCCCGGCATCGGCGATGCGTTGTTTTTGATCGGCGTAGTGGCTGCGCGCGACCTCGATCCCCGGGTCCCCGGTGAAAATCAATTCGGCCCAGCGGGACGCGAATTCGCGTCCACGCCCCGAAGACCCGGCCTGGATGATGACGGGCCGACCCTGCGGGGTGCGAGGCACGGTCAGCGGTCCGTGCGCAGAGAAGTACTTGCCGACGTGTCGCAGCTCGTGCACCTTGGCAGGGTCGGCATATTGACCCGAAACCCGGTCATGCAGGATCGCGTCGTCCTCCCAGGTGTCCCACAACCCGGCCACCACGTCCATGAACTCGTCGGCGCGGTCGTACCGTTCGTCGTGACCCAGGTGAGCGTCGACGCCGAAGTTCTGCGCCTCACTATCGTTGACCGAGGTGACCACGTTCCAGGCCGCCCGGCCGCCGGAAAGGTGGTCCAGCGTGGCGAATGTTCGGGCGACGTGGAACGGCTGGTAATAGGTGGTCGAGTAGGTCGCACCCAGCCCAATGCGCGACGTGGCCTGCGCCAGCACCCCCAGCACGGCGCCGAGGTCCAGCTTGACCGGGCGGGCACCGTAAGCCACCGCTTCTGCCACCGAGCCGCCGTACACCCCGGGCATCGCCAGGCGATCGTCGAAGAACATCAGGTCGAAACAGCCTTCTTCGAGCTGGCGGCCGATTTTCGCGTAATAGGACGCATCGAGGTAGCCGTGTTCGGTCGCGGGATGCCGCCACGAACCGGCGTACACCGAGGTACTGCCCGCCTGCATGAATGCAACGAGCGCCATCTTGTCTTTTCGTCGATCAACCATAGTCCGAATTTAACATCTGATATGTTAGATACCAAGTGATATTTTAAACTGGTGGCAGCGATCGACATCTCCGGCACCGTGCGGGAACGCGCCGCCCGTGAACTGCGAGACCGCATCCTCACGGGCGCTCTGCCCGCGGGCGCGCGGATTGACATCGACGCCATCACCAAGGAGTTCGCCACCAGCCGGACCCCGGTGCGCGAGGCGTTGCTGGAGCTGTCCTTCGAAGGCTTGGTCCAAGTCGCCCCGCGTAGTGGAGTGACTGTGATAGGCATCAGCTCACAGGACGTCCGGGACAGCTTCACCATTCTCGGTGTGCTGACCGGGCAGGCGGCGGCATGGGCGGCCGAGCGTATCGAACCAGAAGAACTCGCGATGCTGCGCAACCTCGCGGTGGACGTCGCTGCGCGCTCAGGCGAGGACAGCATCGGTGAAGCCAATTGGCATTTCCACCAAACGATTCATCGCGCGGCGCACTCCCCGCGGCTGATGACCCAGATCAAACATGCCGCGCGTGTGGTGCCGAGCAACTTCCTCACCCTGTTCCCCGACCACGAGAAACAGTCACTGAGCGAGCACGAGGAATTACTTGATGCGCTTGAGGACGGAAACGCCAAGCAGGCGCGGTTGATCGCGGAGCGACACGTACTCGATGCCGGTCACTCACTGGCCGACTGGCTTGACCAGCGCGAAGACAGCGTGGCTGTGCCGACTTCGTGACCGTTCGTTCGAGCCTGCGTCTTTCATGCTTGGTGGCGGTTCCGACGCCTCCCGCTTGGCCGCGAGAGAGGGGCAACAGTGAGTGCTCACGCCGACTGCGGAATCGGCGTGTCGACTGTGCCGACGTGTGCTCGAATGCGTCGAGCTGGCTTCTTCACGGACACGCCTGATCGCCTTAAATTAGGTCTATTATTATCAGGATATTTTGCTAGAGTGTGAGAGTTCGCATCAGAGGTCGAGCGAGCCAGAGAATCGCCCACCGGGGCTTGGCAAGAGCCCCGGTGGGCAGACGAACGTACCGACGAGCACTGGAGCACTCGTGCAATTGCATCCGGATGCGCGTGAGCGCGCCTTCGCCGAGGAGGTGCGCAGCTGGTTAGCCGACAACCTGCCGGCGCAGCCCCTCGATCCAGTCGACACGCCCGAGGGGCAGCAGCAGCACCGCGAGTGGGAACGTCTGCTGCACGGGGCCGGCTACGCGGGCTTGTCCTGGCCCGTCGAGTTCGGCGGGGCCGGCCTGGAGCCCGCCATGGAGGCGATCTTCAACGAGGAGTACCTCGGCGCAGGGGCACCGGAGCGCCTGAACCGGCTCGCTCTGGGGCTGGCCGGACCCTCGATCATCGCCTTTGGCACCGACGAGCAGAAGGCGCGGTGGCTGCCGCGGATACTGCGCTGTGAAGACGTGTGGTGCCAGGGGTTCTCCGAGCCCGAGGCGGGCAGCGACCTGGCCTCGGTCCGGACCCGTGCGGTCCGCGACGGCGCCGAGTACGTCATCGACGGCCAAAAGATCTGGACTACCTTCGGCGCCTGGGCGGACTGGATGTTCGCACTGGTGCGCACCGGAGACTCGGCGGCCGGACATAAGGCCCTAACCTTTCTGATGATCCCGATGCACACTCCCGGCGTGCAGGTTCGGCCACTTCGCCAGCTGCACGGTGCGGACGGTTTCGCCGAGGTGTTCTTCACCGGCGTCCGGGTCCCGGTCTCAAATGTCCTCGGCGAGGAGGGCGGCGGCTGGCAGGTCGCGATGGCGACACTGGGCTTCGAGCGGAGCGGCGGTGTCGCGCAGCCGATGCGGTTCGACCGTGACGTCGCCGGCCTCATCGATCTCGTGCATGGCTGCGGGCTCGCAGACGACCCGGTTGTCAGGGATGCCGTGGCGTCACGGTATGCCGAGGCGCTGGTGTTTCGGCGGTTCTTCCAGCACATGATCACCCGTCTCAACAGCGGTCAGCCGACCGGCCCAATCGCCAGCCTCGGCAAGCTGTTCTGGTCAGAGATGGAGGTCCGGATATATGAGACCGCACTCGACGTTCTGGGCGAAAGAGCGCAGGTGAGCGCTGCTCCGGGCATTCCAGCAGTCGGGCGACATGTGCACGCGAAGTACTGGTACGCGCGGGCCTCCGGGATATACGCCGGCACGACAGAGATCCAGAAGAACATCATCTCCGAGCGGTTGCTCGGACTGCCCAAGGAGCCACGGTGCAGCTAGATCTCGACGACGATCAGCTCTCGCTGCGGAATGCGGCCCGAGAAATCCTGGTTCACGCGTGCACCCCGGAGCACGTTCGTGCGGTCCGGGAGAGCGCGCCAGGCGCGCGGCAGGCCCAGGACGAAC
Source organism: Mycobacterium sp. (assembly GCA_035649695.1). Taxonomy (GTDB): domain Bacteria; phylum Actinomycetota; class Actinomycetes; order Mycobacteriales; family Mycobacteriaceae; genus Mycobacterium. The sequence goes on along the minus strand of DASRJA010000535.1, from coordinate 3,676 downwards.
TGTGGGCACAACTGGCGGATCTCGATCTGCTCGTTCTCGGCCTCCCCGAGCAGGACGGCGGACTCGGCCAAACCGACCTTGAGCTGGCGATCCTGCTCGAAGAGGCCGGCCGAGTCGCGCTGCCTGGCCCGCTACTGGAAACATTGGTCGTGACGTTCGTCCTCGCGGAGACCGCAAGCACACCGGCACACCGCAGATGGCTCACAGAGCTGGGCCAAGGGACTGCCACCGCAACCATCGTGCCCGGCCAAGGGTTAGCGGCCTGGGCTGATCGGGCTGCGGTCGCGCTGGTCACCGAAGGCGACGAGCTGCACCTGGTGCCGGCCGAGAAGCTGGACATCATCTCGCTGGAGAGCGTCGACCAAGTCCGGCCACTGGCGACCGTGCAATGTACCCCTGACGCGGAAACCAGGCTCACCGCCGACCGGCGCGCGCTCGTGCGGCTGCAGGATCGGCTGTCGGTCGCAGCGTCTGCCGTGCTGGTCGGCATCAGTGCACACCTAGTTGAAGCGACGGTCGACTACGTGCGGAGCCGAACGCAATTCGGCCGGCCGATCGGCTCCTTCCAAGCCGTCAAACACCGGCTCGCCGAGGCGCACCTTGCCGTCGAGACCGCGCGGCCGGCGGTGTGGGCCGCGGCCGAGCTCATCGCGGCCAGCGATCCCGACGTGTCGGTAGCCGCGGCGGTGGCACGCAGCTATTGCGCGCAGGCGGCCGCTGTCGTGAACACCCACGCCTTGCAGTGCCACGGCGGCATCGGCTTCACCCGCGAGTACGACCTGCAACTGTGGCTCACACTCGGAAAGGCCATTGAGCGGGCCTACGAATCGGCGCGTTCCAGCCGTGCCCGCATAGCGGACTCGATCCTCGGCCCAGTCAACGCAGATCCGCGCGGACCCGCAGGAACACCGAGATGAGCGTGGGGGTCGGTTTCACCGGCAAAATGCCATCATGACGGCGCTAGACTTCGGTTCTGCTCGGGTGCACGGGCGCAACCTGCGGCATCGCCGGCATCGGCCCGATGGAGGCCCAACCGACCCTCGCACTCGCCGAGAAGTAAAGCCGCCAATGCGCTCGCGCTTCGGCCGAGTACACGAAGCGTTGAGGAGGCGAATGCCGGTGTCGCTTGGGCGAACGAGCCGTTGGTCGCGTGGACATTCCCGTCAGCAATACCGCGGCGTGGACCATCCGGCCATGCCACGACCTTTGAGTTCGCGTACTACGTGCGCCACCGGTAGCGTGCTCTGCTCGGTACGTGATGACCGGTCGTGAACGCCTCCGCGGACGGCCGCAACCCGTATCCCGGTGAGGCCTCGGCGTCCGCCGCTCCCCCACCGACCGGCCCTCTAAATGAGCCACTACCTCTTGGCGACGCGTCCGGCGATCTCGGCAGACCGTTGAAGATCTCCGAGATGTTGGCTGACCGGCTGCGTGCGAGCATCCTCGGCGATGGCCTGGCCCCAGGCGACTTACTCTCCTCCGAGCAGGAGCTCATCAGCCGGTACGGCGTGGCGCGGGGGACCGTGCGCGAGGCGTTGCGACTGCTCGAGTCCGAGGGGCTGATCGAAATCCGGCGAGGTCGCTCCGGCGGGATCCTCGTCCGGGAGCCAGACCTCAACCAGGTGAGCCGGTCGGTTGGAGTCTGGCTCGCGATGCGAGGCACGACGATGCGCCAACTGCTGGACTTCCGCCTACTCATCGAGCCGTTCGCCGCCGAGGCCGCCGCGATGTCAGCCACTCCAGAACAGCGCAACTGGCTCATCCGCATCGCCGAGCAGCCGGCCGAAGGGGGGTTGATCCATGCGGCCGATCTACACGACTCCATCGCCGTGGCAAGCAACAACGATCTGTGTCGGGTAACCGCGGCCAGCCTGTACCACGGCTTCAGCTGGCATATGACCGAGGAGCGGCTCAGCGCATCCGAACTGGAGGCGACGCATACCGCACACCTGAGGATCGTGCGCGCCATCGGCGAGGCCAATCCGCGCAAGGCCCGCCATGCGATGGTGCGCCACCTCGAGGACTTCGGTGAGCAGCTGGAAAATTCGGGCCGGATCGACGACGTCATCGTCCCCCGCAGCGCGTGGCTGCGGCGGGCACAGATCCCGCGCCCGTAACGATCCGACAAACGCTCGGGCACGCTGTGCTTGGCGCCAGCAGAGCTGTCCACACCGGGCGGTTCGGTCTGGTGACGGTAGTTCCGGACAGGTGTATTGAAACAGTCGTACGACAAACCACCTTCGTGGCGTGGCCGCGAGAGCACGATGAGCTGATCAGTTTGCGCTGAACCCACCGTCTGAGCTCAATCGCTCATACGTATTGCTCGATCGCCGATCCTTCCTGCGGCGACAGACTCGATCATGTGCGTGCTCACGGCTCGACCACGCGTTCCAGCAAGGTCAGCGCCTGGTCGATCGCCATCAGTTCGGACTCAATAAATCGCTGTTCGAGCACCTCGGTCAGCCATTCCGCACGACTCGTGCGAGCCCCTCGCGTGCGGGCGCGACCCTCGTCGGTCAAGAAGATCAACAGCCGTCGCCCGTCGTCTGCATCGACCTCGCGTCGGATCAAGCCGCACTCGTGCAGCGTCGCCAACGTCTTGGTCATCGACTGGGGCCGGACCCGCTCCGCGCCCGCCAGCTCACTAGCCGACGACGGTTCGTTCGACGCGAGTCGAGCCGGGGCCGACGCCTGCGGTGCGCTCAACCCGTCAACCGCCGACGCATCTAGCAACCGGCGCCACAGTCGACCCGCAAAAATCCGCAATCGCTGCGCTCGAAGCGCTGACGAGTTCGAGGGCATGTCCTCACATTTCACAGCGCGATGTTCTGGGCTCCATCGAGTGCTGCCGTCGCTTCGCATGATATATTAGATGCCTACTGATATATTGAAGCTTGTTCCCGCACCAGTCAAGCGCCGACATCAAGCCCAGCCTTTAAGGAGCCCTCGATGACACTGAGTCCTGGTGTGTCCGACACGATTCGCGTCGCCGGCCACGACCTGGTCGAAGATCTGGTTGGCAAATGGGGGTTTAGCGACGTCGTGCACCTGCTGATGACCGGAGGCGCCGCACCTAGCGACGGCGAAGCCGCAATGATCAACGCGATACTTGTGACCTTCGCCGATCACGGCGTGACACCGAGCTCGGTCGCCGCCCGCCTAACACTGCTCGGCGCTCCGGAGTCTTTCCAGGCCGCGGTCGCGGCGGGGTTGTGCGGCGCTGGCACCCACTATCTCGGCACGATGGAGGAAACCGCGTCGATGCTGCAGCGTGAAGTCGGTGCCGCACCCGACCTGGGACCCGCCGACATCGCGAGGGCGATCGTGACCGCGGCCCGAACCGATAGACGGCCCATCCCCGGACTCGGCCATCCTGAACACAAGAACGGCGATCCCCGTAGCCCCGCGCTGCTCGCCATCGCCGAGCGCGGCGGGTTACGAAGCCGCCACACCGACGTCCTGCTGGAGATCCCCGCGGCGCTGCACGACGCCGCGGGGGTGCTGCTGCCGGTCAATGCGGCGGGCATCACCGGCGCGATTCTTTCCGACATGGGCCGCCCACCGGTGTTCGGTCGCGGACTCGCAATCATCGCTCGTGCCGCCGGACTGGTCGGCCAGCTGATCGACGAGCAGCAGAACCCGACCGCCCAGCGCATGTGGGATTCCCTGCGCTGAC
>DASRJA010000534.1:0-5992 GCA_035649695.1 Mycobacterium sp. | reverse complement strand
CGACGAGGTCGGTGCTGCCAACATGATCCTCACCAACGGCGCGCGGCTCTACGTCGACCACGCCCATCCTGAATATTCCGCGCCGGAGTGCACCGACCCGATGGACGCGGTGATCTGGGACAAGGCAGGCGAACGGGTGATGGAGGCCGCCGCCCGGCACGTCGCCAGTGTCCCGGGGGCCGCCAAGCTGCAGCTTTACAAGAACAACGTGGACGGCAAGGGCGCGTCATACGGTTCGCACGAGAACTATCTGATGTCGCGCCAGACGCCGTTCTCGGCGGTGATCGCGGGCCTGACGCCGCATCTGGTGTCGCGCCAGGTGATCACCGGTTCGGGCCGGGTGGGCATCGGGCCGTCCGGCGACGAGCCCGGGTTCCAGCTGTCCCAGCGCGCCGACTACATCGAGGTCGAGGTCGGCCTGGAGACCACGCTCAAGCGCGGCATCATCAACACCCGCGACGAGCCGCACGCCGATGCCGACAAGTACCGGCGGCTGCATGTGATCATCGGCGATGCGAACTTGGCGGAGACGTCGACCTATCTGAAGCTCGGCGCCACGGCGTTGGTGCTGGACCTGATCGAAGAGGGCATGGACCTTACCGATCTGGCGCTGGCCCGGCCCGTGCATGCAGTGCATGTGATCAGCCGCGACCCGTCGTTGCGTGCCACTGTGGCGCTTGCCGACGGCCGTGAGCTGACGGGCCTTGCGCTGCAACGGATTTACCTCGACCGAGTGGCCAAGCTGGTGGATAGCCGTGACCCGGATCCACGAGCCGCCGACATCGTCCAAACCTGGGCCAACGTGCTCGACCTTCTCGAGCGTGATCCGATGGAATGCGCCGAGATATTGGACTGGCCGGCGAAGCTGCGGCTGTTGGAGGGCTTCCGCCACCGGGAAAACCTGAACTGGTCGGCGCCGCGCCTGCACCTGGTGGATCTGCAGTACTCCGATGTGCGGCTCGATAAGGGCCTGTACAACCGGCTGGTGGCGCGCGGTTCGATGAAGCGGTTGGTGTCTGAGCAGCAGGTGATCGACGCGGTCGACAACCCGCCGACGGACACCCGTGCGTACTTCCGTGGCGAATGCCTGCGCCGGTTCGGTGCCGATATCGCCGCAGCCAGCTGGGACTCGGTGATTTTCGATCTCGGCGGTGATTCGCTCGTCAGGATTCCAACCCTGGAGCCACTGCGGGGCAGCAAGGCGCACGTCGGAGCCCTGTTGGACTCCGTCGACACCGCCGTCGAACTGGTGGAACAGCTCACTACCTAGGCGCGCTATCCCAGGCAAACCGGCCGTTGAACGGTAGTGTGGAGTAACCGGCGGGCGGCTGTGAGCCCGCCGATGACATACGCAGGAGGCAGCGATGGCTCAGGAGCAAACCAAGCGTGGCGGTGGTGGCGGCGAGGACGACGACCTCACCGGCAGCACGGCCGCCGGGCAAGAGCGTCGCGAGAAGCTGGCCGAGGAGACCGACGACCTGCTCGATGAGATCGATGACGTTCTCGAGGAGAACGCCGAAGACTTCGTGCGCGCGTACGTCCAGAAGGGTGGACAGTGACCTGGCCGCACCGCGAACAGCTGGCCTTCCCGTCACCCCTACCTGGAGTACCTTCCGTCCCCGTGGACTTGTCGTCCTTTTCTGACCTATTGCGCCGCCAGGCGCCCGAACTTCTGCCCGTGAACCGGTCCGCTGCGGCGTCCGCCACCCCGGGTGACGCGCTGCCGCACGGCACCACGATCGTTGCGCTGAAGTTCCCCGGCGGTGTCGTCATGGCGGGCGATCGCCGGTCCACTCAGGGCAACATGATCGCCGGCCGCGATGTGCAGAAGGTGTACATCACCGATGACTACACAGCGACCGGCATCGCGGGTACGGCGGCGATCGCGGTCGAGTTCGCCCGGTTGTACGCGGTCGAGCTCGAGCACTACGAGAAGACCGAAGGCGTGCCGCTGACGTTCCGCGGCAAGGTCAACCGACTCGCGACGATGGTGCGCGGCAATCTCGGTGCGGCACTGCAGGGTTTCGTCGCGCTCCCGTTGCTTGCGGCCTATGATCTCGACGATCCGGATCCACAGGCCGCGGGCCGCATCGTGTCGTACGACGCCGCCGGTGGCTGGAACGTCGAGGAAGAGGGTTATCAGTCGGTGGGCTCCGGCTCGATCTTCGCCAAATCCTCCATCAAGAAGCTGTATACGCGTGTGACTGATGCGGATTCGGCGCTGAGGGTTGCGGTGGAAGCGTTGTACGACGCGGCCGATGACGACTCGGCGACGGGCGGACCGGACCTGGTGCGCGGGATCTATCCGACCGCGGTGATTCTCGCAGCTGAGGGCGCCGAGGATGTGGCGGAGAGCCGGATTGCCGAGCTGGCCCGCGAGGTGATCGAAAGCCGTTCGCGCAGTGACACCTTCGGGCCCGACAGTGCTGCTGAGTCGCACGACGCGCGGGGAGATTCGTGAGCTTTCCATATTTCATCTCGCCCGAGCAGGCGATGCGCGAGCGTTCGGAGCTCGCGCGCAAAGGCATCGCCCGGGGCCGCAGCGTGGTGGCGCTGGCGTACTCCGGCGGCGTGCTGTTCGTCGCGGAGAATCCGTCGCGGTCGCTGCAGAAGGTCAGCGAGCTCTACGACCGCGTTGGTTTTGCGGCCGTCGGCCGGTTCAACGAGTTCGACAACCTGCGCCGCGGCGGCATTCAGTTCGCCGACACCCGCGGCTATGCATACGACCGTCGTGATGTGACGGGTCGCCAGCTGGCCAACGTGTACGCGCAGACGCTCGGCACGATCTTCACCGAGCAGGCCAAGCCATACGAGGTCGAGCTGTGTGTGGCCGAGGTCGCTCACTACGGGGAAACCAAACCGCCCGAGCTGTACCGGATTACGTACGACGGCTCGATCGCCGACGAACCACACTTCGTGGTGATGGGTGGTACCACCGACCCGATCACCTCGGCGCTGAATGAGTCCTACTCGGAGAATCTCGGTCTATCCGATGCCGTCAAGATTGCGGTGAGCGCGCTGAAGGCCGGTAGCAACGGCGGTTCGGAGCCGCGCACGCTGGGGCCGGCGACGTTGGAGGTCGCGATCCTGGACGCGAACCGGCCGCGTCGGGCGTTCCGGCGAATCACCGGCTCGGCGTTGGACGCGGTTCTGCCTGAAGAGGATTCGGACGCGAAGAAGTCGGACGGCGACTAGGGACTGGTCATGGCCGAATTGGTGACGCCCGAAGCGCCGATTCTGCCCTGGCCGCGAATCCTGCGGCAGAACTGGCTGAACCTGACCTTCCTGCATTGGGCGGTCGAGCCGGCCAGCATCGCCCACCTGTATCCGCCGGGCACCGAACCCGACGTTTTCGAGGGCAGCAGTTTCGTTGGCGTCGTGCCGTTTCAGATGTCGCTGTTCGGCACGTTCTTGGAGACAAACGTCCGGCTGTGTTCGGTGGACCGAACCGGTCGCCGCGGCGTGGTGTTCCTCAGCCTCGACACCAACCGGCTCGCCATCGTCGCCGGAGGTAGATGGATCTTCGGAGTGCCGTACCGGTGGGCGCGAATGACCTATCGGCAGGAGGCCGACCGTCGTCGCTACACCTCAACGCTGCGCTGGCGGGGCGCCCAGGCAGCGAGCTCCATCGAGGTACGGGTGGGTGATTCGCTGACGTGCGGGCCGCTCGAGCATTATCTGACCGCTCGGTGGGGTGCCCACGTCATCCGCGCCGGTCGCACTTGGTATGTGCCGAACGAACATCCCGTATGGGCGCTGCGCCGGGCGCAGCTGATCGACTTCTCCGACAACGGTTTCCTCGCATCCGTCGGGCTTGGGGAGTTGAGTATGCGGCCGCCGGATCATGTGGCGTTCAGTGACGGCGTGGCAGCACGGTTCGGGCGTCCGGTGCGGTCAACGACACCACGCCCGGTCACGCCGTGACGACCGCCTCCGCCTCGGTGTGCTCGGAGTAGAGGCGCCATACGGTTTCGGCGAGTTCGTCGGGATTCAGGGTGCCCGCGCCAAGCTCGCCAAAGGCAGGGTTCTGCTGCATCGCCGTGTGGATGTCGCCCCGTTCGATGAGTCCGCCGATCGTGATCGTGCCGGCATAGACTCCGGCAGGTGCGAGCGCCGCGTTGAGCGTGATCGCATAGTTGCGCAACGCCGCGGCGAACAGCGCCAGGCCGGCAAGGGGTGGCATCGGAACCACGCTGCTCAGTCCGCCCGCGAAAAGCAAACCGCCCTCGCCTCGTTCCGTGAGTTCGGGAATCAGCAGCGACGCGAAATCGACAGCGGGCAGGACACCCTTGAGTGCGGACTCGGCACCGGCTGCATCCAGCGTGGTGATGTCGCCGGCGAGCGACATTGTCGCGGCCGGGCCGTAATACCCGACGTCGATGCGGCCGAAGTGCTTCCGCACGGCGTTCACCGCGGCGCGCAATTGCGCAGGGTCGTCGGCATCTGCGGTGAAAGCCGCCGCGTCGACACCTGCGGCGTCGAGCGCTTGCAGATAGTCGGCATGGCGGTCGGCGCTGCGCGAGATCAACGCGACCGCGTAGCCCTCCTTGCCGAACCGCTGCGCGACGGACATGCCGAGGCCAGGGCCGGCACCGAGGACGACAAGAGCGGGACGCACAGAAGTTGAGGTCATACTCAACTTAGTACCAGAAGTTGAGCCCGACCTCAACTTAGCTAGAATGGCCTGGTGGTGACTTTGCGGGCGGATGCTGCGCGGAATCGTCAGCAATTGATGACGGCGGCAGCTGAACTGTTCGGTGAGCGCGGCGTGGATGTGCCGCTCGACGAGATCGCGCGCCGCGCCGGCGTCAGCATCGGCACCTTGTACAACCACTTCCCGAACCGCGGCGCGCTGCTCGATGCGGTGCTGCCCGACTGGGCAGCGGAGCTCAACCGGCTGGCCGAGGCGGCCCGCACCGACCCCGATCCATGGCATGGTTTCGCCGCGTTCATGGACGGCCTGTTCGACCTCCAGGCACGCAATCCCTCGATGAACGACGCGATTGCGCGCACGCCCGTCGGTCCGGTCGACGTCGCCTCAGAATGCGGACGTACCGGGGGAGTGTTGGAGACGGCGGTGAACCGGGCCAGGGCATCCGGTGTCCTTCGCCCGGACTTCGGCGCCGGTGATCTCGCCACGATGATCGGCGCGATGTCGAAGGTGATCGCGATGTCGAACGGCGATGACGCGGTGTGGCGTCGCCATCTCGGCTTCGTGCTCGACGGCCTGCGGACGCGCGAGGCTTAGAGGACCGCGCGCACCGCTTGTTCAAATCCGACGACGTGTTCGGAAGCCAGTTTGGCGGCCAGGTCTGCATCTCCGTCGATGATCGCGCGCAGCAGGCTGACATGTTCGACGACGTGCTCGGCGACGTTCGACAGCCGGTCGAGGAACAGACACCAGATGCGTGTGGCGTGGGCGTCCTGGCAGACAAGCACGTCCTCCAGATACGGGTTGCCGGACGCCTTGTAGATAGCGGAGTGCACCCGCACATCGAAGCGCAGCAGCGTGCGCGGGTCATCGTCAGGGTCAAGCTTCGCGATCTCGTCGGCGAGCTCCGATAGCTTCACCCGGGTTTCCAGCGGGGCGCTGCTCGCGGCGCGGGCGGCGACAACTGGCTCCAGTTGCCGCCGGATCTCTTGGATGTGGGCCAGATCGGTGATGTCGACCGTCGTTGCGAACGTGCCGCGGCGGGGATAGGCGATGACCAGTCGGTCGCGCTCGAGCCGCTTGAGCGCCTCGCGCACCGGGGTACGACCGAACCCCAGCTGGCGGGCCAGGCCCTCGTCGTTGATCGGCTCACTGGGACGAATGTCGAGCATGATGAGCCGCTCGCGAATGATCTGATACGCAAGGTCGGCGTTGGACTGGGTGGCACCCTCGCCGGTCTCGGCCAGCTCCACGCTCATCGCTCGTCTCCCGTCGGACATTGACTCTTGACCGCGCGTATCAACGTACCATACTGTGGCCCACAACTGATATATCAGTTAG
>DASRJA010000533.1:0-6641 GCA_035649695.1 Mycobacterium sp. | reverse complement strand
AGTGAGCTAGTGGACTAGCCAATTCAGGAAACCACGTTCTGACCTGGGCGTCAAGGCTCACAGGTAGGTACTTGATGTGAGCTGGGTCGCATCAACGAAATCGGCGGCCCGCTAATACAGCGGGCCGCCGATCAAGGTCATCCGTTATGACTAGAGCCAACCTGGCAGCACGAGTGCCGCCCAGGCGAGGAGTGGTCCAATCGCCACGACGAGCGCGCTGTACTTCAGGATCTGTTTGTAGAACTTGTCGCGGTCGACGTCTTGCGCGTTGGCGAGCACCAGGGCGCCGTTCGTCGAGAAAGGGCTCACGTCGACGATGGTCGATGAAATAGCCAGGGCGACAACCACTCCGATCGGACTCACCTCGCCGGCGAGCAGCAGTGGCACGGCCAAGGGGATGGTGGCGCCCAGGATGGCCGTGGACGACGCGAAAGCCGACACGATGCCGCCGACGTAGCACAGCAGGAGCGCGACGAGGAGCGGCATGCCGAGTTTGGCGACACCATTGCCGACCCACTCGACGCTGCCGGCCTCCTGAAGCACGCCCACGAAGGTCAACACACCGCCGATCAAAAGCACTGTCGACCAACTGATTTGCGACACCGCGCCCTTCTGCGCCTTGGGCGAGGCCAGTGCCAGCACCGCGGCGACCGTCATCGATACGAAGCCGATGTCCAGATCGAGGATCAGAGAGAACACGGCCAGTGCGCCGAGGCCGATCAGCGTGAGGACCTGATCGAAGGTGACCGACGTCGTCGGCAGCGGCTTGGTCGTGACGCGTGGCTCGGTCTCCGTCGGTGCCAGAGTCGTGGTGCGGCCGGTTCCGCTCGGCGCGGTGCCGCTTACGCCGTCGCTCAAGCCGCTGCTGGTCTCAATCGGGCCGTCGTGATCGTCGTGCACGGTACGGCCGATGAGCGACCGACCGCCCAGAAAGACGAATAGCAGCACGCCGATCGCAGCGTTGAAGAACAGGCTGCCCAGGAACAGCGCCAGCGGGCTGTTCACCAGATGTGCCTTGGCCACAATGTTATTGACAGTGACGCCGTAGACGCTGATCGGCGAGAAGCCGCCGGCTTGCGCGCCATGGATCACCATCATGCCCATCAGCAGGGCGTTGATCTTGTACTGCTTCGCAAAGCCGAGTGCGATCGGAGCGATGATCGCCACGGCGGCCGGGCCGAGGGCCCCGAGCGCGGTGAGGACGCCGGTGATGCCGAACATCACCCACGGAATGAAGGCGACCCGCCCGCGTACGAGTCGCACGGCGCCTCTGACCATGAGGTCGACGGTGCCGTTGTTCTGGGCGATCGCGAACAGGTAGGTGACGCCGACGAGCGTCAGGAACAACTCACTGGGAAACCCGGCGATGATGTCGTCGGTCTTCATCCCGACGGCGACCGTGCCGACCAGGAATGCGGCGACGAAGCCCAGCGTGCCCATATTGATGGGCAGCAGGGTGGCGGCCACGAACATCGCGACGAGAGCCAGGATCGGAATGAGTTCGAGGGGCATCGAGGTCTCCTAGGCGGTAGGCCAACTGACCTAGTGGAGCATTGGCCTAGCCAGTAAAGCAGTGAGGGTCATCACTGTCAACATGCGATGTGACCACGGTTACCGGAGGGACGCATGCCGGGTGAGTATGGTTGGACCAGAGAGTAGGTGAGTCAGTGGTTGAGCAACTTAGACCCGTCACTCGGCCTCGGCTGTACGAAGTCATCGTCGAGCAACTGTGCGGGTACATCGCGGACAACGAGATGACGCGCGGCGATCGCCTGCCGGCAGAGCGTGACTTGGCCGCCAAACTCGGCGTCAGCCGCGCGTCACTCAGTCAGGCGCTGGTAGCACTCGAAGTGCAGGGTGTGCTGTCGGTGCGTCATGGGGACGGCGCGATCCTCGTGCGTCGACCGACAGAGGAGCGTGCCATCAAGGCGCTGCGAGAACATGCCGATCGGATACCCGACATCATCGAGGCCCGCGAAGCGCTTGAAGTGAAGTTGGCGGGGTTGGCCGCCGCGAGACGTTCAAATGAAGAGATGGCCGCCATCGACCGTGCGATCGCAACGATGCAGGCCGAGATCGAAGCGGGGGATCGAGGTGTGGTCGGCGACGAGATGTTCCACGAGGCGATCACCACCGCCGCGCACTCGTCCTTGCTTGCCAAGCTCATGCACGAGATCTCTGGGCTGATAAAGGAAACCCGCATCGAATCGCTTTCGCAGGAACACCGTCCGCGGGCCTCGCTCGAGGGACATCGAAGGATCGCCGAGGCGGTGCGGCAACAAGACTCTGAGCAGGCGGCTGCGGCGATGGCCGCACACATCCGGTTGGTCTCCGACGTTGCACTGCTGCGCGACGCCGACTAACCGTTCACGCCGTTTCGTTGGCGCGAAGGCGCAACCGGTGTCACGGTCGATACCTCCGCCAGTCACCGATCGCGGCGAGACGGCGTCGCTGTTGCGCGGCGGCGCCGGCGTCGAGTCCGTGGCCGCGCTGCTCGAGATTGCCGATGACGCGTTGGCGGTGATCGACGGGATTCGCGTCGTCGTATTTGAATTTGGCGTCCACCCGCAGCACCGCCAGCCTGACGCCGCGGATGCCGGAGAGCATCCGCCCGTAGGGCGCTGTATCGACGCCGACGGCAGCGTGGCGGCCTTCGGGTTGGAAGTCCGCGAGCTGCGCGGTGAGGATCTCTGCCTTGCCTTCGGGGTCGTCGACAACCGTTGGCCGACATACGAATTGCACAGAGCTGTAGTAGCTGGTCGGCACCCCGTCCTCGTCTGGCCCACCCGCCTTGGCCCGCCAATAGGTCGGGATATAGGCGTAGTCGCTGGCGACGGCCAGGCGTACCTCGGCGGCCGCCTCCAGGTGCGGCCAAACCGGGTTTGGCCGGGCCAGGTGGATGAGCAGCTCGTCGCCTGCGACGGTGAAATGCAGCGGCAGCACAATCGGGGCGTGGGCCGGGTCGAGGTTGTTGACCGCGAGCATCCCAAATCGGTCGGTGGACGCGAGCCAGTCTCGCCACTCATTGGTGTCGAGCGCGGCGTCCCACGGGTGGATGAGCATGTGTCAGTCTCCTTCGAAAGGCATTGTGCCGCTGGCTATCAGGCGGCGAACCACTTGCACGTCGGGTCCCAGCTGAGTCAGATGGGCAACCAGGTCGTCGGTGGCCGCGTCAAGCGCCTCATCGCTCATTGGGTCGAGCGCGTCGAGGATGAACAGCGCCGTGGTGGTGTGGTCGTCGAGCTGGGTGCGGCGTGCTTGGCGCCAGTTCCAGCGCCGGCAAGTCACTCCCGCGTCGTCGCACCAAACCACCTCGCCAGGTTCGGGGTGCTCGATCACCGCGACGCCATCGGCCACAGTGTCGAAGGGTTCGGTGCCGACAGCCCGGATCAACTGCGGCGCACCGGAGTAGTGGGTCAGATCCTCGCCGCCGAGCGGAATCTGGTGCAGCACCGAGACGGCGTTGTACACGTCGGTAAGCCGGTTCACGCGGGGCAAGCCCGACGACGCGCGGCGTAGCAGCGCCTCGACGCTGTTGCGAGTGCGTTGCGGCTTGGCTCCGAAGGCTCGGTAGGCCTCGCGCCACGCTGCCACATGCGGGAGCTGTTCTATCGGCAGCTCGCAAAGTGCCTGGCGCGCTGCTGTTTCCGCCGCGCCGAGCAGCGCGTCACTTGCCTGGTCACTCGGACCCGGCACCAGCCCGTCGACGGCCAGCAGCATGGCGCGGTAGTCCGGCCGCAGCGTGAACACCGCAGCGTCTACTTGGGCGCCGGCGAGGAACGCCTGAAGCTCGCCGAGGTCAGTCATCGCCCACATCCGACGGGAGTCCCGCGCCAACACCCGGCTCGAATACGGCGAGAGAGAACCTCGCTGGCTTCGCGTGCGGATTTGCGTATGAGTGCGCCACGTCGCCGGGGAACGCGACCGCATCACCGGCATCGAGGGCGAACGACTGGTCTGCGACCTCGACCGTGACCGTGCCCTCTTGGACATGCACGAGTTCCCTGGTGCCCGGCGCGTGGGCCTCACTCTTGTGAACGTCTTGAGGACCCAGCGTCCAGTCCCACAGTTCGACGACATTTGGTGGTGTGGTGCCGGCTACCAACACGCCGCGTCCACCTGACTTACTGCTCCACAGGGTGGCGCCGTCGCCTCGGCGGGTGACCTTGACCGGCTTAGGTCGAGGTGGCTCGACCAACGCTGGCAGTCCGATGCCGAGTGCGTCGCTGATCTTCAACAGGGTCCCCACGCTGGGATTCACCGCGCCCTGCTCGACGTTGACCACCATCCGGCGGCTCACCGCGGCAGCTTCCGCTAGTTGATCAAGCGTCCAGCGCCGGTTCTGCCGCTCCTGCTTGACCCGGACGCCGATCGCAAACGCGAGGGCAGCGGCGCTCTGATCCATGAGTGCATGATAGCGCACTCAAAGTGCAGCATTATTCGTCAGGCCTGCGTGAATTCGATGTACAGCTGGGTGAGCCCACGCAGCAGGAAGGTCGGTTCGTAGCTGTAGCGACGGTCCCCGGCGGCGCCGTGCTTGGCTTCGCTGATCGTGATTTCACGCATCCGGTCGAGCATCCGGTTGACGGTGATGACACCCTCCACGCGCGCGAGCGGTGCGCCCGCGCACGTATGGATGCCACGGCCGAAGGCGATGTGCTCGCGAACGTTCTTGCGGTCCAAGCGAAATTCGTGCGGATCCTCGAACTTGAGCGGATCCCGGTTGGCGGCGCCGAGGCACAGCATCAGCACCGTCCCCGCCGGAATGTGAACGTCGCCGAGCTTGGTCGTCTTGCGTGCCAGTCGGAAGTCCACCTTGGTCGGGCTCTGCGTGCGCAGTGATTCCTCGATGAATGGGCCCACCAGCTTGCGGTTTTCGCGCACCGCCTGCTGAAGATCCGGCCGCTCGCCCAGCACCTGTACCGCGGAGCTGAGCAGCTTCGTGACGGTTTCCTGTCCCGCCGCGAACAAGAACGTCGCGGGGCGAACGACCTCGAGCAGTTCCGGCGTCGAGCCATCGGGGTATATCGCGGTCGCCATCGTGGTGAGCACGTCGTCGCGCGGCTCGCGTCGCCGCTCTTCTAGGTAGGCACTGAATTTGTCATCCAGGTACTGCAGCGGATTGAGGCCTACTGGTTCGCCATCCAGCGCGCCAACGCCACCCTCCGGTTGCCCGGCGCCGAGTGCGTGTCGAATCTCGTCGCGGTCCTCCTCGGGTACGCCGAGTAGGTCGGTGATCGCCAATGTGGCAAACGGCCTTGCGTATTCGGCCAAGTACTCGCAATTGCCATTCGCGATGAACTCGTCGAGCTGGTGATCCACCAGCTTCCACATGAAGTCTTCGTTCTCCTTGAGCCGCTTCGGCGTCAACAACTTGGTCAGCAGCGATCGCGCGCGCGTGTGGGCCGGCGGATCCATGACAACCAAGTGCTCGTTGATCGGGAACATGTGGCGGTGCGCCTCGATCAGCTCGGTGATGTCGTCGCCCTCCGGCTCGAACGGCAGGGGAGGGAACGGCCCTCCGATCGCATTCACCGCCGAGAACGCGTCGACGTCCTTGAACGCCGCCATCACCTCGGCATAGCCGGTGACGGCGACGACACCGTGATGCGGTTCCCGGAAGACTGGGCCCTGACTGCGCAAGTAGTCGAGGTAGTCATACGGGTCCTGCGCGACGGCTTGATCGGAGAAATAGTCGACGGACGCGAGATCGGTCATTGACTTTGCGGGCCTTCCCAAGAGCTACGGATTTGATCGATCGATCTACTTCAGCATGCTGCCGGCGTCGACCGTCAAGGTCAGACCCGTGACGAAACGGGCTTCGTCGGACGCCAGGAACAGCACGGCATTGCTGATGTCGACCGACTCGACCCAGCCGACCGGCAGCACGTGCATGAACTGCGCGGCGACCTTCATGTCGTCGGGGCCGGGGTTCTCCAAATCGGGGCGGAACAACTTCATCGTGCCCTCGTTCATGAACATCGGAGTGTTCACATTGGTGGGGTGCACCGAGTTGACGCGGATGTTCTGGGCACCGAGTTCGACGGCGAAGGTCCGCATCAGGCCAACCACACCATGCTTGGCGGCGATGTAGTGGCCCGTGTGCGGGTAGGCCTTGAGCCCGCCAACCGAGCTCGTCAGCACGATCGAGCCGCCGCGACCGCCGGAGAGCAGATGGGGCACACCGGCTTTCACGGTGTGCCACACGCCGGACAGGTTGACGTCGATCATGTCCTTCCAGTCGTGCTCACTGGTCTTGTCCAGTGTTTGGCCGCCGTTGCCGATACCAGCATTGGCGACGATGATGTCGAGCCGACCGAGCTGTTCGACACCGCTGTCGACCGCTGCCTTGAGTGCGTCATAGTCGCGCACGTCGACCTCGGCGGTCACGATGCGCCGATTCTGTGCCTTGACCAGATCGGCGGTCTCGGCCAGGTCGTCGGGCGTTGACGGCGGGATCTCGCTGCTGCGGCTGATCGGCTTGCAGACGTCAATCGCGATGATGTCGGCACCTTCCTGCGCCAGTCGCAACGCATGGCTGCGGCCCTGCCCACGCGCGGCGCCAGTGATGAATGCGACCTTGCCTTCGACACGCCCAGCCATTTCCACCTCACAAGTTTGATCGATCGATCAATACTTTA
>DASRJA010000532.1:0-30143 GCA_035649695.1 Mycobacterium sp. | reverse complement strand
GGGCGCGCAGTCGCAGCGGCCCGACTGGCGGCCGCGCATACGGAATCGACCGCCACCGGTTCACGCCGTCGCGGGTGAAGCCCTCGACCGTGCCCGAGTCGATGTTTGCGCGGACAACATGTTCGTGCATGCCTTCGACGGTATCGAAAGAGCCTCCCCGCCGCGCCTGGCCAGGGATTGCGTGTCGGCCCGCTAGCCTTGGCCGTTATGCGGATTGCTGCCCTGATCGCGGCGTCTGTGCTGGTGGCGGGGTGCTCACAGTCGGTCGGCGGGGACGCCGAGCGGACGTCGCCGTCGTTGACCGCACCACCGAGCACGACGCGCGCCGCGCCCACCACCACGCCACCGACCTCGACGACTCCCGCCAAAGCGCCCGGCCCCGGCGCGCCGATGAGCGACGTCATCGCCTGGGTCCAGGCGGGCACGCCCTCCGATCCGGCGCAATATCACTCCGCGACCCGCGACGGCGCAGCGACAGAGCTCGGCGAGGACGTCGCATTCGTCACGCCGTCGGGCAAGACCAGCTGCATGACGGACACGAAGTACAGCGGCGGCGCGCTGGCCTGCCTGGTGGAACTGAAGAACCCGCCACCGCGACCCGACGACGCCTATGGAGAGTGGAAGGGCGGCTGGATCGACTACGACGGCTTGAGCGTGCGGGTCGGCTCGGTGCACGGGGACCCGGGCCGTTTCACCGCGGGTTCCGGTCCGGAGCTGCCATACGGTCATTCGCTGACCTTCGGCGACTTCCGCTGCCGCAGCGACCAGGCCGGGCTGGTCTGTGTGAACTACGCTCACCAGTCCGGAGCTCGGTTCAGCGATGTGGGCGTGCAACCCTTCGGGTGTCTGCAACCGGCCACTGCCCCACCCCAGATCGGCGAGATGTTCAGCTGCTGAGTACGCCGTCGTGCGCCGGATAGGCGTGCACGATCACCGAGCCGAGCTTCGGAATGGCATGGGCCAGTTCATGTTCGGCGCCGTGGGCGACGGAGTGCGCGTCGGCCAGGCTCAGTGATGGGTCGACGTCGAGTTCGGCGTCGGCTTCGAGCTGATGGCCCACCCAGCGCATCCTGACCCGTCGAACCGCGCGCACTCCGGGCCGCGCGGCCAAGACTGTGACGGCGTTGTCGACCAGGTCGGGATCGACGCGATCCAGCAGCCTGCCGAACACATCGCGCGCCGCGAAGATCAACACGATGCCGATGGCGCCGGCGACGACCAGACCAACGATCGGGTCGGCCACCGGAAATCCCAGCGCCGCGCCCACGGCGCCCGCCACCACCGCCAGCGACGTCAAACCGTCTGCGCGCGCATGCATTCCGTCCGCTCGCAACGCAGCGGATCCGATCCGCTTGCCGACCTGGATGCGGTACAGCGCCACCATTTCATTGCCGAGGAATCCGACGACGCCTGCCGCCGCGACCCAGGCCAAATGGTGCAGCGGAACGGGATCGATCAGCCTGCGGATCGCCTGCACAGCCGCCACGACCGCGGACGTCGCGATCACCGCCACGACGAACAACCCGGCCAGATCCTCAACTCGCCCAAAGCCGTACGTGTACCGGCGGGTGGCGCGCCGCCGGCTCATCGAGAAGGCGATCCACAGCGGCACCGCCGTCAACGCGTCGGCGAAGTTGTGCACGGTGTCTGCGAACAGGGCGACCGAGCCCGACAGTGCGACGATGACGAGCTGCGCCGTGGCGGTGCAGCCCAGCACCACCAAGCTGATCTTGACGGCACGGATACCGGCGGTGCTGTCGCGCAGGGCGTCGTCGACGCTGTGGGTGTGGTCGTGACTATGTGCGATGCCCATCAGCCCGCTCCCTCGTGCAGCAGCCGCAATTCCGCGTCGTCGAGGTGGTGTGCGGGCATGCCACCGGCGGCGTGTTCGGCGTTGTGCACCGCATCGGTGACGAGCTGGCGAACGTGATCGTTCTCGAGCCGGTAGAACACCTGAGTGCCCTCGCGCCGGGTGCGCACCAGCCGCGCCATCCGCAGCTTGGCCAGGTGCTGTGACACCGACGGTCCCGGCTTGCCGACCCGTCCCGCGAGGTCGTTGACCGAAAGCTCTCGGTCGGCGAGCGCCCACAGCAGCTGAACGCGGGTCGCGTCGGACAGCATCCGGAACACCTCGACAACCAGGTCGGCTTGCTCGTCAGCCAGCCGGCGTCCGCAGACCTGCTTATCTGCATTCATACGTAGATAGTAGCGCTGGATCAGGCTGGCCGGGCGTTCTCCCGTGCCCGGGTGGGATAGATCTGCGTCATGCCCACCGCTCCGATGATCACCACGACGGGGATGACGGCCTTGGTCCAGCCGATGGTGGCCGGCGCGGTGACGGCCACGTACCCCAGGACCGCGATGAGTGCGAACACCAGCGCCCACATCAGGGTGAGCACCCGGTTGGTGCGGCGGAACGCCGCCTTCTCCCAATCCTGTTGCGGCGCAGATTCAGGCGCGTACTGCGCGGTGAAGGGCACGAACGCCAGCGATCCCAGGGACATCAAGGCCAGCACGCCGCTGGACAGCGTGGTGGCGTAGGTGTCCATCCAGTCGCGGTCGTCGGCCCCGACGATCATCCCGCCAACTGTCACGGCGACGAAGAACACGATGGTGACCACTTCGAGGATGCGGGGTCCGCCGCGACCGGCCGACACCCCGAGTGTCAGCGCCGCGATCACCGCGCAGATCGCGCCGAACATCCAGGTGCTGGGTCCGTCTGAGACGACCCAATAGATGATCCACGGCGCGAACCCGATGAACGGGCTGCGCTCGAACCACTCGTCCACACAGTCAGCTTGGCCTACCAGCGGGACTTAAGCGACGCCTTTCTGCTTCAACAAGGGCAGCACGCCCTCGGCGAACCAGTAGGCCTCTTCCAAATGTGGGTAGCCCGACAGGATGAACTCGTCGAAGCCCAGCGAGTGATACTCGTAGATCAGGTTCGCGACTTCCTCGTGGCTGCCGACAAGCGCGGTGCCCGCACCGCCGCGGACCAGCCCGACGCCAGCCCACAGGTTCGGATAGATTTCGAGCTGGTCCACCCGGCCGCCATGCAAGGCGGTCATCCGCCGCTGGCCTTCGGACTCCGACTTGGCGTGCAGCTCAGTCGCTTTGGAGATCTGCTCGGATGTGAGCTCGGCCAGCAGCTCGTCGGCGACCGCCCACGCCGCCGCCGAGGTGTCGCGGCTTATCGTGTGCAGGCGGATGCCGAAGCGCACGTTGCGTCCACGCTCTGTGGCCAGCTTGCGCACCTGCTCGATCTTGGCCGCGGCCGCCTGCGGGGGTTCGCCCCACGTGAGGTACACGTCGACGTACTGCACGGCGATCGGCAGCGCAGCGGCCGACGATCCGCCGAAGTAGATCTGCGGCAACGGATCCGGAGGATCCGACACCCGTGCATCGGCGACGGTGTAGTACTTGCCCTCGAAATCGACGGAGTCCTGCTGCCACACCGAATTCACGATGTGCAGAAACTCCCCCGTGCGGGCGTAACGCTCGTCGTGGCTGAGCCAGTCGCCGAACCGGCGCTGCTCGAGGTCGTCGCCTCCGCTGACGATGTTGAGCAACACGCGGCCCTCCGAGAACCGCTGCAGCGTCGCCGTCTGCTGAGCCGCCAGCGTCGGCGGCACCAGACCCGGCCGGAACGCGACAAGGAACTTCAGCCGCTCGGTCTCGGCCAGCAGCGCCGACGCGGTCAACCAGGCGTCCTCACACCATGTTCCGGTAGGCGTCAGCACGCCTTCGTAGCCGAGCCGGTCGGCGGCGCGGGCGACCTCGGCCAAATACCGTCGGTTCGGCGCGCGGTAGTTCGCGGGTACGGTGTGGTGCGACGACGCGTGCGAGGCGCCGACGATGGATCGACTATCGCCGTTTGTGGGCAGGAACCAGAAAAACTTTGCCCGCTGAGCGGGCGATTCAGACGAAGTGGGCATTCTATTTCCTCAATTGCTGCTGATGAGCAGGGGCCGCAAGGTCTCGTTGTAGCGCCGGTCCACCCAGTCAGCGAATTTGGGTGCGGGAGAAGCGATCTGGCCGGATTCTGCGAACAGGTCCGCGATCTTCTGCTCCGAGGCGATGATGTCGTCGTCGAGTTCGGTGGGCAACCGCAGGCTGCGGCCCTGGGCGACCTCTGACACCTTCACGTCGAGTCCGACGGCGGCGGCATAGCGTTCGGCCCACCGCTGCGGGTGGTCCTTTGCCCAACGCGCCGCTTTCTCGAATCGCACCAGCAGATCGGCCAGCGCGGTGTTGCGCCTCGGATCTGCCAGCGCCGCATCCGATGCGATACCGAACCAGTTGCCATTGGTCACGTCTCGCGCTTGACCGATGCTGCGCACGGGCAATTGTTCAGCGGCCTGCGCGGTGTAAGGATCCCAGATCGCCCACGCATCCGCCTGCCGCTGAGTGAAAGCCGACAACGCATCAGCGGGTTGCAGGAACACCAGCTTCACATCCGACGGCGACAGCCCCGCCTTCTTGAGCTGGGCCAGGATGTGCCCGTTTGCCGAGCTGCCCTTGCCGACCGCGACGCTCCTTCCGCGTAGATCAGCGATCGAGTGGATCGGCGAATCGGCGTGCACCAGAATCTGATCGCCGTTCCCGCCGCCGTCGTAGGCGGACACCACCTTCACCTTTGCGTTGGACGCCGCACCGAAGATTGGCGGGGTGTTGCCCGTGATCGCGAAGTCGATCTTTCCCGCTGTCGCGGCCTCCACCTGCGGTGGACCAGACGTGAAGGTCGAGAACGCGATCTTGTACGGCAGATTGTCCAGCGCCCCCGCGGCGCGCAGCAGCGACTCGGTTCCGCCCTTCTGATCGCCGACCTGCAGTGTGAGATCGGACAATTCGGACAGTGGGACAGTCGCTGGTGCTTCCTTAGCACCCGAGCTGTCCTCGCGTGATACGCAGCCGGTGAGCACTAAGCCCAGTAGTGCGATCACCGCAACAAGTTTGTGCATGACAGTCCTATCCGTCGTGTGTCAGATCTGGACGCCGAGCTTGTCGAGAAGCTCGGCGCGATATTGCTCGGTGTGCGCGGATCCACGCGGGTCGTCGATGGCGAGCGTGTGGATGACCCGGCCCTCCTCAAGGACAAGCACCCGGTCGGCGAGCGCGACCGCCTCATCCACGTCATGCGTCACCAGCAAGACCCCGAACCCGTGCTCGCGCCACAGATCGAGCAACAGTCCGCGCATGCTCAGGCGGGTCAGCGCGTCCAGCGCGCCGAACGGCTCGTCGAGTAGCAGCAGCTGGGGTTCGGCCACCAACGCGCGGGCAAGCGAAACCCGTTGCGCCTGACCGCCGGACAGCGTCAGCGGCCACACGTCGGCGCGATCTCCCAGCCCGACGTCGGCCAGCGCTCGATCGGCGCGGGTCTGTGCCTCTGCTCGGGGCAGCCGGCTGCGCGTCAGCCCATAGACCACGTTGGTTCGGACGTCGCGCCACGGAAACAGCCGCGGCTCCTGGAAAGCCAGCGCCGGGGCGCCGGACACGACGCGCTCCCCGGTGTGGTCGGTCGACAGGCCGGCGAACACGCGCAGCACTGTCGATTTACCCGAGCCGCTGCGGCCGATCAACGCAACAATTTCGCCGCGCGCGACCCGCACGGACACGTCGGTGAGCACGTGATGGTCGCCGTACCACTTGTTCACATGGCGAAGCTCGCCTGCGACGACGGTCTGGCGTTCGGAGGCAATGGTCATGTGCGGTACCTCAGTGCTCGGCGTTCCAGCCCGCGGACGATGGCATCGGTGCCGATCCCGAGAAGCGCATAGACGATCAGTCCGAAGATGATGATGTCGATGCGGAGAAAGTCGCGGGCGTTGTTGATCAGGAAGCCAATCCCCTTGTCGGCGTTGATCTGTTCGGCGACGATCAGCGTCAGCCACGCGATCGCCAATGACTGGCGCAGGCCCACGAGCACCTGCGGCGCGGCGCTGGGCACGATGATCGTGCGGAACCTCTGCCAAAACGAGAAACCCAGCACCTGAGCGGTCTCGAACAGTTTCGGATCGACCTGACGGATCGCCGAGAAGGTGTTCAGATACAGCGGGAAACTCACACCGAGCGCAACGAGCAGCACCTTGGGCAACTCGCCGATACCGAACCACAGGATGAACAACGGGATCAGGCCGAGGTGCGGCAGCGCGCGGATCATCTGCATGGGCGGATCGACGGTCGCCTCGAACCACCGCGACAGTCCGACGGCAGTTCCCAGCGCGACACCGAGTAATCCGCCGAGCAACAGGCCCTCGATCACTCGAACACCCGACACCTGCAACGCGTCGGCCAGCTGACCGCTCTCGATCAGCTCGATGCCGGCTTCGACAATCAGTGACGGCGCCGGCAGGACATCTTGCGGGATCACTCCGAGCGCGCTGCCCAGCTGCCATACGCCGAGCAGCACCACCGGTGACAGGAGGCGGATCAGTCCCCACATACGGTGGGTCCGCCGGCGATTGATGGCAGCAGTAGCCGACGCCAGCGGCACGGCCATTTCGGCGGGAACGGTCACGGTGCGCCGACACTACGCGTTCGCCCGCCGGCCGCTTAAGGGTTTGATTCTGCGTGATGCAAACGCCAACGGCCCAGCCGGCGCGAACGTTGTAGAGCTCGCGTGCTGGGCCGTTGGGCGAGAAGGCTATTCAGTTATCAGCCGAGGCGGAAGGTGCCGTTGACCAGAGTCGGCGTCACCTCTTGGTTGTTGATCGTCGACCTTGCGGTCTTGTTCTGCAGGAATTGAATCTGTGCCGCCTGCTGAATCTGTCGCTTGTTGCGAACACCACTGCGGAACTGCTGCTCGTTGAGTTGCTGCAATTCGGCCTGCTCGAAGTCGCGGCCGCTGATGCTGCCGGTGTTGAACTGAACGCCGATCGCCGATTCATCTTCACGCACCACCCAGGATGCGCGCACACCTTCGAAATCGGCGGTGTACATGCCGGCCACACCCGACACCGGTGCCGCAGTGAACGTGTAGGCGACACCGTTCATCGTCAGGTCACCCGCGACATCGGTGCCGGTGAACTCGGCCTTCAGGGTGTCGCGGAACCGGGACTTGATGTCGATCTTGCCGTCAGCCTGATTGCCGAAGAACCACGCTTCGTCGTCGGTCCCGTTACAGGCGTACGCGGCGATCGACGCGCCATCGACGGAGATGCCGATGGTCATCGTCTTGCCGTCGGCCGCCTTCATATCGGCGACGTATCTCGCCGACTGCGGGAACGGCTGTGCGGTCGCCGACGGTGTGGTGACCGCCTCGGACGTATTCGTCGCTTCGGTGGTCTTACCGCCGGAGCAAGCGGATAGGGTGCCCAGGGCGAGGAGCGCGCTGACACCCACGAGCAGGGTGCGGAAGTGTTTTCTCATGTGACCAGCATGAATCGCCGCTCGCGACCGCACATGAAGAATGTGTGGAGATTGCATGGAGATCTGTGGGCAACAAGGGAGCAAACGCTCACTCAGCCGCGAGGAAGGCGTCGACCTCCGCCAGGAACACCGGCCACGCGGGCTCGGCGGCGGTCAGCAGGTGGTTATTGCTCGCCAGTGCAACCAGCCGGGAATCGGGAATCAACGCGGCCAGTTCCTCGCCATATCGCATCGGGACGCGATGGTCGTCGCGGGAATGCATGATCAGCGTCGGACAGGACACCTCACGCGCCAGATCGCGCACGTCGATGCGGCCGAACTCCTCGAGGAATCGCACCGCGTTCTCAGGCGAGGTGGTGCGACGTTGCAACTGATCGAATGCGGCCCAGTCGGCGCGGGTGCCGTCGGGCTGAAACTGAGCGGCGAAGACCTGGCGGAACGCCGGATCGTCGCGCCCCCAGCCGACCCGGGCGAGCTCAAGATCCAATGCGGCAGCGCGCTTTTCCTCGTTGCCGACCGCCCGCACCCCGCGGCCGCGCGCATATGCGCCGCACAACACCAGGCGACTCACCCGCTCGGGGTGCCGGGCGGCATAGGCAACCGCGACCGCACCGCCCTGTGACACGCCGAGCAACGGGAAGCGCTCCAGCCCAAGCGTCTCCACCACCGACTCGAGGTCGTCCACCCAGTCGTCAAAGGTGAAATCAGTTGCGTCCCAGTCAGATAGGCCACAGCCACGTTCGTCGTAGCGGATGAATCGATACTTCAAGGATAGATCGCGGACCCAGTGCTTCCACACCGGGCTTTCGACGTCGTAACCCAGATGCGTCATCCAGTTGGCGGCCCGGACAAGCGGTGGACCCTCCCCCGCCACCGCGTATGCCAGCCGGACGCCGTCGGCGGCACGACAAAACGCGATGTGCTGGCGAGGCGACGCCGGCTCCGGAGGTGCCTCGGGCTCTGCCGCTGCGTCTGCATGAATCGTGCCGACAAACTGGTAGCCGCGGCCGCGGACGGTCCTGATGTAGCGCTGCGATTCGCCGTCGTCGCCGAGCGCTCGCCTGGCGGCCTTGATGCGGCTCGTCAACGCCGCCTCGCCGACGAAGCGGCCACCCCACACGGAGTCGAACAGCTCCTCTTTGGTGACGAACCGGTGGGAATTGCGGACCAACTCCGTGAGCACGTCGAACACCTGCGGCTCGACGCGGATCACCTCATCGCCGGAACGCAATTCGTAGCGCTGCGTGTCGAGGACGAAGGCGTCGAAGCGCCACACGCCGGTTTCTGCAGGTGATATGGACACCGCGTTCCCATCTCGGGTTTTGTCGTTAGCAATCGTAAAACGGGTGTCCGCGCCGCGATGTTCACCGCGAAAACAAGTCGCCGGCTAACGCCAGCCGTCGGCCGCCCTCGCTGCCTGCATCAGCGCGTCGCACAGCTGGCGCAGTTCGGTTCCTTCTGCTCCCTCTTCAACGGCGATCGCGACATCCTCCGCCGCGCATCTGACCTGGTAGACGCGGTCGGAGAGCTCGGAGGCCTCATCGGCGGTCAGGACGACGGAATCCGGTGCCAGCGAGGTTCCCTTGACCACGGCGCGCTGTTCGTAGGCGCGCTGCCGGCAGGATTGTCTGCAATATTGCCGCCGCCGACCGAGACCGGCATCAGCGACTTCACGACCACACCAGCGACAGGGCTGAGGCTTGAGACGACGTGCCACGGACCAGACTGTAATCCGGCGGGCCCGCAGATCCCGGTATCATGAACGGTCGAGTCGGGAACTGCGCGCCGTTTTGCTGCGTTGATGATCCGGACAAAATTGTGACTTGAGGAGTGTTGACGATGGCTGATCGTGTCTTGAGAGGCAGTCGCCTCGGAGCCGTGAGCTACGAGACGGACCGCAACCACGACTTGGCGCCGCGTCAGGTCGCCCGGTACCGCACCGATAACGGCGAGGAGTTCGACGTTCCCTTTGCCGACGACGCCGAGATCCCCCACACCTGGCTGTGCCGCAACGGCATGGAGGGCACGCTGATCGAGGGCGATGCGCCGGAGCCGAAGAAGACGAAGCCGCCGCGCACCCACTGGGACATGCTGCTGGAGCGTCGCTCGGTCGAGGAGCTCGAAGAGCTGCTCAAGGAGCGCCTCGACATCATCAAGACGCGCCGCCGCGGCTCCTGATCGCTAGCGGGTAACGCCGACTCCCCGGGCCCGATCCATGCGCCCGCGGAAACCCCATTCCGCGACCTTGAACAGGGCTTCGCGGATGTTCGATCCGCTCATCTTGGATTGACCGAACTCGCGTTCGGTGAACGTGATCGGCACCTCGACGACGATGAATCCGTTGTTGATGGTGCGCCAGGTCAGGTCGATCTGGAAGCAGTAGCCCTTCGAGTCCACCGCGGCCAGGTCGATCTTCTCGAGCACCTCTCGCCGGTAGGCGCGGTAGCCGGCGGTGATGTCGTGGATGTCGACGCCGAGCAGGATCCGCGAATAGCCGTTGGCGGTGCGAGACAACACTAGGCGGCGGCGCGGCCAGTTGCGCACCTCTCCGCCGGGCACGTAGCGCGAGCCGATCACTAGATCCGCGCCGCCATCGATGGCGTCCAAGAGCCGATGCAGCTGTTCGGGCGGGTGGCTGCCGTCGGCGTCCATCTCGACGAGCACCGAGTACTCGCGGTTCAGACCCCAGGCGAATCCCGCCAGATAGGCGGCGCCGAGGCCGCCCTTCGACGTGCGGTGCATGACGTGGATTCGGTCGGTGTCTGCCAGTGACAGCTCATTGGCCAGGTCGCCGGTGCCGTCGGGGCTGTTGTCATCGACGATCAAAATGTGTACGTCCGGCCGCGCGGCGTGCACGCGTCCGACGATCAACGGCAGATTTTCCCGCTCGTTGAAGGTGGGGATGATGACCAGAGTGCGCTCACTCGGGCGCTGGCCGGTGGTCATGGGGCTCCTTTAGTCCTTGCCGCGCCGTCCGAGCCGACGCACGAAACTCCCATTGTGCAGTATTGCGGTGATCACAGCGGCAATGCCGAGGGCTACGAGCAGCCCCTGGACAATCGGACCCCACCGCGTCGCGGGCGTGAGCTGCGTCTTTAGCCGCACCTGGGAGTCGAGGTAGGCGGGTTCGAAAAAGCTGGTCCGGGCCAGCTCGCGTCCGTCGGGCGCGATAATCGCGCTGATTCCGGTGGTACCCGCGACCACGACATATCGGTCGTGCTCAACGGCGCGCAGCCGGGCGAACGCGAGTTGCTGCTCGCTCATCGCCTCGGTGAAGGTGGCGTTGTTGGACGGCACAGTCAGGAATTGGGCGCCGTTTTGCACCGACTCGCGCGCGGCGCGGTCGAAGATCACCTCCCAGCACGTCGTCACTCCGATGGGTACGCCGGCGGCGTTGACCACCCCGTTGCCGCTACCGGGCACGAAGTAACCGGCCCGGTCGGCGTAGGACGACAGATGCTTGAAGAAGCTGCGCCACGGCAGGTATTCGCCGAACGGCTGGACGATCTTCTTGTCGTGCCGGTCGGCCGGGCCGGTCCCGGGATTCCAGACGATCACAGAGTTCGACGACACCGGGTTGTCGGGACTGTAGCCAGGAGCGGCGACGACGCCACCGACGAGGATCGGCGCGTTGATCGCCGCGGCGGCGGTGTTTATCTCGTCGCGGGCGTCTGGGTTGACCAGCGGGTCGATATCGGAGGAGTTCTCCGGCCAGATAACCACCATCGGCTGTGGCGCCCGACCGGCGTGCACATCGTCGGCAAGCTGAATCGTTTGGCGGACATGGTTGTCGAGTACGGCGCGACGTTGCGCATTGAACTCCAGCCCGAGCCGCGGCACGTTGCCCTGCACGGCGGCCACGGTGATCGCCGGGTCGTCGCCGGCGCCCAGGCCCGACTGTCGGACATGCGGCCACGCCAACGCGGTGGTCAGCAGCACGGCACTGATACATACACCGGGCAGCAAGACCGCGGGCGGTGCCGCGGTTTGGCTGTCGTCGTGTCGCCACCACTCAACGATTTCGAAAGTTATTGCGGCCAAGCTGAATCCGGTCAGCACGACGGCGAATGACAGCAGTGGCGCACCGCCGAGTTGCGCTATCGACAGCAACGGGCCGTCAGTTTGGCTGAAACCGACTACCCCCCAAGGAAATCCACCGAAGGGCACAGAGGACTTGAGCCATTCCTGGGCCACCCACAGCGCGGCGAACCAGAACGGCCAACCCGACAAGCGTCGCACGGCGACAGCGGCCAATCCGAACAGCGCCGGGAACAGCGCCTGCACGATGCACAACGCGATCCACGGGATTGCACCGACGAACCCGCCAATCCAGGGCAGGAGCGGAAGATAGAACACCAGCCCGAAGAGGAACCCGTATCCGAATCCACCGGCCAGCGTGGTGGATTCGCGCGTCAGCACCCAGGCCAGCAAGCCGAACGCGGCGATGGCCATGAACCACCAGCCGAATGGCGGGAAGCTCACACACAGCGCTACGCCTGCGACGATGGTGACACCCAGCTGCGCCAGCCGGTCCACCACCGCCTGACCGAATCGCCTCGCCCAAGCGGGGATTCTGGCTGACTTGTCAGACGCGGCAGGCTCAGGGCCGGCCTCGTCATCGACGGAGTCGACGTCGTCGTCGGATTCGTCGTCGTCGTCGACGGGCGGAAAGATGTCAGTGTCGTCGGTGGCGCGGCCCCAATCGCGTCGACGGTTTGATTTAGCCATGAATGACGGCACCCCGATGAACCGTCTGCCGGCAGCGCGGCAACGGGTCCTCGAGTCGCGGCAGGGCGGGCACGCGGGAGCGCTGGTCGGTCGACCACCGCTGCACCGCGTCGGCCGGGGCGCTGACTTCCAACTCGTCGGCTTCCCAAACTGCGTATGACGCCGGGGCGCCGGGGACGAGAGTTCCGATGACCCCGTCGCGGGCGCCGCCAGCACGCCATGCGCCGCGCGTCGCGGCCGCGAACGCGGCTCGCGCTGACACGGCACTGCCTGGAGTGCGGTGCCGAATCGCAGCGCGCACGGTCGCCCACGGATTCAGGCCCGTCACCGGGCTGTCCGAGCCGAACGCGATTGGCACGCCTTGGGATGCTAGCAGCGCAAACGGGTTCAGCTTCATGCCTCGGTCAGAGCCGAGGCGTTGTACATACATGCCGTCCTCGCCGCCCCACAGCGCATCGAAATTCGGCTGCATGCTGGCGAACACTCCCCACGCCCCGAGCCGCGCCGCTTGTTCCTCGGTGACCATCTCGAGGTGCTCGAGCCGGTGTCCGCAGCGCGCCACCGCCGGGGCACCGAACTGGTCGACGACACGCTCGAGTGCGGTGACGACGGCGGTGACCGCGGCATCACCGATGACGTGGAAGCCCGCGGTGACGCCGGCGTCGGTGCAGGCACGGAGATGGGCGGTGATCGCGTCGACGTCGAGGTACGCATTGCCCCGGCAGTGCGGCGCGTCGTGGTACGGCTGGTGCAGCCATGCCGTGCGCGAGCCGAGTGCGCCGTCGACGAACAGGTCGCCGGCCAACCCGCGGGCGCCGGTGCGGTCGATCAACTCACGGGCCTGTTCGGCCGTGGTGACGTGTTCACCCCAGTAGCCGACGATGTCGACGCCGTGCTCGGTGTCGCGAGCCTCGGACCAGTCGTCGATGCCGCCGATGTCGGGGCCCGCGCATTCGTGTACGGCGACGATGCCGAGGGCTGCGGCGGCATCGAGGGCGGCCAGCCGCGCTTCGTGGCGCTGCGCGGGGGTCAGCCGGCCGCGGGCGGCGGCGCGCACCAGGTGGTGGGCGTCGCTGGTCAATGGCCGCTGCGGATCGAACCCTGCCGCCCCGGCCAGTCCCGGCGCGAGCCTGCGCAGCGCAGTGGATGCCGCCGCGGAGTGCACGTCGACGCGGGCCAGGTAAGCCGGCCGATCGCCGACGACGCCGTCGAGGTCGTCAGTGCTGGGGGCGGTGTGCGCGGGCCAGCCGGATTCGTCCCAGCCGTGTCCCCAGATGGGCCCGTCGGGATGAGCGCGCACGTAGCCGGCGATGAGGTCGAGACAGTGCCGCAGTGAGGTCGCGTGGCGCAGGTCCAACCCGGAAAGCGTCAGTCCAGTGGCGGTGAGATGGACGTGGCTGTCGACGAACGCCGCCGCGACGAATGCGCCGTCGAGGTCGACGATCTCGGCGTCGGGATATTGGGCGCGGCCGACGTCGTCTCTGCCGAGCCACGCAACGATGCCGTCGGTTACCGCCATCGCCGTGGCGTCGGGCATCGCGGGGCTGTGCACCCGCCCGTTAAGAAGAAGGGTCGTCACTCTATTCGGGCTTGCGCTCCACGGCCTGGGGTTTGACATCGACGACGTCGATCACCTCGCCGTCGATGAAATCGCCGCGGCCTGCGGCGTCATATCCCCAGCCGGGAGCGGCTGCACCTGCGGCGGCGATCAGCGGAACCCGCCGGGCCGCCATCGCGGTGACGAGCGGGCGGGCGGCGGCGCGGGTCGGCGGCAGCAGCAACAGCGCACCCAGCACGGAGCTGGCCAGACCGGGGATCACAACGAGCACGGTACCCAGCGCGACGAGCATGCTGTCGGCCGCCGCTCCCTGCACCTTGGCCGCGGTCAGGCCGGACTGCAGCCGGCGAATGTGCCGCTTGACCTGCGACCCGGCCAGCGCGAGCCCGACGATGAACGTGCCGAGCAGCGCCAGGACGGTCCAGCCGAAGCCGACCGTCGACGTCAGGGCGACGAGCACCGCGAGCTCGACAACCACGTAAAGGACAAATAGCCGCATCGCCATGTAGGTGGAACGTCTGGAGGATGCACCAGGGTTCCGTAGATTGACCGGCGTGAAGACGATCCAGATCGACACCCCGGCTGGCCCGATCGATGCGCTGCTGAGCGTTCCCGACGGAGGGGGTCCCTGGCCCGGAGTCGTCGTTGTCCACGACGCGATCGGATATGCCCCCGACAACGAGTCGACGTCGGCGCGCATCGCGGCGGCGGGATTTGTCGCCATCACACCGAACTTGTATTCGCGCGGCGGCAGGACGCGATGCATCACCAGAGTCTTTCGGGAGCTGCTGAGCCAACGCGGCCGCGCCGTCGATGACATCCTCGCCGCCCGCGATCACGTGCAGTCGATGCCGGAGTGCACCGGCTCCGTCGGCGTGGTCGGGTTCTGCATGGGCGGCCAATTCGCATTGGTGATGTCGCCCAAGGGTTTTGGCGCGTCGGCACCGTTCTACGGCACGCCGCTGCCCCGCCACCTCAGTGAAACCCTGGACGGCGCGTGCCCGATTGTGGCCAGCTTCGGCCGCCGCGACCCACTCGGGGTGGGCGCGCCCGCACGGTTGCGCAAGGTCGTCGACCACAAGGGCATCGCCGCCGATATCAAGGTCTATCCCGATGCGGGCCACGGTTTCGCGAACAAGCTGCCGAACCAGCCACTACTTCGGATCACCGGCTTCGGCTACAACGACGCGGCGACCGAAGACGCCTACCGGCGAGTGTTCGCGTTCTTCAACGAGCACCTGGCTAGCTCGCGGGCTTGATCTCCAGGCCGATGTGGACCTTGTCGATGCCACCTCTGACCAGCGAATGCGGGATGAACCACCAGGCGTGCCACCAATAGCGCTTGACGACGGCGTCGTAGACCTTGCGAGTCTGGTCCTTGGGCAGCACCCGGGCCACTGCCTCGACCGGCTCCCCTTTGGGTCGGCCCAAGCCGCCGGAGCGCTGGATCGTCACGCGCGGCGTGTTGCGGATCCGCTTGGTCTTCCACGACCCGTCATCGGTGATGACGAGCAGCTTGTCGCCGTCCGGCGCACCCCATACGGCGGTCGGCTTCGGCCTGCCGTCCTTGGTGAAGGTCGTCAGCCGGATGTACTTGGACCCAGCGACGTCGGCGAACGTGTCCGCCATGGCTCAGGCCGCCCTCAGCTCGATGGTCACGTTGTTCTTCATTCCCCCGCGCAGCTTTGAGAAAACGTTGAACGTCTTGCCCAACAGCCCATACCGCTTGCCAATGGCGTCGTAGGTAGCGCCGTTGGCCGACTTGTCCAGGATCGATGCGGCGGCGTCGATGGTTTCGCTCTTGGGATTGCCGCGCATATCGCATGCGGCCAGCGTGACCCGCGGCGTGTTGCGGATGCGCTTGACCTTCCACGACTGCTCCTGCGTGATGACGACCAACCGATCGCCATCGGGCGCCGCCCAGATGGGCGTCGGCTTCGGCCGGCCGTCCTTGGTGAACGTGGTCAGCAGGATGTACTCGGACTTGGCAACTTCGGCAAAGGTGACTGGCACTAGACCAACCTAGCCTTCGAGTTCGCCTTCAGTTTCGAGGAGAACTGCGCGCAGCCCGTCGAGCGTGGCCTGTTCCGGTTGCGCCCACATCCCCCGACCTGCCGCCTCCAGCAGCCGCTCCGCCATGCCGTGTAGCGCCCACGGGTTCGACTCCGCCATGAACTTGCGGTTCTCGTCGTCGAGCACGTACTCCTGCGTCAGCCGCTCGTACATCCAGTCGGCCATCACTCCGGCGGTTGCGTCGTAGCCGAACAAGTAGTCGACGGTGGCGGCCATTTCGAACGCGCCCTTGTAGCCGTGCCGCTGCATCGCATTGATCCAGCGCGGGTTGACGACGCGGGCCCTGAACACGCGTGTCGTCTCTTCCGACAGCGTGCGGGTCCGCACCGCGTCGGGCCGGGTGTTGTCGCCGATGTAGGCGGCTGGCGATTGGCCGGTCAACGCTCGCACGGTGGCGACCATCCCGCCGTGATATTGGAAGTAGTCGTCGGAGTCGGCGATGTCGTGTTCACGGGTGTCGGTGTTCTTGGCTGCCACCGCTATTCGTCGGTATTGCCGATTCATGTCGTCGGCGGCGGGGGCACCGTCAAGCCCCCGCCCATATGCGAAGCCGCCCCACGCGGTGTAGACCTGCGCGAGGTCGGCGTCGTCGCGCCAGTTGCGGCTGTCGATCAGTTGCAGTAATCCGGCCCCGTAGGTGCCCGGCTTCGAACCGAAAATCCTTGTGGTGGAGCGCCTTACGTCACCATGCTCGGCCAGGTCGGCTTGTGCATGCGCGCGCACGTAATTGTCATCAGCGGGCTCATCAAGGCCAGCGACCAGGTGCACCGCATCGTCGAGCATCGTCACAACGTGTGGGAATGCGTCGCGGAAGAAGCCGGAGATGCGGACGGTGACGTCGATGCGGGGCCTGCCGAGTTCGGCCAGCGGGATCGGCTCCAGGTCCACCACTCGCCGTGACGCGTCGTCCCAGATCGGCCGAACGCCCAGCAGCGCAAGCACTTCGGCGATGTCGTCGCCCGCGGTGCGCATCGCCGAGGTGCCCCACACCGACAGCCCGACCGATTGCGGCCAGTGGCCGTAGTCGGCGCGGTAACGATCCAGCAGCGAATCGGCCATCGCCACACCGGTTTCCCACGCCAGCCGCGACGGCACCGCCTTGGGGTCGACGGAGTAGAAGTTGCGGCCGGTCGGTAGCACGTTGACCAGACCGCGCAGCGGTGAGCCTGACGGCCCGGACGCGATGAACCGACCGTCGAGCGCCCGCAGGATCTGGCCGATCTCCCCCGCCGTCTCGGCCAGCCGCGGCACCACCTCGGTGGCAGCGAACCGCAGTATGCCCGCTATGACAGGATCGTCGGTCAGCGTGTCGACGGCCGCTGCGTCCCAACCGGTTTCCTGCAGGGCCGCTACCAGCTCACGAGCTCGGGCCTCGGCGGTGTCGACGGTGGCGCGGTCGTCGTTGCCGTCCTCGGCCAGGCCAAGCGCCTGTCGCAGCCCCGGCACGGTCTGATCACCACCGAACAACTGCCGCGCCCGCAGAATGGCCAACACCAGATCGAGTTCGACACTGTCCGTGGGCTTTTGACCGAGAACGTGAAGCCCGTCGCGGATCTGGACGTCCTTGATCTCGCACAGCCAGCCGTCGACATGCAGCAGCATGTCATCGAACGAGTCATCCTCGGGGCGCTCGTCCAATCCGAGGTCGTGGTCCATCTTCGCTGCGCGCATGAGCGTCCAGATCTGTTGACGGATCGCGGGCAACTTGTTCGGGTCGAGCGCGGCGATGGTGGCGTGCTCGTCGAGCAGTTGTTCCAATCGCGCGATGTCGCCGTAGGTTTCGGCGCGTGCCATCGGTGGAATGAGGTGGTCGACCAGCGTGGCGTGCGCGCGGCGCTTGGCCTGCGTACCCTCCCCCGGGTCGTTGACCAGAAACGGGTAGATCAGCGGCAGGTTGCCCAGGGCGGCGTCGGCACCACACGCCGAGGACATGCCAAGGGTCTTGCCCGGCAGCCACTCCAGATTGCCGTGCTTGCCGAGGTGCACGACGGCGTCCGCGCTGAAACCGGCGTCGATCCAGTGGTAGACCGCCAGATAGTGGTGGCTGGGCGGCAAGTCAGGGTCGTGGTAGATGGCGACGGGGTTCTCGCCGAACCCTCGCGGCGGCTGGACGATCAGCACGAGATTCCCGTCCTGCAGGGCGGCGATGACGATCTCGCCGTCGGGATCCCGGCTTCTGTCGACGAACAGCTCGCCCGGCGGCGGGCCCCAGTGCTTGACGACCGCGTCGGTGAGCTCATGTGGCAGCGTCGCGAACCATTCGCGATACTCCTTGGCCGGTAACCGGATCGGGTTGCCGCTCAGCTGCCTGTCGGTCAGCCAGTCGGGATCCTGGCCGCCGCGCTCGATCAGCGCGTGGATCAACGCGTCGCCGTCCTCGGCGTCGACGCCCGGAACATCGCCGATCACGTATCCCGCGTCGCCCATGGCGCGCAGTAACGCGATCGCGCTGGCCGGGGTGTCCAGCCCGACAGCGTTGCCGATGCGAGCGTGCTTGGTGGGGTATGCCGAGAACACGACCGCCACACGTTTGTCCGACGCCGGAATCGCCCGCAGCCGGGCGTGTTTGACGGCCAGTCCGGCGACGCGGGCGCAGCGTTCCGGATCGGCGACGTAGGAGATCAGCCCCTCGTCGTCGATCTCCTTGAACGAGAACGGAACCGTGATGATGCGGCCGTCGAATTCAGGAACCGCGACTTGGGTGGCGACGTCGAGGGGTGACAGCCCGTCGTCGTTGTCCTGCCACTGCGCACGCGAACTCGTCAGGCACAGGCCCTGCAGGATCGGGATGTCCAGCGCGGCAAGATGGGCCACGTTCCAGGTGTCGTCGTTGCCGCCGGCGGTAACGGCCGCCGGGGTGGCACCGCCCGCGGCCAGCACGGTGGTCACCATCGCGTCCGCGCTGCCCAGCACGTCGAGCAGCTCCGGTTCGGCCGTGCGCAGCGAAGCACAGAACACCGGCAGCGGCCGGCCGCCGGCTTCCTCGATGGCGTGGCACAACGCCTCGACGTAGGCGGTGTTGCCCGCAAGGTGCTGGGCGCGGTAGTAGAGCACCGCGATGGTCGGGCCGTCATTGCCTGTTGACGCTCTCTGGAGGACACCCCAACTCGGCGTGGTCTCCGGCGGCGCGAAACCAAAGCCAGTCATCAACAGCGTGTCGCAGAGAAACGCGTGCAGCTGTCGCAGATTCGGTACGCCGCCTTGGGCGAGATAGACATGGGCTTGCAGCGCTACGCCGGCCGGAGTCGTGGAATGCCCCATCAGGTCGGCATCCGGCGACTGCTCGCCGCTGACGACGACTGTCGGCATACCGCTTGCCACCACGGTGTCGATGCCGTCCTGCCAGGCGCGGTACCCGCCAAGGATGCGGATGACGGCGATGTCGGCGCCGGCCAGCAGCTCGGCAAGCTCACCGTCGACCAGCCGCGACGGGTTCGCCCACCGATAGCGCGCCCCGCTTGCGCGGGCGGTGATCAGGTCGGTGTCGGACGTCGACAGCAGCAGCACGGTGGGCTCTTGCACCCACCATTCGTACCGCACGCACGAAACGGGGTGCGGACTAGCGTGGGGTAGGTGAGCGCGACCTTCGCGGCGGGCACACCACATCCGTCGTTGCGCGGCGTGGTGCTTCGCTATGAGGGATACGAGGAACAGGTGGCCGGGCCGACGACGTTCCGCGAGCTGCCCTGCACGTTCGTCCCGGTGATCATCGACCTCGACGCGGGGTGGTCGGTCGCCCATCGCCAGCACACCACGCCGTTGCGGTTGGGATCATTTGTCGCCGGCGTGACCGATGGGCCGGTGCTGGTCGGGCACGGCGGGTCAGCGCGCTGCCTGCAGGTCGACCTGACGCCGCTCGGTGCCCGACAACTCGTCGGGCTACCCATGAGCGAGCTGGCCAATCAGTCAGTGCCGATCGACGCTGTGCTGGGTCGGTTCGGGCGTGATCTCGTGCAGCGGGTGGGCGACGCACCCGACTGGCCGACACGATTCACGTTGATCGACAAGGTTTTCAGGGCCCGCCTCGCCGAGGCCGCGCCCGCCGATCCTGGCGTCGCGTGGTCGCTGAGCCAGATCGTGGCCACCGGCGGTACCGCGGTGATCGGCGATCTCGCAGATGAATTGGGCTGGAGCCATCGGCGGCTGATCGCCCGCTATCGCGACACCGTCGGGCTGCCGCCGAAGCTGGTCGCGCGGATAGTGCGCTTCGAACGACTGACCGCGCACCTGACAGCGGACCCGGCGATCGAATTGGCCGCCGCGGCCACCGCCTGCGGCTACTTCGACCAGGCACATCTGGCCCGCGAGGTCCGCGAACTGGCCGACATCACGCCGACCGAGTTGCGCGCAACCACCGTAAATTCCGTCCAAGACGAGGTCGCGCCCTCGGCCTAGCGTGGCGCCCATGAGCGAAACACTGACAATCAACGGGGCGGTGCCGATCGTCCCTTACTCCAACCCTCGCGACGCGATCCGCTGGCTCGAGCAGACCTTCGGCGCCGTCGCGACCGCTGTGCATCCCCCGGACCCCGACCAACCGCTCAAGCATGCCGAGGTGAAAGTCGGCAACGGGCTGGTGATGATCAACGATGCGGACCGCGACGATGCGAGCCCGTTCGCCTTGCCTGGCCCGGTCTTGCGGTACGTCGTCGTCGACGACCCCGACGCCCTACACGACCGCGCCGCCGCGGCGGGCGCCGATATCGTCATGGGCCTCACGGACCAGGACTACGGCTCACGGGAGTTCGCCGCCCGCGATCCGCACGGCAACGTCTGGAGCTTCGGGACGTACCGTCCAAGCCTCGGCTGAGGCCTCTCCTTAGCCGTCGCTACCCCAGCGGCCGTGCCACGTCTGCGGGTAAGGCAATCCGAGGCCCGCGATGAGGACCAGGAGGAGCACGCCCAAGGCAATGAGTGCGAACATCGTCGTTCCTTCCCCGACTCGTTGTTGTACACGAGTGCAGTTAGGGAGAACGTACTGTCCTACCGGCGCCTATTCATCATCTTGTGTGGGACGGATCACTAGGGGCCGCGGTGTGGCGGCGGTCACATCCGTCTTCGAATCGCGCCCAATTTAAACCGTATTCGCCCGCGCTGACCTGTCGCACGATTCGGGCACGGCCGATTACTTCGATGTGGTGAAACTGGGCGCGAACATCGGCGCTCGCGTAGACGGCGTCCGGTTGGCGGGCGACCTTGATGTCGAGACTGCCGCGGCGATCAACGACGCGCTGCTGAAGCACAAGGTGATCTTCTTCCGCGACCAGCACGACCTCGATGACGACGGCCAGCTTGCGTTCGCAAGCAAGCTCGGCACTCCCACAACGGCGCATCCAACGCTGTCGGAGGGCGAGACGGTGCTGCCGATCGACTCTCGCTACGACAAGGCCAACAGCTGGCACACCGACGTCACGTTCGTCGACCGCATCCCGAAAGCGTCTCTGCTGCGGGCTGTTTCGCTGCCCAACTACGGCGGAACCACCGCGTGGGCGTCGACCGAAGCGGCCTATGAGCAGTTGCCTGCGCCGCTGCGGGTGCTCACCGAAAACCTGTGGGCTGTGCACACCAATCAGTACGACTACGTCCGCGAGTACGACGACAGGCATGAGGAATTGGCGGACACGGTCCGCGAGTATCGAGAAGAGTTCGTGCGCGAGTACTACGAGACCGAACATCCGGTGGTGCGGGTACACCCGGAAACCGGTAACCGCGTGCTGCTGCTCGGCCATTTCATCAAACAGTTCGTCGGACTGGGCCCGACAGAGTCGGCGACGTTGTTCAACCTGTTGCAGGCTCGAGTCACCAAGCTGGAGAACACCATTCGCTGGAGCTGGCAGCCGGGCGACCTGGCGATCTGGGACAACCGGGCCACCCAGCACTACGCCGTAGCCGACTACGACGACCAGTACCGGCGGCTGAACCGCGTCACGCTGGCCGGAGACATCCCAGTGGATATCCACGGCCAGCGTAGCCGCGCCGTTGTCGGTGACGCGTCGCAGTATTCGGACGTGGTCAGCCCCATCGCGCTGGCCAGCTGACTACAGCCGATCCATCTCCCGCGACATGAGTGCGTTCTCGAGCCAAACATGCCGCTTGGGGTAAGCCGGTTTCGTTGGCGGCTTCGCTGCGCTCGCGACCCAGCTACCGACCGCCGACGCGATCGCGAGGACCGCGTCGCTCCACCGGCGGGTTTTCGTCGGAGGTAGCGCGACCGCCGCAGCCGTGCTGAAGAGCACCTGCTGCTCGGTGATCAGCGTCTGCGTCTCGAATGCGTTGGCCGCCGGGGCAACCGGCGACGTGTCGTTCTTGTCGAGCTCGGGGCGATACCCCGTTGCCATGTCAGTCATTTGAGTTGCTCCCACCCTGTGTTCTTCTGGTGCCCG
The DNA here is from genome assembly GCA_035649695.1 of Mycobacterium sp. GTDB lineage: Bacteria > Actinomycetota > Actinomycetes > Mycobacteriales > Mycobacteriaceae > Mycobacterium. The sequence goes on along the minus strand of DASRJA010000532.1, from coordinate 8,033 downwards.
GGGGACCCGGAACCCCTCATGGAGAAAATTAACGCCGCTGACGGAACATCTCACGCGTAGAGGGGTACCTGTATATCTGGTTAATTCAGCCGGTTGTACGCAGTAGCCGCATTGAGCACTCGCCGCATCCCGTTGACGTGGGAATTGAGCGAAGCCAGGGCGGAATGGCAGGTTCCCGCCCAGGCCTGACGCTCATCCCAGCAACGGCGTGGCTCGTTGTGCTCACTGCTCAGAGCCTCAACATCTCCCGCGCCATGCGTGAATCCTCAAGGAAGTCATTGCGGGCCGGGTAGTGCTGTCGCTTGGGCCGGGCTTCGTTGCTGGAGGCCGCGAAGGCCGCCGTCAAGCTCGCTGCCAACCCGCGCACCGTTTCAGTCCAGCGGCGGCGGGCCTTTGCCGGCCGCACCGGCAGTGCCGCTGCAGTGGCGAACAACACCTGCTGTTCAGTGATCAGGACCGGCGTTCGCGTCTCGGCAACGTCGGCGGTCTGCTCGACGGCGTCCGGCGGAGCGCCGAATGGTGCTTGTACTTCAGTCATTTCAATCTCCCCGTGCCACTTGTCGTGCCGGGCCGGTGAACCCAGCTGCTGGATGGGAGAAACCTACGACGGGTAGTTAGCAATCCTTATGAGTAACCACCTACCTGTTTTCCGGCAAGTAGTACTTACTCATGCTGATTTGGCAAAGCTGAGGTGCGCTCGTTTCTTCGCATATGGGCCGGCACAGCAATGCTGGCGGGCGCTTGGTCGCCCCGCGTGTTTTCGCGCCGTACGGTGATCTGGTGGCCAGAACCCGTGATCGCGATCTCTGCCCGGGCGCGCTGCAGCTGCATCAGGCCGCAGACGGCGCGCTGGCTCGAGTGCGGTTACCCGGCGGCGTGATCTCGCCCGCTCAATTGGAGTCACTTGCCCACACCGCGACGAGGTTCGGGTCACCTGCCATGGAACTCACGTCACGCGGCAGCATCCAACTGCGAAGCCTCACCGATACCGCGGCGGTCGCCGAAATCATCGCTGCAGCAGGCCTGTTGCCATCGCAAACACATGAGCGCGTACGCAACATCGTCGCGTCACCGCTGTCCGGCCGTGTCGGCGGAAGCACCGACATCCGCGGACTGGTCACCGAATTGGACGACGCGATTCAGTCCGAGCCCGCCTTGGCGGAACTACCGGGCAGGTTCATGTTCGGCGTCGACGACGGGCGCGCCGACATTTCGGGACTGGCTGCCGACGTTGGCGCACACTTCGTCAGCGAATCGACGGCCGCCCTGCTGCTGTCGGGGCGCGATACCGGCGTCAGGCTGAACACTTCTGGTGTGGTGGCTGCTCTCGTCGCCGTCGCCACACAGTTCGCCGTCACGCACGGAAAGGCATGGCGGATAGCCGAGTTGGCGGACACGGCACCGCTGCTGCAGGAGTTCACTCCCAGCGCTGCGCCGGGGAGGACATCGCCACCGGTCGTCCGGCCGCCCGTCGGCTGGCTTCCGCAAGACGATGGCCGCGTCGCGCTTGGCGCCGCGGTTCCGCTGGGCGTGCTGCAAGCTCGCGTGGCGGAGTTCCTCGCCGCGATCGACGCGCCGATGGCCGTCACGCCGTGGCGCTCGGTGCTCGTCTTCGACCTCGACGAAGGTGTCGCCGACACCGCGCTGCGTGTCTTGGCACCAATGGGATTGGTGTTCGACGGAAACTCGCCATGGCTGTCGGTCAGCGCGTGCACGGGCAGCCCCGGCTGTGAACATTCGGCTGCCGACGTACGCGCCGATGCGGCGGCAGCGCTCGACGATCCCGCCGGCGGACACCGGCACTTCGTGGGCTGCGATCGGGCGTGCGGCAGCCCACCGGCCGGAGGCGTCTTGGTGGCAACTGGAGACGGATACCGGCTGCGTACACCGCCCCCGTAGGGTGAGCGAGTGCTCGCCTACATCCGCGACGCCGCCGAGATCTACCGGCAGTCGTTCGCGACGATCCGCGCCGAGGCGGACCTGTCGCGGTTCCCCGATGACGTCGCGCGCGTGGTGGTCCGGCTGATCCACACTTGCGGGCAGGTCGACGTCGCCGAGCACGTCGCCTTCAGCGAGGACGTCGTCGCCAAGAGCCATGCCGCACTGGCCGCCGGTGCGCCGGTGTTGTGCGATTCGTCGATGGTGGCAGCGGGCATCACCAGATCGCGGCTGCCTGGCGACAACGAGGTCGTGTCGCTGGTTGCCGACACCCGCGCGGCCGAGCTGGCCGAGCGCACCGGCACGACGCGGTCGGCGGCCGCGGTGGACCTGTGGGCGGACCGGCTCGGTGGCGCCGTGTTGGCGATCGGCAATGCGCCGACCGCATTGTTCCGGTTACTCGAGCTCGTCGACGATGGTGCGCCCACCCCGGCCGCGGTATTGGGCGGACCCGTCGGTTTCGTCGGCTCGGCGCAGTCCAAGCAGGAACTGATCGACCGGCCACGCGGCATGGCGTATCTGGTGGTGCAGGGCCGCCGAGGTGGTAGCGCGATGGCCGCCGCGGCCGTGAATGCGATTGCGAGTGAACAGGAATGAGCAGGGGCACGCTGTGGGGTGTCGGGCTCGGGCCCGGCGATCCTGAGCTCGTTACGGTCAAGGCGGCCAAAGTGATTGCCGAGGCCGACGTCGTCGCCTACCACAGCGCCCGGCACGGCCGCAGCATCGCGCGCGGGATCGCCGAACCGTATCTTCGGCCGGGCCAGATCGAAGAGCACCTGGTCTATCCCGTCACCACGGAAACCACCGACCATCCGGGCGGCTATGCCGGCGCGATGGAGGAGTTCTACCGCGAGTCCGCCGACCGGATTGCCGCGCATCTCGATGCGGGCCGCCACGTGGCGCTGCTGGCGGAAGGCGATCCGCTGTTCTACAGCTCCTACATGCACATGCACACCCGGCTGACCGAACGGTTCGACGCCGTCATCGTCCCTGGTGTGACGTCGGTGAGCGCGGCATCGGCGGCGACCGGCACCCCCCTGGTCCAGGGTGACGAGGTGCTGACAATTCTGCCCGGCACGCTGCCCGTCGACGAACTCAAGCGCAGGCTCGCCGACACCGACGCCGCCGTCGTGCTCAAGTTGGGTCGCTCGTATCCCGCTGTGCGGGAAGCACTTTCATCCGCTGGACGGCTGGATGAGACGTTCTACGTTGAGCGAGCCAGCACACCGAAGGAACGGGTTCTGCCTGCCGGCGAGGTCGACGACGCCAGCGTGCCGTACTTCTCCTTGGCGATGCTGCCGGGCGCACCACGGCCCCAGGCGTCCACCGGCAGCGTCGCGGTGGTGGGCCTCGGTCCGGGCGACACCGATTGGATGACCCGACAGAGCCGCCGCGAGCTGGCCGCCGCCACCGACCTGATCGGCTACGGCCCGTACCTGGACCGCGTCGGGACCCGCGACGGTCAGTGCCGCCATCCCAGTGACAACACCGACGAGCCTGCGCGTGCTCGGCTGGCCTGCACGCTGGCGCAACAGGGCCGCGCGGTCGCGGTGGTGTCCTCCGGCGATCCCGGCGTGTTCGCCATGGCGACGGCCGTGTTGGAGGAAGCCAAGCAATGGCCGGGCGTCGAGGTGCGGGTGATCCCGGCAATGACGGCCGCGCAGGCCGTCGCCAGCCGGGTCGGTGCCCCGCTGGGCCACGACTATGCGGTCATCTCGCTATCCGATCGGCTCAAGCCGTGGGAGGTCATCGAGCAGCGGCTGACGGCCGCGGCACAGGCCGACCTGGTGCTGGCGATCTACAACCCGGCGTCGAAGAGCCGCACTTGGCAGGTCGGCGCGATGCGGGATCTGCTGCTCGAGTACCGCGATTCCAGCACGCCTGTGGTGATCGGCCGCGACGTGTCCGGTCCGCGGGAAGAGGTCAAGGTGGTCCGGCTCGCCGACCTCGACCCCGCCGATGTCGACATGCGCTGCCTACTGATCATCGGGTCGTCGCAGACGCAGTGGTACGACGACCGAGTCTTCACGCCGCGCCACTACCCGACGTGACATCTTTGACTCTTTTTGTCACGCGGGTTAGTGTCCGCGCGTGGCCCCCATCGTGCCGATACCGCGTCACCCCGGCGATCTGACCAGCGACTGGCTGTCGGCTGTCCTCGCAGTCGAGGTGAAACACGTCGACGTCTCCCCGATCGGCACCGGCCAGACCGGCGCCACGTATCGGGTGTCGGCGACCTATGCCACGGATACCGACCTGCCGCGTTCATTCGCGATCAAGCTGCCCGCCCAAGACGACACGGTCCGGGAACGCGTCGCGCTCGGCTATCTCTCGGAGGTCGAGTTCTACACCGACGTCGCGGACCGGGTGCGCATTCCGGTGCCGCGGTGTTTCCACAGCGACATCAGCGAGAGCGGGGCGGATTTCGCCTTGCTGCTCGCCGATATGGCGCCCGCCGTCCAGGGCGATCAGATCGCAGGCTGCACGCCCCAGGAGGCCCAACTGGCGGTCGAGGCGTTGGCCGGGCTACACGGCCCGAGCTGGTGTGATCCGACTTGGCTTGGGCTGTCGGCCATTTCGATGCCCAAGCCGGGCGACGAGGCAGCAGCGAAGGGTCTCGGCGATGTATCGGTGATGGCTGCCGACATCACGATCGAAAAACTTGGCGCGCGGATGGGCGCGGACGACAAGGAAACGTTGCGCGCGGCAATGGGATCGGTGACACCGTGGCTGCTGGCCGAGCCGAAGCGGTTCGCGCTGATGCATGGTGACTATCGGCTGGACAACATGCTGTTCGATCCCGACCGCACCCGCATCACGGTCGTCGATTGGCAGACGATGGGGATCGGCCTGCCGGCCAGGGATCTGGCGTATTTCACCGCGACCAGCCTGGCCGCCGAACTGCGAGCGGACATCGAGAAAGACTTAGTCGGGCGGTATCACGCGGCGCTCCTGGGGTACGGCGTGACCGACTACGACGTCGAGACCTGTTGGCGTGACTACCGTCTCGGCGTCATCCAGGCACCGTTGATCACCGGACTCGGCTTTGCCTTCGCCGCTTCCACCGAACGCGGCGACGAGATGATTCTCACGATGCTGCACCGCGGCTGCCAAGCGATCCGGGAACTCGAAACGCTCGACCTGATCAACAGCTACCAGTCGATCTGACCCAGTCGGCCGCCTCGTCGACGGTAGCGACCGTGACGACGTTGGGCGGCAGCGGCGGGCGGTCCACCATCACCACCGCAACGCCAAGCGCTGCAGCGGCGTCCAGCTTGGGCCGCGTCATCGCTCCCCCACTGTTCTTTGTCACCAGGGCGTCGATGCCGTGGTCGCGCAGCAAGGCCAGCTCGTCCTCGTAGTGGTACGGCCCGCGCGACAACACGAGCTGGTGGCGGCGGGGCAAGGTGCCGGCATCCGGTGCGGTGACCGCCCGGATCAGGAACCACGCGTCGGCGTCGACGAACGCCTTTACGCCCGAGCGCCCCGTCGTCAGGAATACCCGCGAAAACCCGTCGGCGGCAACGGTCTTCGCCGCTTCCACATCGGAGCCCACGACGAGTGCATCCCCCGGATCCCACGCAGTTCGGGCCAGCACCAGATGCGAGAGACCCAGCTCGCCGCACACCGCCGCGGCATGGGCCGTAATGGTCGCAGCGTAGGGATGGGTGGCGTCGACGACGGCGTCGACACCGGATTCGGACAGCCAGCGCCGCATCCCGTCGACGCCGCCGAACCCGCCGATCCGCACCTCGCCCACCGGCAGCGCGGGCTCCGGGACACGACCCGCCAGCGAGCTGATCACCTCGACATCCGGATGTAGTTCCGCGGCAAGCGCACGAGCCTCCGATGTGCCGCCCAGCAGCAGAATCCGCATCAATGCCGCCCGCGCCGAACCCGACCTGACGAGTACAGGTAGCTGTCGGAAAAGCCCTCGGCGGCAAGCACATCCCCAACAATGATGACCGCGGTGCGGGTGACGCCTGCGGCCGTCGTCTCCTCGGCGAGATCGGACAGCGTGCACCGGATCACCGTCTCCTGCGGCCACGTCGCGAATGCCACGACGGCACACGGGGTTTCCGGCCCGTAGCCGCCCGCCAGCAGTTGCGGCACCATCGCGTCGATCTGCGCGGCTGCAAGATGCAGCACCAGCGTAGAACCCGACGCCGCGAGCGTCTGCAAATCCTCGCCGGGCGGCATCGCGGTCGACAACGTCGCCACCCGGGTCAACGTGACCGTCTGCGCGACGCCGGGCACCGTGAGCTCACGGCCCAACACCGCCGCGGCGGCCGCGAACGCCGGTACGCCGGGCACGATTTCGTAATCGACGCCCAGCGCGTCGAGCCGTCGACATTGTTCGGCCAGCGCGCTATAGATCGACGGGTCACCAGAATGCAGTCGCGCGACGTCGAGGCCCGCCGCGTGCGCGTCGGCCAACTCGCTGATGATCTGGTCGAGGGTGAGCGGGCCGGTGTCGATCACCCGCGCGTCCGGCGGGCACAGAGCCAGCAGGTCTTCGGGCATGATCGAACCCGCATAGAGACAGACGGGGCAGCGGCTGAGCAACCGCTGACCCCGCACGGTGATCAGATCGGCGGCGCCCGGTCCGGCCCCGATGAAATACACGGTCATTGCTTGGTCACCGACCACTGCGTGACGGGCAGCGCGGGTCGCCAGCCGGTGAAGCCGCCGACCGGTTCGCCGCGGTAGTGCTGGAACCGTCGAAGCTCACCGCCGACGCGGGAATACCACTGGGCGAGAACCGCTTCGGATTCGGCGGTGACCGCATTGGCGACCAGCCGCCCGCCTGCCGGAAGCCGGTCAAAACAGGCCTCGAGCAGTCCGAGTTGGGTCACGCCGCCGCCGATGAAGATCGCCGACGGCCGCGGCACCCCGTCGACGCCCCGATCGCTCAGCACGGCGTCGTCGAACGCGGCCGGCGCCTCGCCGCGAACGTCCACCACGGCGGCGTGCGCCAACGCGTTCTCGGCGATCCTTTTGCGGCGCTGCTCGTCACGCTCGAATGCCACTGCGCGGCAGCGAGATCCGTTGCGGCACCACTCGATCGCGATGCTGCCCGATCCGGCACCGACGTCCCACAGCAGCTCCCCCTTCCGCGGCGCCAGGGCCGCGAGAGTGACGGCCCGCATCGTCTGCTTGGTGATCTGACCGTCGTGGGCGAAGGCATCGTCGGGCAACACCGATAGCCGAGGGTCGTCGGGTAGATACCGCACCGCCACCACGTTGAGATCGTCGACGTCATCGGGTGGATTGGCCGCCCACTCGCGCGCGGTGGCATCGCGACGACGCTCGGCCGGTCCGCCGAGCTGCTCGAGCACCGTCAGTTCGGAATCGCCGCGACCGCCGTCGGTGAGTAGCCGGGCCAATGCGGCTGGCCCGGCGCCGTCGCGGCACAGAACGACGGCCTGTCCGCCGCGCCGCATCGCCGTGTGCGGCTCCGAGGTCATCAGGCTGATCACCTCGGTTTCCTGAACCGCCCAGCCCAGCCGGGCGCACGCCAGCGTCACACACGACACGTGCGGCAACACCGTCACCCGGTCCGCGCCGAACAACCTGATCAGCAAGCCGCCGACACCGTGCAACATCGGATCGCCGCTGGCGACGACGTGCACGTCACCGTCGACGTCCCCCAGGGTCTCGACCACGCCCAGCATCGGCGACGGCCACTGCCTGCGCTCCGCGGTCACGGTGTCGTCCAGCAGATCGAGCTGGCGACGTGAGCCGTAAACCATTGTCGCCCTGCGCAACTCGGCCAACGAAGGCTGCGCTAGCCCAGACATCCCGTCCGCCCCGATACCCACCACCACGATCATCGGCGCATCCTCCGCCAGATGGGCCGCGGCAACAGCCGCATCGCTACCGCGAGTGCGCCGACCTGCCATGGAAACCAGACGCTGCTCCGCTTCCCGCCTAATGCGCGCACGGTCGCGTCCGCCACCTGCGGCGCCGTCCTGGAGAATGGCGCAGGCGCCAGGCCCTCGGTCATCCGCCCGATCACGAATCCCGGCCGGATGACGAGTAACCGCACCCCTGAGCCGTGCAGCGCGTCGGCAAGACCGCTGCAGAACCCGTCC
>DASRJA010000531.1:0-13222 GCA_035649695.1 Mycobacterium sp. | reverse complement strand
CCGCCTGGCGAATTCCACACACTGGCGGTGATCGGTGTCGAGATTGCCCAGCACGAAAGCCCCTGAATGGCAATAGATCACCGCCGGCGCGGGCGACGGCCCGCCGCGATAGATTCGCACTGGGATCGACCCCACCTCGCGGTTCTCGATCTCGACGCCGACGGTGTTGACGTCGCGAGCCGTTTGGGCGCGGCGCTGGTTCAACGAATCACGAACGACCCACAGCACACCCGCCGACAAGTCGGTCCGAGCCGACGCGAACTGCCGCAGTGGCGGGTCCAGTCGATCCGCGAACATGAGTGCCTACCCGCTAACCGCTGACTGAGAGCCCGCCTCGACGGCAGAGTGCTCGGGCGGCGGATCGAACGTGTAGTCGGCGGGCCGAAATCGCCGAGTCATCCCCCAGAAGGCCCGTGCGCTGCGCGGCCATTGAGTGACTACTCGGCCATTGGCGGCACGGAAGTAGTTGCTGCACTTAGTCAGCCACACGGTGCCCGCCATCCACTCGTCGATCTTGGCGATGAAGTCGTCCATCGCCGACGGACGCACAGCCACATACGCCTTTCGCTTGCGCCGCATGTAACTCAATGCTCGGACGATGTAGCGGGCCTGCGCCTCCAGCATGAAGATCACGCTGTTGGAGCCGACGTTGGTGTTCGGGCCGTAGAGCATGAAGAAGTTGGGAAAACCCGGTACGGCCATGCCGAGATACGCGTGCGCACCGTCGCTCCACTTCTCGCGCAGCGACATACCGTCCTCGCCAACGACGTCGATCTGACCCAGATAGTCCGCTGCCGCATATCCCGTGGCGCACAACACGACATCGACGTCGAGTTCAGTACCGTCCTCGGTGACCAACGACCGCGACCGAAGCGACCGAGCCGGGCTCGACACCACCTCGACGTGCGGTTGCGTCAGCGTCTGCAGATAGTCGCTGGCGAACACCAGTCGCTTGCACCCAAACGGATGATCCGGGGTCAGCTTGCGGCGCAACTCGTCATCGGCCACCGTCGACTCGAGGACTTTCAGCGCGATGCCTTTGAACTCCTGCGTCTTGTCGCTGCCGTTCTCGATCACCGAGATGTTCGACTCGCTGCGCAGCCACAGCCTGGTCCGATAGATCTTCTTGGCGAACGGGACATGGGCGAAGAGCCACTTCTCCCGGTCGGTGTAGGGCCGGTCGGGCTTGGGCAGGATCCACGTCGGTGAGCGCTGCACGGAGTAGACCTTCTTGGCCTCCTTCGCGACCTCGGGAATCAGCTGCGACGCAGTCGATCCCGTGCCCAGCACAGCCACCCGCGCGTCCCGCAAGTCGATGGAGTGATCCCAGCGCGCGGTGTGCATCTGCGTCCCAGTGAACTTCTCTTCCTCGACAAGGTCGGGAAGTACGGGCTGGGTGAACAAGCCAACCGCAGAAACCACTATGTCAAAGGTGTACTGCTCCCCCGCCGCCGTCGTCAGCTGCCATGTCGCCGACTCGGAATCCCATTGGGCCGACACAATTTCGGTATGCAGCTTGAGGTTCGGGCCGAGCTCGTAGCGCTGCGCACACTGTTCGAAATACTCGAGGATCTCCGGCTGAGCCGACCACAGCCGTGACCAGTTCGCATTGAGATCGAACGAGTAGGAATACAGATGAGATTTCACATCGCAGGCCAGGCCGGGATAGGTGTTGATGCGCCACGTGCCGCCCACGCCGTCTTCGCGGTCGAAGATCGTGAAGTCACGGAAGCCGGCTCTCCGCAAGAAGATGCCCAGCGCGAGTCCCCCAGGGCCCGCGCCGATGATTCCTACGGACAATCCGTTGCCGCTCAACCGATTTGCAGGCATTGCCCTCCGTCCACGACAAGCTCTGAACCGGTGATGAACGACGCCTGCTCGGAAACGAGGAACGCCACAGCGTCGGCGATCTCCATCGGCTTGCCCAACCGGCCGAGGACGGCGCGCTCGGCAAGCCGCGCCTGTGTCGCGTCATCGAGCATCGGGGTTTCGATGGGTCCGGGGAACACGGCGTTCACCCTGATGCCGGATGAGGCGAGTTCGGCAGCGGCGACCTGAGTGAGTCCCCGCAGTGCCCACTTGGACGAGCCGTATGCGGCGTGGTTCGGGAAGGGCCGGATCGCTCCCGTGCTGCAGGTGTTGACGATGGCGGCGCCGTCGGCCTTACGCAGGTACGGAAACGCAGCGCGGATACCCAGGAACGGACCCAAACAGTTGACGCGCCAGCTGCCTTCGAAACCCGCGGCCGTCTCGTCGGCAATCGAGGCGCGATGCAAGACGCCGGCGTTGTTGACCAACGTGGTCAATGCACCGAACCGATCGATCACCGCCGCGACCGCGGCCTGCCATTGATCCTGCGACGTCACGTCGAGGGGAATCGCGATAACGGCGTCGCCGCCCACGGATTCGACGGTGGCCGCCAGTTCGTCGACCAGAAGATCGCAGGCGGCGACACGGAATCCGTCCTTGTGCAGTCGCTTGACGATCGCCGCACCCTGCCCGCGTGCGGCGCCCGTCACAAGCGCAACCCGATCCGTCGACGTCACTGCGCCTCCCGAAGGAACTCCGCGGCACCTCGGCGTAGCGCTTGGGATTCCGACGCCAACGTGATCATGCGAAAGCCCAGTTCTGCCATGGCCTTTCCGCGCTTGCCGACACCAGCGTGAATGCCGGTGACGAGACCGGCGGCCGAGGCGGTGGCGTGGATGCGTGCGTATGCGTCGAGAACGTCGGTCGCGGTCCATGCTTCGGCAAGCGTGTATCCCATCGAGATCGCGAGATCCGCCGGCCCGACGTACACGCCCGTCAGGCCGGGGACCGTACAGATGTCGTCGAGCGCCAAGAGACCCTGCGCGGTCTCTACCATCGCGAACACGCTGACACGTGCTGCCAGTGCCCCCGGGTCGTGGCCGAGGCTGGCACGCAGCGGACCGAAGCTGCGCACCCCTGCCGGTGCGAACCGCGTAGCCGCCACCGCGGCGGCCGCTTGTTCCGCCGATTCGATCATCGCGACGATCACGGCGTCGGCGCCCGCATCGAGCACCCTGCCGATCGGAGCAGGATCGGCGGACGGCAGCCGCACGGCGGTGGCGATCGGAACGTGCTCGAGGCGGCGTAGCAGTAGCGCGACATCGGCGTCGTCGAGATAGCCGTGCTGGACGTCGAATCCGACGTAGTCGTAGCCTGCCTGGGCGAACTCCTCCGGACCGATGATCGTGGGTCCGACCACCCATCCGCCCCAGATGCGTTGCTTTGCGGCGAGGGCTTCCTGCAGTCTGCTCGGTGTCGTCATTCGACGATCGCTATCTTGATGCGTTCCGCTGTCGGCCTGCAGGCCAGTTCGAACGCGGCCTGCACCTCGTCCACTCGGAATGTGTGGGTGAGGTAGTTCGTGAGCAGCTCCGGGTGTTCACGCGCGAACCCGTCGGCGGCTTCCAGTACCCGCCGCCGGTCAAGTGTCACACCCGATTTCAGCGTGAGGTTGTTGCGCAGCATCGTGCGCATGCTGATCGGATAGCTGTCGTCGTCGGCAACGCCGAAGTAGAAGACGGTGCCGCCGAAGGCCGCCGCCTCGATCGCGTGGCTCAGCGTGGCGACCTGATGGCCGACGGCTTCAATCACGATGTCGGACCGGTCATCCGGCTTCAGGTGACTCACCCATCGGTCGCTGGTCGAACGGACGATGGTGTCGACTCCGAACAGCTTGCCGGTCTCGTCGCGGTCGATCGGGTCGACTCCAGTGACGTGTTCGGCGCCCGCCGCCTTGGCCACGTAGGAGAACAGCAGGCCGATCGAACCCTGACCGATGATCGCGACGCGGCGTCCTCGTAGGTCCGGCAGTTGCTCGACGGCATACAGCACGCAGGCCAGCGGCTGCAGTCCGACCGCGAGCTGTGGGCTGAGTCCGGGGTCGTACGGCGTTAATCCGTTGCCGTCGGCGACCACGCGTTCCATCAGCCCGTCGAAGCCCGACGCCCAGCCGACCACCCGATCGCCCTGCCGATGAGCCGGATGACGGCTCGCCATCACTTCGCCGACGACCTCGTGGATCGGAAAGCCGTTCATCTCCGCGGCGCATAGGCCGGTGTCGCCGGGCAGCCGTCCCTTCGTACCTCGGAAGCCGGGAAGGTCGCTTCCGCAGATGCCTGCTGCGAGGAAGCGCAGCAGAACCTGCCCGTCGTCGAGGGATCCCGGCGACGGCTCAGGGATTTCCGTTCGCTCGACCGTGTACGGGGCGACGAGGCGATACGACCACATCGTCAGACCTCCACCGGGATGTTGTTCCAGCCCCATTGGAAGCTCGACGGTGGCCGCGACGCCGCCTCGCTGACGATGCGCCACTCGGGCACCCGTTTTAGCCACTCCGTCACCATGATGGTGATTTCGAGACGAGCGAGGTGCACGCCCAGGCAAAAGTGTTGTCCCCGACCGAAAGCCAACAGCCGCTCGATCGGCCGGTTCCAGATGAACTCCTCAGCATCGGGGTACTCGCGGTCGTCGCGGCTGGCAGATCCGAGCAAGGTGATGATCCGCTGGCCGGGGTGGATCGTGGTGTCGTGGATGGTGAACGGCTTACGCACGGTGCGGGCGAACCACTGTGCGGGAGCGCAGTAGCGGATCATTTCCTCGCGCGCAAAGGGCAAATTGGCGTCGAGATCCGCTCGCACCGAGGCCATTTGGTCGGCACGACGGCCGAGTTCCCACAGGCCGTGCGCGACGATCTTCGGCACGGTTTCGGTTCCGCCGATGAACACACCAAGCATTTGGACCGCGGCTTCCATGTCGGTGAGGGCCGAACCGTCCGGCAGGCGGTATCCGATCAGGTTGTCGACGATCGGCAATTCACCGTCGGCCCCGTCGGAGCGGCGCCGCTGCACGATCGGGGTCAGGTATTCCAGATAGCCGGGACGGGCGTTGGCCACCTCGACGCCGCTGCCCGGCTGGGCGAGGCTGCCGGCGTTCACGGTGGCCAGCACTTCCGGCGCCAAATCCACGGGCAGGCCGACAAGTTCGCACACCACCGAGGCGGCCACGATGCCGCCGTATTCCTGGGTGAGGTCGAAGCTACCGCGCGGCAACAGCTCGTCGAGTCGCTCGTTGGCCAGCGTCCGGATCCGGTCGGCCAATCCGGCGACGGACTTGGGCCGGAACTGGCTCGATGTGCAACGGCGCACTGTGTCGTAGATCGGAGCGTCGAAGTTGGCGTGGAACGGCATCGGATGCAACGGCGGATCGGGCACCGGTCCGGCGTTGTGGTTCGCCAAAACCGTTGCGGCGGGCAGGGTTCCCTCCGAGGCGACGAACGTCCCGTCGTTGATCTCCAACACCTGCCAGATATCGGCGAACCGCGACAACGCGTAGGTGTCCCACTTGTCGATGTAGTACACGGGGTGCTGGTCGCGCAGTACGCGGTAGTACGGCAGCGGGTCGGCCATCACCGCCGGATCGAACGGATCGTACGAAAAGTCCTGGAGCACCGGCGTGTTCATTGCAGCGGCGACGAGGGTAGGGCCTGCAGGATCGAATCCTCCCAACCGTCGCGCAACGCCGGCGCGACGCTCATCCAGGTGACAATCTCCGCAGGCGGGCTGTCCTTCCACGACGGGTAGTGATTCTCGAAGCAGTCCCAATCACCGTCTAGTGCCCAGTAGTGGATGACTTCGTTGAATCGGAATGTCGTGATGAACGAACCGAGCCACCGCTTGCCGGTCCGCTCCGACCACGGGACGTACAGGCGCTCGAGCTCACGGATGTAGTCGTCCTGGCGCCCGGGTTTCGTCTCCATGATCTCCTGGATGACCAGTCCGGCCGAGAAGTTCGACTCTTTGAGTTGCGCCAGGGTCTTGTTGCTCTTGCCCGCGTACATGATCCGGCCCTCACCGGATGCGCCGATCTCGGAGAGGTAGGTCGACCACTTCGCGGCGGGCCCCTCGTGGCTGCCGCCGCGCGCCTGGGCCTTACCGATGCGGGCGTAATCGGCGAACGCGTCGATCTCCCAGATGATCGTGACCTGGGGCCAATGCCCGTTGTACGGCGTGGTCTCCCATATCGCGAACAGCCGCGCGCCAAGCGCTTTCATCATCGGGTGATAGACGTCGCTGAACACCTCGGCGAAGCGGTCGTCCCCCTGGCCTCCGGCCGGGAGGTGCCCCCAGCGCCCCGACCCCAGCTCGATCGTCTCGTGCAGGTAGAGGAGGGTGTGGCTGTGGTAGCGCTTCATGTTCACGACGCGCCGCCGGTAGTTGACAGTGGCACCTAGCGAGCGTGACACTTAGGCCGTGATTTGTAAAGGTGCGACGTTGACGCCCCTCGCAGACGGCTTCTGCTTCGGCGAGGGACCCCGCTGGTTCGAGGGATTGCTGTGGTTCTCGGACATGCTCGGCGAGGCGGTGCACACTGTCAATCTGCAGGGGGCGATGACCACGCTGCCGTTGCCCGGCCACGCGCCGTCGGGCCTTGGCTTTCGCCCCGATGGATCGCTGTTGATCGCGTCGACCGAGGCCCGGCAGGTGCTGCGCTACGACGGCGAAACCGTGACCACGCTGGTCGATCTGTCCGATCTGGCGCCTGCGAACCTCGGCGACATGGTGGTCGACGACCTCGGTCGCGCGTACGTCGGGGCGCAGGCGTTTGCGGGCGGCGTCGTCGTCCGGATCGACCCCGATGACACGGCCACCGTCGTCGCCAAAAACCTCGACTTCCCGAACGGCATGGTGATCACGCCCGACCGCACGACGTTGATCGTCGCCGAGTCGATCGGCCGACGGTTGACCGCGTTCACGGTCAGCGCGGACGGATCGCTGTCCGATCGCCGGATCTTCGCCGATGGTCTCGACGGACCGCCCGATGGCATCACGCTCGACGCCGAAGGTGCAGTGTGGGCGTCGATGACGTTGGCGAACCAGTTCGAGCGCATCGTCGAGGGGGGCATCGTCACCGAACGCATCGACCTCGGTGACCGGGCTGCGATCGCGTGCATGCTCGGCGGGCCGGAACGTCGCACCCTGTTTCTGCTTTCGAGTACAGAGGCCTATCCGCAGAAGCTGATCGGCACGAAGCTGTCACGCCTCGACGCGGTCACCGTCGACGTGCCCGGTGCGGGGCTGCCGTGAGCGACTCGTACTACGAACTGGTCGACGGCACCGATCCACTGGGCGAAAAGTTCATCGCGACAGACATGGTGCGCAGCACGTGGTCTGCGGCGATTCAGCACGCCGCGCCCGTATCCGCCCTATTGGTACGGGGATTGGAACGCTGCGAGCAGCGCGATGACACGCGGTTGAGCCGTGTCATGGTCGACCTTATGGGTCCCGTTCCCGCCGAGGGCGACTTCTGGGTGCGGACCCAACGCGAACGCTCCGGCAAGCAGATCGAATTGCTCGCCGCTGAGATGCTGGCGCCGGGGCCGGACGGCGCGCCGCGACCGGTCGCTCGGGCCAGCGGATGGCGGTTGCAGACACTGGACACCGCGGACGTGGTTCATGCGCCCGCACCACCGCTGCGTCCGGTGTCCGAGGCCAAAGGCCGTGACATGAAAAAGGATTGGGACCCCAACTACGTGCACAGCCTGGACTGGCGATGGCTGACCAAGCCGTTGAACGACGGCCCCGGCGAGTCGTGGATCAGGCCGGAGGTCGATCTTGTCAAGGGCGAGACGATGACGCCGCTCGAGCGGTTGTTCGCCGTGGCCGACGACGCCAATGGCATCGGCACGAAACTCGACATCCGGCGATGGACGTTCCTGAACACAGATCTCGTCGTGCACATCCATCGCGTGCCCGACGGCGAGTGGATCGGCATTCGCGCCGAGACCAATTACGGACCCGATGGCATCGGCACGACGATCGGCACGCTGTTCGACGAAAGCGGTGCGGTCGGCGGCATCCAGCAGTCGGTGCTGGTGCGGCCTCGCCGCTAGTTCGCCGAAACTGTATTCAGGCAGGCCTCTACTCGCACTTTCTCTGCTGGAATACCGTTTCGTCGCTAGTCCACCAAACGCAGCGCGGCTGCCGGGCACTGCGTCACGGCCTGCTGCATCCGCTCGCGGTCCGACTCAGGGCGTTCGTTCTCATCGATCAGCACGGTGCCGTCGTCCTGCACTTCGAACACGTCATCGGCGATAGATTCGCAGATCCCGTGTCCTGTGCACTTATCGAGGTCGACTTCGACCCGCATGATCTCTCCTATTGAACGAACGCCGGAACGCGCTTGACGCCGTGGACGAAGCTGCTGTGCAGCAGGTCGGGTTCCCCGAACTCGACTGTCGTCAGCCGGGTCAGCAACTCGCGGAACAGGTTTCGCAACTCTGTCCTCGCCAGCTGATTGCCGAGGCAGAAGTGGGGCCCGCCGCCGCCGAAGCCGAGGTGCGGATTCGGCGAGCGCTGCAGATTAAACGCAGCCGGGTCCTCGAAGACCGCCTCGTCTCGGTTCGCCGAGCAGTAAAACAAGCCAACCTTGTCGCCCGCACTCACCGGATGCCCGTTGATCTCGGTGTCCTCGGTGACGAAGCGCGCGAACTGCAGCACTGGCGACGAGTACCGCACGAATTCCTCGACGGCGGGTCCGATCCGGTCCTCGAAGTCCTCCATCAGCCAATCGCGCTGCGCCGGGTTCTCGACCATCGCCATCATCGAGTGTGTGGTGGCCTGTTTGGTGGTGTCGTTACCCGCGGACGCCAGCAGGATCAGGAACGCGCCGATCTCCTCGTCGCTCAACCGGTGTCCGTCGACTTCGGCGTTGACGATGCTCGTCATCAAGTCGTCACCGGGATTGGTGCGTCGAAACTTCGCCAACTCCTGACCGGTGCTGTTCAGCAGCATGATCTCGTTGATCGTGTCCTGTGCCCGTTCTTCGAGCGTGCTGTATTCGTCGTCGCTGAGCCCGAACAGCTTCTCGGCGGCCTTGGCCACGCCCGGCTGGTCGGCCTTGGGCACGCCGAGCATCTCCATGATCGTCAGCATCGGCAGCCGGGCCGAGCAGGCTTCGACGAAGTCGATGTCGCCAGCACCGACGAGGTCGTCGACGATGCTGACCGCGCTGCTATGGATCTGTTCTTCGATCTGGCGCACGTGTCGCGGCGTGAACGCCGAACTGATCAGGCGCCGGTATGTGGTGTGCTGCGGCGGATCCATGGTCAGGAAGAACGATGCGAAGTGCTGGATCTCGGCGGGCATCGGATCGAGGGCCACGCCCTGCGCTGACGTGAACAACTCGGGGTGCTGGCTGACGTAGGCGATGTCGGCGCGTCGGGTCAGCGCCCAGTAGCCCGGCTCCTCCATGGGAAACATGGAGGGAAAGGCCCGGTGCCAGGTCAGGCCTTCACCCGCGCGGAGCTGGGCGAACGTCTCGTCACGCACCGCGAAAGGCTGACTCCAGAAGTCGTACGACGTGATGTCGATCGGGCTGTATTCACGTTCCTGCACCGTTGCGGCTGTCACCGATTCAGCGTGACATTTCAGCGTAAATTTGTAAAGCTTGGACGGTGCAGCAGGTCGACACTTCGAGCCGCGAGCGGATACTGGCCGCCACCGCGGAAGTCCTCGGCCGCAACGGGATGAGCAAGCTGAGTCTCTCCGAGGTCGCACTGCAGGCCGGCGTGTCCAGGCCCACGCTCTACCGGTGGTTCTCCGACAAGAGGGAACTGCTCGACGCGTTCGTTGTGTGGGAGCGGCAGTATTACGAGCGCGCGGTCGCGGACGCGACTACCGACCTGCCAGCATGCGAGCGGCTAGACGCAGCGTTGCGGGTCATCGTCGAGTACCAGCAGTCGTACCCGGGGCTACGCATGATCGACATCGAGCCGGCCCAAGTCATCAGGCGGCTGGCTCGGGTGATCCCGATGATGCGACAACGGCTCGAGCGGCTTGCCACGGGGCCTGACCCGGCCTTGGCGGTGGCAACGGCAGTGCGCGTGGCGATTTCGCATTACCTAGTGCGAAGCGATGATGATGACGACTTCCTGAACCAGCTTCGGCACGCGGCGCGGGTCAAGCACTACGCCCCGTGAGCTCAGCGAGAATCTCGCCGGTGTGCTCGCCGAGCCGTGGCGCGGCCGAACGCGGGTGCCACGGCGTGCCGTGAAAGTCGGCCGGCGTCGCGACCATCGATGCGCCAGCGTCGCCGTCAGGCACGTAGACGACGCCGCCCGCCGCGTGAAATTGCTCATCGGCCATGACGTCCTCAATCGAGTTGATCGGCGACCAGAAGAAATCCGGTTCTTGTGCAAAGGCTTTCGCCCATTCCTCAAGCGGCCTCGTCGCGAAGATCTCGTCGAGTTCACCGATGAGATCGACAGCGTTCGCGGCGCGCGAGCGGCCGGTCGAGAACCGCGGATCATCAAGCCAATCCGGCCTTCCCACGGCGCGACACAGCGCAGGCCAATGACGTTCGCCCTGCAGTCCGACGATCCAGAACCGCCGCCCGTCGCCAGCCGTGTAGTTGTTCATGCACGGGTTCCCCATCGTCTCGCGCTGGCCAATCGCTATCGAATGGCCCGTCATCAGAAAGGTATTGAGGTCGAAGCTGACGGTGTACGCGCCCTGCCGGTACAGCGAGGTACTGACCAACTGCCCCTTGCCGGTTCGCGTCCGCGCCACCAGCGCCGCACACACCGCCGCCGCGAGCGTCATGCCCGCTGTGTGATCGCCCATGCCGCCGCGCTGAAACGGCGGTGCCTCACCCGGACGGGTCAGCAAGTGCGCCAAGCCCGCCCGGGCCCAGAAGGCGGCGACGTCGTAGGCCGCGCGGTCGGCGTCGGGCCCCGTCTCGCCGTAGCCGGTGATCAAGCCGTACACCAGGCGCGGGTTGCGGGAGGCGACCGTCTCGAAGTCCAAGCCGGTGCGTCGCAACGCCGCAGGCCGAACATTGGTCAGGAAAACGTCTGCGTTGCTGAGCAATTCGGATGCGGTTGCCCGCCCCTCGTCCGTCGTCACGTCGAGCACGATGCTGCGCTTACCGCGGTTGTCCATCTCGAACGGCGGGCTGACGCCGTCCTCGATGCCGAGCATCCGGCCGAACATCCGCGCCGGATCGCCCGTCGGCGGCTCGATCTTGATGACGTCGGCGCCCCAGTCAGCCAGGATTCCTCCGGCGGCCGGACCCGCCACCCACACGCCGAGTTCGACGACCTTGAGGCCTTCCAACGGTCCAGCCATAGTCCTCTCCCGCAGTGACTTTACAATTCACGGCATTTTTGTAAACATTGCGTGATGGATCGCGTTGCCCCGATCGCCGGCCTGGCGTTGCATCTCGGCCGCGGTGTCCAACGTATCGCCACCGACGCGGTCGTCGGTCGTGTTCGATCGCTCCATGCGGGAATGGGCGGCATGCACGCCGAGAACATCGCAGTGGAAGGACTGGGGCGAGGTGTCGCCGCCCCTGGACGACCTCGACACGGTCGCGCTCTTGGAGAAGTCCGTGTGATCAACGCTCTAGGATCATCAAGACCAAACGATTGAGGCCGAGCACGTGAACGAACCATTACGCGCGTCCGAGGGCGTCGAGGATACGTCGACGCGGCACCGGATCCTGGTGGCGACCGCCGAAGTGCTCGCTCGCAGCGGCCAGACCAAGCTGAGCCTCTCCGAGGTGGCGCTGCAGGCCGGGGTGTCGCGGCCCACGCTGTACCGGTGGTTCGCGTCCAAGGGTGAATTGCTCGATGCGTTCGGTGTCTTCGAGCGCGAGATGTTCGACAGCGGCATCAGCCGGGCGACGTCGGGACTGCGGGGCACCGAAAAACTCGACGCCGCGCTGCGGTTCATCGTCGAGTATCAGCAGTCGTACTCCGGCGTGCGGTTGGTCGACATCGAACCCGAGGTCGTCATCGCGCAGCTGGGCAGGATCCTCCCGATGATGCGCGCACGCCTGCAGAAACTGATGCCGGGACCGAACGGGGCGGTCAAGGCCGCGACGGCGATTCGAGTCGCGGTGTCGCACTACATCGTGCGCAGCGACGATGGCGACCAGTTCCTCGCGCAGCTTCGCCATGCCGCGGGGATCAAGCAGAACGGGTGACATTTTCCCGCTAGTTTGTAAAGCTGTTTCCCATGACGGGAGTACAGACTGAATCCGGCGTGCTCGCCGGTGACGAGCGGATGCTCATCGACGGCGAATTGCAGATCACAAGCAGCAAAGCGACATTCGATGTCATCCATCCAGCCAGCGAACAGGTGGCCGGTCAGGCGACCGACGGAACGGTCGAGGACATGGCGCGCGCGGTCGGGGCGGCGCGGCGAGCGTTCGACAAGACCGACTGGTCGCGCGATCTGGAGTTCCGCTACCACTGCCTGACCCAGCTGCATGACGCGCTGGAGCGCAACAAGGAGCGGCTGCGGCGCGTGCTGATCACCGAGGTCGGCTGTCCGGTCACCGTGACCGGCAGCCAGATCGAGAGCCCGATCGCGGAGGTCAAGCACTGGGCCGAGCACGGCCGCGCCTTCGAGTACCTCGTCGACAACGGGCTTCACGAGACGCCGCTTGGGCCCGCCCGACGCAAGATTCACTATGAGCCGGTCGGAGTGGTCGGCGCGATCACGCCGTGGAACGTCCCGTTCTACCTCAACGTCGCCGAAACGGTGCCTGCGCTGATGGCGGGCAACACGGTGGTGCTCAAGCCGGCGCAGCTGACGCCATGGTCGGGCAGCGAGTACGGCCGGATCGTGGCTGAGGAGACCGACATTCCGGCCGGGGTGTTCAACGTCGTGGTCTCCAACGCGAACGAGGTGGGCGCGGCGCTCTCGGCCGACCCGCGGGTCGACATGATCACGTTCACCGGCTCGACGGCGACCGGCCGGGCGATCCTGGCGGCAGGCGCGTCGACGGTGAAGAAGACGCTGCTGGAGCTCGGCGGAAAGTCGGCGCATGTGGTGCTCGACGACGCCGACTTCAACTCGGCGCTGCCGATGGCCGCGATGATGGCCTGCGTGATGTCGGGTCAGAGTTGCATCCTTCCCAGCCGAATCCTGTTGCCCCGCAGTCGCTATGACGAAGGTCTGGCCATCCTCAAGGGCGCGATGGAGAACTTCCCGGTCGGCGACCCGTGGACACCCGGCAACATGCAGGGCCCGCAGATCAGCGAGACGCAGCGGCAGAAGGTGCTCGGCCTGATCAAGAGTGGCCTCGACTCGGGTGCCCGGCTGGTCACCGGCGGCGGCATCCCGGAGAAGCTGCCGACGGGTTATTACGTGCAGCCGACGCTGTTGGCCGACGTGGACCCGGATTCACA